>DASVWO010000404.1:0-23600 GCA_036393165.1 Polyangiaceae bacterium | reverse complement strand
GATGGGGGTGCATCCGCAGACGTTGGGCGTCCCTCCACCGCCGCAGGTGTTGGTGCCGGTGCAGGTGCCGCAGTTGACCGTGCCGCCGCAACCGTTGGAGATGGTGCCGCAGTTGTCGGGCGCCGGGCAGGTCGTGATGGGGGTGCATCCGCAGACGTTGGGCGTGCCGCCGCCACCGCAGGTGTTGGTGCCGGTGCAAGTTCCGCAGTTGATGGTGCCGCCGCAACCGTTGGAGATGGTGCCGCAGTTGTCGGGCGCCGGGCAGGTCGTGATGGGGGTGCATCCGCAGACGTTGGGCGTCCCGCCGCCGCCGCAGGTGTTGGACCCCGTGCAGCTGCCGCAGTTGATCGTGCCGCCGCAGCCGTTGGAGATCGTCCCGCAGTTGTCAGGCGCGGGACACGTCGTGATGCACGTGACGCACGTGTCGTCGGTCGACGTCGTACTGCGGAGGCACGCGTCCCCCGTCGGGCATTGGGACGTCTGCGTGCACTGGACGCAGAGGCCGCCCTTGACGTCGGTCGTCTCCGTCGAGCACCACGCCGTGCCCCCCGTGCACGCGATGGGGCCCGGCCCGAGGTTGCCGACGATGTACGCGGCGTCGTCGGAGCACGCGCACTTGCGGCAGCCCGTGCCACCCGTGGTGGTGCAGATGGGCAAACTCGTCTTGCCCGTGATGCACGAGTGGCTCGCGTTGTCGTACAGCTTCTGGACCGTCCAGGTCGCGCCCCCGACGGTGATGGTCGCCTGCTGGCCGTTGCAGATGTCACCGATCTCGCCGCAGTTCGTCGCGTTGGCGTACCACGCGAGCGGTGGGCCGAACGTGGTGGCGAGCCCCACGTCCGTGTCGGTCGCCGCCTCCGCGAGCTCGTGCGACGTGACGGCCGTCTCGTTGTTGATGCCGCCCGCGGCTCCGCAGCCGGCGTTCGCACACGGGCCCGAGACCATGCTCGGGATGACGCCGTAGGCGTAGTTCCCGGTCGAGCGGGTGGCGGTGCCGTGGTAGGCGCAGAAGGCCTGCGTGGTCGTGCCATTGGCCGGGTTGCACGACGGGTTCCCGCTGGGATCGAACAGGGTCACCAGCGGGTTGAAGTTGATCATGTAGATCGTCATGTCCTGGCCGTCGCACCCCGCGGCCGGGGCGGGCAGTTGGCCAGCCGTGATCTGCGCGTTCAACTCCGTCTGGATATCCGAGTCGAAGATGGTGCACCCCGGTTCGGTGCCGGTGGTGCAGTCTCCCATCGACGGCGTGATCGTGCGGGCCCCCGCGTACGTGCCGCGCGAGATGCCCTGGTTGGTGGTCGTCCCGGCGAGGCCCATGCTGTTGTACTCGGCGAGCCAGTCCCAGTACGTGCTCTGGACGACGTCGTTGTAGAAGTTGGGCATCGTCGTCGTGATCGCCGACTCGACGTTTGCGCCCCAGTTGACCATGTAGATCTGCGCGTTCTGCAGCAGTGGCCCGCCGTAGTACTTCAGCGTGCACACGGCGTCGGGGACGATGGCGTCCTTCGGCGCGTCGGGGTCCTGCCAGAGCTGACCGTGGAACGGCTGGACGAGCGGCTGACCCGCCATCGGATCGATCTCGCGCGCGAGCTCCCCGCGCTCGACCTCGCGCGCGGGATCACGAGGCATCGCGGGCGGCGTGAGGGGAGTGATCGGCGCAGGGGGCAGCGCGGGGGCCTTCGCCACTACGCCCGCGTCCGCCGATTCGGCTGCATCTTGCGTCGACGGCTCGACGGCGCACGCTCCGACCAGCACGAGCAGTCCAAGAGCAGACGTCCCCCCGACCCTCCACCCGAGTCTTGCAAGCATTGCGCTGCCTCCCAGCCAAACCACTCTACCCGAAGGGGAGAACGGAAGGCGTAGGCTCGTACGACGGAGACACCGTATGCGCCGTCGTCTGGCCCTGCTCGTTCCCCTGCTCCTCGGCGCCTGCAGGCACACCCCCGAGGCGAGCTACCCCCCGCTGGCCTCGGTCAAGCGCGTGGCGAGCGACGACGCCTCGGTCGTCGACGTGTCCCTCTTCCGCGCCGAGTACCGGTTCAACGCCGACGGAACGTACACGAGCACCGTGCACGACACGTACAAGGTGCTCGCGCAAGACGCGGTCGACGCGTGGGGCGCCACGGAGGCGAGCTGGGCGCCCTGGCACATGGAGCGGCCCAGCATCGAGGCCACCGTCACGTCGGCCGACGGAAAGGTGAGCCACCTGGAGCCAGGAGCGCTCTCGGAGGCCGCGGCGTACCCGGAGGCCCCGGAGATGTACGGGGACGAGAAGGTCCTGCGCGGGCCGCTGCCCAACGTCGGCGTGGGCTCGGTCGTGGACGAGACGACCGTCACGAAGACGAACCGGCCCTTCGTGGGGGGCGCCGAGGCGCACACGATCAACTTCCAGGTCGGCGTTCCACGCACGAAGGTCGAGCTGGTGCTCGACATGCCGGAGTCGATGCCCATCCACTTCGAGGTGCGCGACGCTCAGGTGAAGACGACGGACGTGCGCTCCGGAGGGCGCCGCGTCGTGACGTTCTCCGGCGGACCGTACGGGGCCATCAAGGACGTGGAGGAGAACGAGCCCTCCAACGTCGTCGAGTGGCCGCACGTCGGGTTCACGACCGGCACCGACTGGGCGAGCATCGCGAAGACCTACGCCAAGCTCGTGGCCGAGAAATCCGCAGGCGCGAACCTCGACGGCGCGGTCGCCGGAGTCGTGAAGTCCTCGGACGCGCCGGTCGACAAGGCGCAGAAGCTCCTCGCATGGTTGCGCGACCGCGTGCGCTACGTCGGCATCGAGTTCGGCGAGTCGGGCATCGTCCCGCGCGGGCCGACCGAGACGCTGAAGAACGGCTACGGCGACTGCAAGGACCAGGCGGTGCTGCTCGTGGCCCTGCTGCGCGCGGCGGGCATGCCGGCGCGCGTGGCGCTGGTGGACGCGGGCTACGGCGAGGACATCGACGCGAGCCTGCCGGCGCTCAACGTCTTCGACCACGCGATCGTGGTCGTGCCGGGCAAGGACGCGATCTGGATCGACCCGACCTCCACGCGCGCGCGCGCCGGAGAGATCCCGGCGCAGGACCAGAACCGCTACGCGCTCGTCGTGGACGAGGGCACGACGGGCCTCGTGCGGACGCCGGGTCCGTCGGACACGCTGAACACGTACCGCGAGATCCGCCAGGTCTTCCTGCCCCCCGAAGGCGGCGCGCGCATCCTCGAGACGTCGTCGGCGACCGGATCGCTCGAGCGCGGCATGCGCGACGCCTTCGACGTGAGCACGAAGGACAAGGACAAGTGGCTCAAGGACTACGTCGCCAAGACGTACGACTCCGCCGAGCCGGGCGCGCTCCAGATGGAGAAGGTGGAGGACCTGTCGGCGCAGTTCCGCATGGTCGTCGAGGCGAAGAACGCGCAGATCTCGACCTCCAGCCTGCTCTCGTCCACGGTCAACGCCACGCCGTCGCCCATCTTCTCGTGGATTCCGAGAGCGCTCAGCGACGGGGACGATCGCCAGACGCCCTTTGCGCTGGGGGTGCCCTATCAGGCCGAGATCGTCTACGAGATCCACCCGCCCGCCGGGTTCGTGCTCGACGACGAGAGCAAGCCGGACGTGACCGACGTGCCCATGGGCCCGGCGATGCTCACGCGCAAGCTCGAGCGGCGCTCCGACGGCGTCGTCGTCGCCCGCTACCGCTTCGTGCTGCCCAAGGCCCTGTGGACGGCCGACGAGGTCAACGCGTTCCGCAGGGCGTACGAGACCTACGGCTCCACGTCGGTGCCGGTCCTCTCCTTCGAGCACCAGGGGCAGAAGCTGCACAAGGCGCGCGAGTTCGAGAAGGAGCTCGACGCGTACCGCCGCGACGTCCAGGCGCAGCCCGACCAGGCGGCGCCCAAGATGCGCCTCGCGCAGGCGCTCCTCGAGCTGGGCTTCGGCACCACCGCGCGCAAGCTGGCCGACGACGCCACGCGGATCGCTCCGGACGATCTCGAGCTCTGGAACTACGCCGGCTACATCCGCCTGACCGATCCGCTCGGCCGCTGGCACAAGGCGGGCTGGGATCGCGAGGGCGCCATCGCGGCATTCCGCCAGTCGCTTCGCGTCGATCCCACGAGCATCTACGCCGCGACGCAGCTCGCCGCGATCTACGAGTACAACCCGGCGGGACACCGCTACCAGGCGGGAAGCAATCTCGAGGACGCGGCGAAGATCCTGGACGGGCTCGATCCAGAGAAGCTCGCCGCCTACGAGAAGGGCGACTGGATGTACAACGCGCTCTTCGACCTCACGTACGCCGGTCACTTCGACGAGGTGCACGCACGCATCGCGAAGATGGATGCGAAGAAGGCGCCGATGATCCCGGCGATCGTCTCGGCGGGCATGCTCAAGGGCGCGAACGCGGCGCTGTCGGAAGCCGAGCGGCTGTCGACACCCGGATCGCAGCGGGCCACGGTGCTCGAGGGGGCGGCCGACATCTTCATCGCGCTCCGGCGCTACCCCGAGGCGACGACCATGCTGTCGGCGGCGGCTGCGGGTTCGAGCGACGCCAACCTGCGGCACCGGGTCGAGGTGATCGGAAAGTCCAGGCCGGTCGACCCGGTGAAGTTGCCCGTCGCCAGGCCGGAGGACGTGGTGCGCAAGGTGCTCGCGATCTGCACCTTGCGCGCGCCGAGCATGAAGGACGACCTCAAGGCCGTGGTCTCGAAGCGCGACACGGATCCCTCCGGCGACTCGCTCTTCGCCGCGTTCTGCGACGGCATGGGCATCTCGCCGTCGAACGCGCAGGACGTGCCGCGCGAGGCCCTGGCCGACATCGTGGCCGCCCAGATGGACTTCAAGACGGAGGGCAGCGACGCGCTCGGGTACCGCGTGGGCGTGACCATGGGCGAGTCCAAGTTCAGCTTCTTCGTCGTGCGCGAGGGCAGCGCGTACCAGCTGCGCACCACGTCGTTCTCCCCGCCCGACATGGGGTGCGAGGCGCTGACGATGCAGCGCGCGGGTCGCAAGGTGGCTGCCGCGAAGTGGCTGACGTGGGCCCGAGAGCTCGTGACGCCGTCGGGTGGGGACGACCCGCTTCGTGACGCCCCGTTCCTCGGGATCTGGACCGATGAGAAGGGCGACGTGGAGCTCGCGGCCGCCGCGCTGTGCGCCGCGAGGGGACGCTCGGATCTGACGGCGTCCACCCTGAACGCCGCTCGCGCGAAGGCCTCGGGCGACCGCCTGACGGCGATCGATCACGCGATGGCGCTCTCCTACGCCGGCAACGGCCACGAGGCCGACCTGCTCACCGCCGCCACGCAGCTCCGCAAGGACGTCCCGACGTCCGAGTCGGCATGGCTCCTCGAGCGAGGCGCCCTCGCGGGGCTCGGCCGCTTCCAGCAGCTCCGCGACGAGTCCGCGGCGTGGCTCGCGAAGGCTCCCAACGATCCGCAGCGCCTGTGGGACCTCGCCGATGCCGAGGATCGTCTCGGGCACTTCAAGGAGGCGCACGCCGTCGGCGAGCGATGGATCGCGACCGGCAAGGGCGGAGCGTGGGCCTACAACCAGCAAGCGTGGCGCAGCCTCTACCTGGGCCCGACCGAGAAGGACCTGGAGTACGCGCTGAAAGCGGTGAACGCCGAGCCGGGCGAGGCCAAGTACCTGAACACCCTGGCGGCGGTCGACATCGCGCTCGGCCACACGGCCGACGCGCACGAGCGCTTCGAGAAGTCCCTCGAGCTCCGCAAGGACGAGACGCCGACCGACGGAGACTGGTACGTCCTCGGCCGCATCGCCGAGCAGCTCGGACTGCCCGACGAAGCGAAGGCCGCCTACGCGAAGGTGTCCGCCGGCAACAAGGCGCACGGCCAGTACACCATCGCCCGCCTCGCGCAGGCACGCATGCACGGCCGCTGAGTCACCGGTGGGTCAGACGGCGCGCATGCCGCGGCGGTAGCCGACCTTCGTCAGCGCTTCGTCGACCACGCGTTCGCGGGCCTTCGGTTCGGCCTCCGCGTCGGCGGTCATCACGAGACGGTGTGCGAGGACGCTCTGCGCGACGGCGCGCACGTCGTCCGGGGCGACGAACGGGCGACCCCCGATCATCGCCCACGCCTTGGCCGCCTGGACGAGCGCGAGCGTGGCGCGCGGGCTCGCGCCGAGAGCGACGCGCGGATGGCCGCGCGTGAAGGACGTGATGGCGACGGCGTAGTCGAGGAGGTCGTCCTCCATGTACACGCGCGCCGCGATGGCCTGGAGCTGCACGACGTCGCGCGCGTCGAGCACGGGGCGAGCCACCGGGGCGTCGAATCCGTGCGTCTTGAGCATCTGCGCTTCCTCGCGCGCGGCCGGGTAACCCATCGACACGCGCACCAGGAACCGGTCGATCTGCGCCTCGGGCAGCGGGTAGGTGCCCTCGAGGTCGATGGGGTTCTGCGTCGCGAGCACGAGGAACGGGAGCGGGAGCTCGAAGCGGTCGCCCTCGATCGTGACCTGGCGCTCCTGCATCGCCTCGAGCAGCGCGCTCTGGGTCTTCGCCGGGGCGCGGTTGATCTCGTCGGCGAGCACGACGTTCGCGAAGACGGGTCCCGCGCGCAGGGCGAAGGTGCCGTCCTTGGGCGAGAGCACGTAGGTCCCCGTGATGTCCGCCGGCAGAAGGTCCGGCGTGAACTGGATGCGCCGCGCGCTGCAGCCGAGCGCCGTGGCGAAGGCCTTCACCAGGGTCGTCTTGGCGACTCCCGGCACGCCCTCGAGCAGCGCGTGTCCTCGCGCGAGCAGCGCCACGATCATGGTGTCCACCGGGCGCGACGACCCGACGTAGACGCGCGCCACCTCGCGCCGCACGTCGTCGATGCGTTCGCGCGCGGCAGCGATCTCGTTCGTGGCGGCTGCGGTCACGGCTGCTGGTTCGAATGTACCATGACGGCCTCGCGCAGCTCGCGCACGCGAGCGGCGATGGCGAATACGTCGGCGTCGCGCACACGCCCCGACGCCATGCCGCCGACGGGCCACGCGCCTCCCTGGGCGCTCGCCTGGAGCGTCTGAAGCGAGATCTCCACGCGAGCCAGCGTCCCCAGAACGCGCACGAGAGACCGGCTCTGCTGCTCGTCGAGCAGGCCGGCCGCGTGCGCCTTGGCCGCGAGCTCCTCGGCCGATGGCACCCGGTCGAGCCCGAGTCGCATCGTGAGGTCCTCCTCGAGGGCGCTCTTCATCTCCACGAGCGCCAGCGCCCGACGCGTCCCCGGCGCCGCGAGCACCGCCGCGTGCCCGGCGACTCCTCCCTGAGCCACCCCGGGCACCGGCCGCATGAAGCGCGGAGTCGCCGACCGATGCGTGCGTCCCGCGCGGACGCTGGTCCAGACGATGACGCCGAGCCCCACCGCCAGCGCCAGCAGGTACGCGGCGAGCGGGGGCATGCCTCCATGACGGAGCGTCTCGACCGCCTCCTCGAAGGCGCGCCTCGCGTCGTCGAGCTGCGATTCGTCCGCCCCCCCGCCCTGGTAGCTGCCCGTCTGACCGAAGTCGTTGGCCACGATGTAGAGCTTCCCGCCTCGCTTCCCCCAAACGTCGTCCTCCAGCGAGTAACGGATGACGGACGTCGCGAGCGCGTGGTTCCCCGGGTAGCGGAGCATCGAGTTCATGAGGACGGACGAGTCCCCGATCGCCATGAGCCGGCCCTGTCCCACCGCTCCGGCGACGCCGACGAGCACGTCCGGCTCGCCGTCGCCTCGCACCACGAGCACCGGCGAGAGCGCTTTGTGCTCGAGCCCCGTCGCATGATTGGTGACGACGCGGCCGATGTCGCGCACGGTCGCGTGAGCGCTCGCTCCCTCGGCGATCGCGAGGGCGGGGTTGCCGCGGAGCATCGCCAGGGGTCGCTGCGGAAGCGGGACGCGCCGGATGCCGAATCGTGCGAGGAGCGCGTCGCCGGTCCCGTAGTCGTCGAGCAGCACGATCCGCCCGCCGGCGCGCATGAAGGCCGAGAGCTCGTCGACGTCGAGCGCGTTCTCCGGATGGATGATGACGACGCCGTCGGTCCGGTCGAGCTTGTGGTAATCGAGCGTGGCCGGAGTGAGCACGACCACGGCCGCGGGCGCGTGTGTCGGCCCGAGCTCGTCCCGGGCCATCTGGACGAGCTGGGAGTACCCCTCCCAGTCCTGCCCCTTCGGATCGAGGGGAGTCGCCGTTGCGACGCCGCCATATGCGATGAGGAGCGCGACGACCCCGGCGAGCAGAGTGGCGGGGTAGGGGCCCCGCCACAGCAACGGGACCGACGCACGGAACACTGCGTCACGGTAGCATTGGACGAGGCGTGTTTGCCTTGACCCTGGCACCTGCGTTGCTACTTTTTGCTACGTAGCGCGCCGAACGCGTAGAATCCGAGAGACGCTTGCCCTAGGAGGAGTTCATGCTGCCTCCGTTCATCATCGAGCAGATCCGGCGGCGGGAAGAGGAAGAGCGGGCTCGCCAGGAGCAACCGCAGCTCGAGATCCCTGCGGATCGGCCGGCCCCCCGGTCGCCGAGCGCTCCGGAGGAGAAGGGCGAGCGCGGGGTGGTCATCATCGATCTGATGGGGTGAGGTCACTCCTCGACACACACGCTCGCGCTGACTAGGCTCGCCGCGTCATGGCGCTTGCGCTTGTCCTGCGGGCCAGGAGGATGGTCCGCTGGCTGGTCCTACCCGCGGCCGGCCTCGCCGCCTCGGTGGCGTCCGGCTGCTTCACGGCAGGGCAGGGCACTCAGCCGCCCATGAAGAGCTTCTACTTCCCGACGGGCCTCGCGGTCTCGCCGGACGGGAAGTTCCTGTACGCGGTCAACTCGGACTTCGACCTGCAGTGGAACGGCGGGACGCTGCAGAGCTACGACCTCGCCCGCATCCGTCAAACCACGGCGGACCTGGTGAAGGCCAACGCTTCCGGAGCGAAGACGCCTCCCGCGAGCCTGAAGCGCGACCACGTGAACTTCGTTCCCAACTGCATGCAGTCCGCGCCGCAGAGCATCGGCAACCAGCTCGGGGTGCACGTCGGCGCCAACTGCGCTCCCCCCGTCGACTCCACGCAGTACGTCCTCGACTCGGCCATCGTCGGCGCGTTCGCGGAGGACCTTCAGGTCGGCGATCTTCCCGGGGCCGGCTGCCCGGGCAACTGCAGCCTGCGGCTCTTCGCGCCGATGGCCGGCAACTCGACGGTCACGTGGGCGGACGTCGGCTCCTTCAAGGGCACGACCTCTTCGATCTCGTGCGGCCGTGGAAGCGACAACCGCTGCGACGCCCTGCACCAGACGGGGAACGATCCGAATTCGCCCGGCAACACCCGCCAGCTCACCATGCCCGGTGAGCCGTACGGCATGGCGATCAGCGAGGACAAGGCGTCCCTCGCAGTCACCAGCGAGACGGACACGAAATCGTCCCTGCTCACGACGACGTCCTCTTTCACCAAGAGCGTGCCCACGATGCAGTTCGTCGTGGAGAACCTGCCCTCGGGGGGAATCGGGATGGCGTCCGTTCCTCACGATCCCAACGCCGTGGTGCGGTGCCAGGACGTCAGCGATCGCGAGTACTGCATTCGCCCGGCGTTCCTGGAGACGTTCGTGGGCGCCGCCGAGGTGGATCTGCTCCGCTACTACGACGACGACCAGTCCGGATCGGGCTCGTCGACGTATCGGCCCTTCCTCGTCCGCGAACGCGCCGTTTCGATCCCGACGAACATCGGCGCCGATTTCCGCGGCCTGGCGATCGATCCGACGCCGCGATACCGGTGCGCGGCGAGCGCGACGACGCAGGACCAGCGCCTCCAGTGCGGGCGCCTGCCGGCCCGGGTCTTCATCGCCAGCCGCACGCCCCCGTCCGTCGTCTACGCCGATCTCGGGCTCTACACGGGCGGTGGCGAGTACGATCCGGACGCCCTCGCGTTCCTCGGCAACATCCCCCTGCCCGCCGGGCCGTCGAAGGTGTACCTCGCGCCGATCATCATCCAGGACACCACCGGCGCCCACTACGAGCCGCGCATCTTCGTGACGCTCTTCGACACGGGCGCCATCGAGGTGATCAATCCGGAGCTCGTGCCGCCCGTCGTCGAGGCGACCGTGTACGTCGGGCAGAACCCGTACTCGCTGGCGTTCGATCCCTTCGGCGACCAGGCGGTCGCCGCCGGCAACACGAACGCTCCTTCCATGACGGACATCGCGACGCACAAGCAGGTGCCGCCGCTCGCCTCCGCCGACCCTCACCGGTATCGCTTCGCGTACGTCGGCATCTTCACGCAGAGCTACGTGCAGATGATCGATCTCGACGACAGCGCCTTCACGGGCACCTATCAGCAGGTCGTCTTCAACCTGGGCGTCCCGACGATCCCGAAGGGACAGGCCAACAACAACAACAGCGGGAGCTTCCTTTGAGGCGCGCGCCGGTGCTCGTGGCGGCGGCGGCCGCAATCGCAGTGGTGGCGGGGGTGTCGGCAGCGGTGACCAGCTGCTCGCAGACGCCCGTCAACGTGCCGGTGCGCACGTTCCAGCAGGCGACGAAGATGGACGTCGTCTGCATCCACGTGAACGACCAGAACGGCAACCCGCTGCAGGCGTCGGCGCTCGAGCCGGTCGATCGCGACACGTGCACCATCGTCGCCGTGGGCGGCAACGGGGCAGCGCAGGAGTACCACCTCTACGCCGTCGTGATTCAGTCGACGCCCGGCGAGGTCGCGGCGGTGGATCTGACCAACGGCGCCGTGGTCGACGAGGACCACGCCGCGCCGGGTACCAATTTCATCCCGGTCGGCGCCGTACCGACCGACATCGCGGTGCCGCGCACCGGGAACATGACGTTCGTCTCGAGCGCCGACCCGAACAAGCCGGCCATCTACGCGATCGACAACCGGCGCGTGCTCGGAGACTCGACGGGACTGAACCCGCGCAAGCCGCTGACCATCGTGGATCTGCCGGCGTGCCAGCTGCCGCAGCCTCCGGGGGCGCTGGCCATCGCGCAGATCGACCCCGAGCGTTACGTGCTGCTCGTCCAGCTGCGGAGCTGGGGAAACCAGCCGGCGCAGGTGGTCGCGCTCGATCCCGGACCGTTGATGCGGGGCGCGGGGATCGATGGCGGCGCGACCACGGACGGCGGCAGCACCGGGGTCGTTCCGCCCGGATCGCTCCGGCCGTGCACGGCGCTCGGCGCGGTGACGCTCTCCGGCACGCTCCCGGCGTCGTGGACGCCTGCGCCCCCCTGGCCCGATGGAGTGCCGTACGCGTCGGGAGGTCCCCCGCCGATGCCGGTTGCGGAGGCCGGGACGGACGGCGGCCCCGCCGGGATGGGAGATGGAGGCCCCGGCGGCCAGAACGACGCGGGCATGCAAGAAGTGCCCGAGGGCGGCAATGTCGTCATCCCGGATGACGCCGAGCCTCCCCCGGTGCCGCCCGGAGCCCAGTGCATCGGCACGGTCAACGTGCCGGACGGAGGCATCCCGCTGTCGCCGCAGCTGGGGGCCCAGGGTCCCTCGCCGAGCGCGATGACGATGCGGATCGATCGGCCTCTCCTCTACGTCGCCGACGGCGCACTGCCACTCATTCACGTGATCGACGTGAGCGATCCGACGAAGCCGGTGGAGCAGCCACCGCTGCTCGCGACGAGCCTGCGGGCCCCGGGCAAGCCGATCGGCGTCGGCGCCCTCGCGGTGAGCCCGTCGACGCGCGACGGGAAGGTGTACCTCTACGCGACCGACACGAGCGACGGCACCTTGATGGTGTTCGACGTGACCGATCCGGCGAGCACCGTGCGCACGCCGCTGCTCCGTCCGCACCCCGAGCTCAATCCGTTCCAGCCGCTCGATCGCATCGCCTTCTCGGCGCCGGTCGCGTCGGTCATCTTCATCCAGCACGACTGGCCGCTGGCGTCGCAGGCGGACACGACCCACTACTACGGCGGGATCCTGTGCAACCCCAACCCCGGGGCGGTTCCCAACATCAACGACTCGAAGACGTGGGCCAAGGGCGCCTTCTACCGGGCCGACCAGGCCGGGGCCATCGAGACCAACGGGACCGTCGAGGGCTTTCCGAGCCGCCTCCGGGGCGTCTTCGGCTTCGCGACGCTCTCGAACGGCAACGTCGTCGCCATCGACGTCGACGACTGGGACGCGCCTTGCCGCCGTCCGGACCCCATGATCGTGGGGGACGGCACCCGCACCGGCATCACCGGGTTGCTCTTCGTGCCCCAGGAAGCCGGCCCCCCGGACGGTGGCGAGTACCGGGCGCCCAACACGTTCTTGCCCGAAGCGGGCACTGCGGCCGTCACGCTCGAGTCGTTCTTCCCCGTGTCGGCGCCGAACCGGCTGCGAACCAACTTCCTCCTCGAGAACGATCCCAACTCCGGCAATCACGCCCCCAACCTCGTCGCCCCGCCGACGCTCACGGACGTCACGGGCGCCAGCGTGCAAGCGGGTGCGCAGAGCCCGGGCACGCCGCTCATCTTGCCGACCATGCTGCCGCCCGGGTGGCTGGATCCGACGACGCAGCAGAACCCCACGCAACCGGATTACATGCAGCGCGTCCAGATCATGAACGCATGCGGCACGCCGGGGGTGCGGCTGTCGCTGGACGATCCGACGGCGCACATCGATCAGGACTGGACCGTCACCTTCGAGGGCGTGCTGCCCGGCGCGGACCAGCTCGTGACCGACGTTTCCAGCAGCGACCAGTTCCAGTCGTTGACCCTCTCGACCGGCACGCAACCGCCCAACCCGTCGGGCCCTGCCAACGGCGTCGGCACCCCGGGCTACTGCAGCCTCGGCATCGAGGACTGGACTCTCGGGCAGGCGCGCGCCGAGCAGATTGAGAAGAACAACCCGGCCGACGCGTGGACGTCGGACTACATCGAGATCACCGACGATCTGCTCGATCCGAACGACCCGTACTGGGGCCAGGTGAACGACTGCTGGGATCCGAAATCCAGCGCGTCGGACAGGTACAACGAGTGCTCCACGCGCTTCGGCGCGAACGGGACGGACGCGGGAGCGACCGGCGTGGGAACCCTGGCCGACACCTACCTGGCTCGCGACTTCCCGATCATCCACGCCTTCGACGATCACATGGTGCTCGGTCGCTTCGGGTGGGACCCGATGAAATCGCCGCAGGAGCAGACGACCACGCGCGTCGTCGTGGGGCCGGACCCCAGCAACGTGCCCTTCCTGAAGATCGCCAAGTGCTGCTTCCACAACCAGATCGGGTTCAAGGTGCGCACGGGCGGCGAATGGGTGACCGTCGGGCAGAACGGCATCGGCCTCCTGCACCACATGCGCGTCGCCGGAAATGGCGCGTGCGTCCCCTCGTGCGATCCGCAGGATGCTCTGCTCAACGGGCGCCTCCTCGACACGCCGCCGGTGCCGCCCCCGATGAACAGCGCGACCTGTGCGCCATCGACGATGGGCATGGGTGATGCGGGAGCCTGCCAGACGGAGCTGAACTTCGACCGCAACGATCCGCGCGCCATGCGCAACCCGATGTTCGCCTTCGGCATGCAGGCGGCCTGCGGCAAGGTGCCCGACGGAGCGCACACGCTGACGGCGCGCGATCTGCAGTGGCACTTCTCGGTGCGAGGCGGCTTCGATCCTCTCACCCTGTCGATCACCCAGGGGAGCAACGTCGCCGTCAGTCCGCAGTCGATGTTCTTCATCGAGCCGCTCAGCAGGCTCGCGGTCATCGACGGTGAGCAGCAAGGCCTGGTGGTCTTCGACCTCTACACGCTCCAGTTCGCGGAAGGCCCCTTCTACTGACAGGGCGGTCGATGTCGAAGGCTTCGCAGACGCCGGTGATGCGGCAGTATCTGGCCGCCAAGGAGGCGCACCGCGACGCCCTCCTCTTCTTCCGGATGGGGGACTTCTACGAGCTCTTCTACGACGACGCCGTCGTCGCGGCGCGCGCGCTCGATCTGACGCTCACCGCGCGCAACAAGGGCGCCGAGGACGAAGTGCCGATGGCCGGCGTGCCGTACCACGCGGCGAGCTCCTACGTGCAGCGGCTGCTCGAGCAGGGATTCAAGGTGGCCATCTGCGAGCAGATGGCCGACCCCTCGAAGGTCAAGGGCATCGTTCCGCGCGAGGTCGTGCGCGTCGCCTCGCCCGGCATTGCCTACGACGACGCGGGGATCGACGCGCGGCAGAACCATTATCTCGTCGCCGTGGAGCGTGCGGCGGCCGTCGGGCCGTTCGGGATCGCCGCGCTCGATCTGTCGACCGGCGAGCTGTCCGCGTGCGAGGCGCCCGACGTCGCCGGGGCCGTCGCCGAGCTCGTGAGGCTCGCTCCGCGCGAGGTGCTCCTCGGCCCGGATGCCGCGGGCGAGCTCGCGAAGCCGCTGTCCGAGGGACGCGCCGTCGTCAGGACGCCCGTAGACCCGCTCGATTCCGCGGCGGCCGATGCCGTGCTCGATGCGCAGCTCGGCGCCGGCGAGGCGCGCGCGTCGTGTCCGTCGGTCGTGGCGAGACGCGCGGCAGCCCGGTGCGTCGCCACGGCGCGCGCCTGCGAGGCGGGAAGGCCGCTGCCGATCGCCAGGCTCTCCGTGTACGCGCTCGGCGACACGCTGATCCTCGACGAAGCGACGCAGGGGCACCTGGAGCTCGTGCGCGCCGTGGACGGAGGGGAGCGGGGGTCGCTCCTGGGCCAGATCGACGAGACGAAGACGGCGCCGGGCGCGCGCTTGCTCCGCAGGCGGCTGCTCGCCCCGCTCGCGAACGTGGCCGACATCCGCAGGCGTCACGACGCCGTCGAGCTGTTCGTGCGCCAGCCCGGGATGCGCACCGAGGTGCGCGAGCTGCTGTCCGAGGTGGGAGACGTCGAACGGCTGGCCGTGAAGCTCGCGCTCGATCGCGCGGCGCCGAGAGACCTCGTTGCGCTGCGGCGATCCCTCGCGGCGCTGCCCAGGCTGACGGACTTGCTCTCGCGCTGTCCGGACGCCGACGCGCGCGAGGCACTCGGCGTGGGTGCGTCCGATGCGTGGATCGACACCTGCGCCGAGCTCCACGATCTGCTCGCGCGGGCGGTCGCGGACGATCCTCCCGCACGGGCGAGTGACGGCGGCGTCGTCCGCGACGCGTTCGACTCCGCCCTCGACGAGGCGCGCTCCCTGATGCGAGGCGGCCAGCGCCTCATGGTGGAGCTCGAGGCGCGCCTGCGCGAGGGGTCCGGCATCCCCAGCCTCAAGCTGCGCTTCACGCGCGTCTTCGGCTGGTACATCGAGGTGACCAAGACGCACCTGTCCAAGGCGCCCCCCGAGTGGCGTCGCAAGCAGACCATCGCGAGCGGCGAGCGCTTCACGTGCGACGCGCTCGACGAGCTCGCCGACAAGCTGGCCCACGCGGAGGAGCGAGCGTCGTCCCGCGAGGCCGAGCTGTTCGCCGCGCTCGTCAAGGAGCTGGCGAAGCAAACCGAGAGACTGCGCGCCGTCGCATCGCGCCTCGCGGCATGGGACGTCGCCGCGGCGCTCGCCGAGGTGGCGCATCGCGACGACTGGACGCGGCCAGCGGTGGACGACTCTCTCGAGCTGGTGCTCGAGGACGGCAGGCACCCGGTGGTCGAGAAGCTGGCTGCCGCGGGGAGGTTCGTCCCCAACGACGTGGCGCTCGGCGCCGGCGACGGTCGCCCTCGTCTGTGGCTCGTGACCGGTCCCAACATGGCGGGCAAGTCGACCCTGATGCGGCAGTCGGCGCTCGCCGTGATCCTCGCGCAGATGGGCGCGTTCGTGCCGGCCCGCACGGCGCACATCGGGGTCGTGGACCGCGTGCTCACCCGGGTGGGCGCGAGCGACAACCTCTCGCGCGGCGAGAGCACCTTCATGGTCGAGATGAAGGAGACCGCCAACGTGCTCCGGCGGGCGACGCGGCGGTCTCTCGTGGTCCTCGACGAGATCGGTCGCGGGACGAGCACCTACGACGGCCTCGCCATCGCGTGGGCCGTGGCCGAGCACTTGCACGATGTCATCGCCTGCCGGGCGATGTTCGCGACCCACTACCACGAGCTCACCGACCTCGCCGATACGCGGTCTCCGACGTGCGAGAACTGGAGCGTCAGCGCGCGCGAGCACGAGGGCGACCTCGTGTTCTTCCACAAGCTGCAGCACGGAGCCGCCTCACGCAGCTACGGCGTGGCGTGTGCGAGGCTCGCCGGCGTGCCCGAGCCCGTGCTCGCACGCGCCCGGGCGCTGCTCGGCGAGCTCGAACGCGATGGTCGCGGCACGGGTCGGCGGCAGCTCGATCTCTTCGAGCCGCCCGCCGCCCCGCCCGCGGAGGAGAAGGCCGTGCTCGACACGCTGCGCGAGGTGGACGTCGACCGGCTGACGCCGCTCGATGCCCTGCAGCTCGTCGCCACCCTGAAGCGCATGGCGCAGACCAAGTGATTCACCGGCAGGTGTCGCGCGGCCTCCCCTACGCCGCGGTGGCACTCGCCGCGTGCGCATGGGGTACGTGGGGGCTCATCATCCGGCACACCGAGGCGCTCGGGCGGATGCCGACCACCCTCGAGTCGACCATCGTGATGGCCGTCATCACGCTGGTGTCCGGGGTGGCCACGCTCCGCGATCGCATCGCGCGCCCGGCGCCCTGGAGAGCGCGCGCGTGCGTGGCCTGGCTCGGTGTGAGCGACGCCATGAACATCCTGCTCTTCTTCGCGGCCTACAAGCTGACGATCGCCGTCTCGGTCCTCACGCATTACCTGACGCCCATCTTCGTTGCCCTCGCGGCGCCGGTCCTGCTCGGCGAGCGCATGACGACACGCACGGCGCTCGCGGTCGGCGTGTCCTTCGCCGGCCTCGCCGTGATGCTGCTCCCCACGGGATCGGCGGATACGGTGTGGGCGAGCGCGGCGCTCGGCGCGGGGAGTGCCGTCTTCTACGCGTCCAACGTGATCCTCAACAAGTTCGTCGTCGACACGTTCTCGACGAGCGAGACGATGTTCTGGCACGGGGTCGTCGCGACTCCCTTCCTCGCCGCGTTCGTGCCCCCGTCGGCTTGGTCGGCGATCGATCCGCGCGCGGCGTGGTTCCTGACCGTCGCCTCGGTCGGTCCGGGCGCACTCGCGGGCCTCCTCTTCGTGTGGGGTCTGCGCAAGATGCCCGCCGCCCACGCTTCCACGCTGACGCTGCTCGAGCCGGTCGTGTCGATCACCTCGGGCGCGGCGCTGCTCGGAGAGCCCTTCGGTGCCCGGTCGTTCGCGGGCGGGGCGCTGATCCTCGCGGGCTCTGTGACGGTGATGACGGCGCCGGTCAGTGCTGCCGCCCCGTCGCCGCGCTCGACGCGTCCAGGCACGTCGCCGCATCCTCCGTGACCGTCTTGCGGTCGTCGGGCAAGCCCACGTCGACGGGCGCGGTGCGGTCATCGTTCATCGCCCCGCGCAGCGCCTCGAGGGCCACGTCGCGGAAGACGGCGAGCTTCGCCTCGTCGCCGAGCACGAACGTGATGCGCTTGAGCCGCGACCCGCCGAGCATCAACCGCCACCGCAGCGCGCTCGCCATCGCGTTCGCGCACGTCTCCATGCTGACGCGTGCCGCACCCGTGCCGAGCGCCGGCAGCGCCAGCGTCTTCACGCCCAGGCGATCCGCGGCGGCGAGCGCCCGCATCATCGCGCGCCCCACGCAGGACGTTTCGTCCCACGCGCTCACGGCGTGCAGGACCCAGTCGGCCCTCAGGTTCCCTGCGCGGGTGACCACGCACTCGCCGAGGGCGTGCTCGCCGTCGTGCATGGCCTCATTCTCGATCGCGTCGCCCCCGCGGCGTCGCAGCGCATCGCCCACCCCCGAGCGCATCTGCATGTCGTATCGCGCGCTCGACACGATGGCGCCGACCTCCTCGTCGGCGATGTCCCCCGCGCGCATCGTGATCTCGCAATCGGCGTAGGAGAACCGGTTTTTCCCCAGCGTCGCGAGCGACGCCGCCGGCCCCTTCGGCCGCAGCGACTCGTGGATCGTGGCGAAGTGCGCTGCAGGCTCGCAGAGGTCCTGCGGTCGGTCCGTCTTGCGCTTGGCGAGCATCCCGCGGAGCGTCTCCTGGAAGTAGGCCTCCGCGGGGCTTCGCGGCGCGGGCAGCTGCGGCGTGGTGTTCTCGTCGAGCGCATCCCGCATCTCGGCGAAGGGAGCGTGCCCGTAGCGCAGGTCGCACGCCGTGGCGCCCGCGCCGTAGACGTCCGTCGTCCTATCCGCCGCCTCGCCGCGCAGCTGCTCGGGCGCCATGAACTTGAGGGTCCCGCTGATCTCGCGCGGCGGCCCCTCTTCGCGCGCGACCGCGATGCCGAAGTCGCCGAGCCGGACGCCGGTCTCCGGCGCCGCGAAGAGGTTCGACGGCTTGACGTCGCGATGGATCACCCCCACCTGGTGCGCCGCGTGGAGGGCGCGGCACGTCTCCTCCATCACGAGACACACGGTCCACAGCGGCAGGCCGACGCCGAGCGACGCCCGCCGCTCGCGGTCGAGCTCCGCCATGTCCACGCCGTCCACGTACTCCTGGACGAGATACGGAGCGCCCGACAGCGACTCGGCGTCGACGGCCCGCACGACGCGTGCGCTCGTCACGCGCGCCATCAGGCGCGCCTCGTTGAACATGCGCTTCGCCCCGGCCTCGCCGACGGCGTCGGCGATCGACTTGCGCAGCGTCTTGATGACGACCGGAATGCAAAGAACGGAGTGCTTGGCGAGCCAGACCTCGCTCATGCCTCCTTCGCCGAGCTTCCCCCAGACCTCGTAGCCGTGGATGCGCGCGCCGCGCGTGAGCATTCAGGCTGGATTATCCACGGACTAGTGGGGCGGCTGGCAGCTCGTCGGCTGCGTCGGCTGGCAGTTCGTCTCTTTGCTCGTGCACGAGTTGTCCGGCAGCGCGAGCGGAGCCGGGCAGCAGTAGGTGCCTCCACGCCCGCCGACCGACTGGCACTGCAGCTGGCCGCCGCAGTCGTTGCCCGCGGAGCAGCTGTCGCCCTCGCCCCTGCCTGTCTCGCCGGCGCACCCCGCGAGCACGCCCGCCGCCACCAGCATCGCCGCAACCAACACGCCCGAAACTTTGGCAACCATCTCTGCTCTCCTCAATGCGCCGCGGTCTTCAAATACTCTGCGTAGCTCTTCACGTCCATCAGGCTTTCGAGGGCCTTCGGGTCATCGGGGGCAATGGCGATCATCCACGCCTTCCCGTAGCAGTCCTCGTTCACCAGCTCGGGCTTGTTCGCCAGGTCTCCGTTGACCCGCACCACCTTGCCGCTGATGGGCGCGTAGAGGTCGCTGAGCGTCTTGACGCTCTCGATGGTGCCGAAGGGCTTGCCAGCGGCGATCGAGTCGCCCGCCTTCACGTCCAGGTTCACGAGCGTGATGTCCCCGAGCTGCTCGACCGCGAAGCCGGTGATCCCCACCTGGACCTCGGCGCCGGGCCGGGCCCACTCGTGGTCCTTCGTGTATCGCAGATCGGCGGGAAGCTCGCTCATTTCGCTCTCTTGTAGAAGGGGGTCTTCACGACGACGGCGTCGACGTTCTTGCCACGGCAGTCGACGAGGAACCGTGTCCCCACCTCGGCCATGGCCGTCGGCAAATACCCGAGACCGATGTTCTTGCCAACCGTGGGTCCCGGACTCCCGCTCGTGCAGATCCCTACCTCCTGTCCATCCGGCCCGCGCAGGGGGTACCCGTGCCTGGCCACGCCCCTTCCTGTCACTTCGAAGCCCACGAGCTTGCGAGGAAGTGGCCGGGCCTTGATTTCCATCAATGCGGCCCTTCCGATGAAGTCGCCTTTTTCCACTTTCACGACCCAGCCCAGCCCAGCCTCGATGGGGTTGGTCGTCTCGTCGATGTCGTTCCCGTAGAGCGACAGCCGCGCCTCGAGGCGCAGCGTGTCGCGCGCTCCCAGGCCGGCCGGCTTGAGGCCCAGGGGCTTGCCCGCGTGGAAGAGGGCGCGCCAGAGCGCCGGAGCGTCGTCCCAGGCGCAGAAGATCTCCACCCCGTCCTCGCCGGTGTACCCGGTGCGCGCCGCCGTGCAGCGCACGCCGCCGATGCTCGCGGTCGCGAAGTGGAACGACTTGAGCTCGGCCAGACTCGCGGCGCCTCCTCCGACGCCGGCGAGCACCTCGAAGGCGCGCGGCCCCTGCAGCGCGACGAGCGCCGTCTGGTCGCTCTCGTCGTCGAACTGGCAGTGGTCCTTCGCGGCGCGCGAGAAGTGGGCGCTCATCTTCTCGCGGTTGGACGCGTTGCAGACGATCAGCCAGTCGTCCTGCGTGTGCCGGTAGACGATGAGGTCATCGAGGATGACGCCGCGCTCGTTGCACGCGCACGTGTACATCGCCTGGCCGTCGGCGAGCTTCTTCGCGTCGTTCGTCACGAGGTAGTCGACGACGTGCGCCGCGTACTCGCCGCGCAGGCGCAGCTCGCCCATGTGGCTCACGTCGAACACGCCGGCGGCCGTCCGCACGGCCTGGTGCTCGTCGACGATGCCGGTGTACTGCACGGGCATCTCCCAGCCCGCGAAGGGCACGATGCGTCCGCCTAGCGCGACGTGCTCGGCGTACAGCGACGTGCGGCGCAGGGGCGCGTCGTTCATGGGGCGCGCACAGTACCCGGGCGCGGCTCTTCTGTCAGGTGCCTCCGTCGCTGCTCGGCGGGGGGCACTGTACGGCATGCGGCGGCGGCGGGTTGAGGATCACCTTCCCCGGGCCCGGCCGGTTGACGTGCCGGTCGGGGAACCAGGTGCACGTGCCGTCCGGATTTTGCTCGACGCGGCCGCCCGGCGGGGCGGGCGGAAGCGCGGCGACGGCGGTGGAGCCCGACGGCGAGCCCGAGGCCGTGCTGTCGGCCGGTGCGGCAGAGGCGCTCGCGGTCGCAGCAGCCGGAGAGGGCGAGGGACCGACGTCGACCGTCGGCGCAGCAGGCGGCTGCGATGGCTTGCTGTCGCAACCGGACGCGAAGGTCACCACGAACGACGCAGCCAATGCCTTCTTCCGCGCTCTCATGAGCCGCCACCATACTACGACCCGCTCCGCTCAGCTCGGCGAGCGAGCTCAGGCGACTCCCACCGTGGCAAACCATCCCGATCTGCAGCAGGATCGAGTCCGCCTTGCAGAACTTTCGTAGCGAGACGGAAGAACCCACGGCGACGCGCCCTCGCGGCGTCGAGGAGTCCGTCCGCTTGCTCTCGCGGTTGCTCGCGATCAGCGGCTCGATGGCGGCCGCGCGCACGCCCGCGGAGGTCGCCGCGACCATCGTGAGGGAAGGCTCCGAGGCGCTGCGAGCCGGGATGGGACTGTTCGTGCAGCCCGCCGAAGACGGGCTCCTCGAGATCGTCGCCTGCCACGGACTCGCGGACGCGGCGGCGCGGACGTGGAGCCGCTTCTCGCCCGACGACGCCACGCCCGCCGGCATCGCCTACAGGACCGGCGAGCCCCTGTGGGTCGAGAGCTCCGACGAGTTCGAAGGCCTCTTCGGCCCGCAACCTCACGCGCGCGACGGGTCGTCTGCCGCAGCGCTTCCACTCTTGCTCGACGGACGCGTGCTCGGGGTCGTCGCGTTTCGCTTCGACGGGCAGCGCACCTTCGCCGCCGACGAGCGCGCCTTGCTGCTCACGATGGCCGCACAGGCCGCGCAGGCGCTCGAGCGCTCGCGGGCATACGCGGGCGAGATCGCCGCGCGCCTGAAGGTCGAAGCCCTCCGGTGCCTCTCGGAGGCGCTTTCGGGCGCACCCGGGACGGACGACGTGGCAGCCGTCGTGATCGATCGCGGCATGCACATGGCCGGGGCTGACATATGCACCCTCTACGTGCTCGACGCCGCCAGTGGCGCCCTGGAGCTCGTGGGCGAGCGCGGGTGCAGCCCGCAAGTCGCCGATCGCATCCGCCGCATCCCCGCGGGGTCGGGAGACCCGGCGTACTTACCGATTGCGACCGGCGACCCCCTCTGGGCCGAAACGCCCGAAGAGTATGCGGCGGTGCTGCCCTCGCTCGCGACGATGCGTGCCGAGGGCCGCCGTGCTCGCGCGTTCTGGAGCGTGCCTCTCGTCGTCGAGGGTCGAACGATCGGCCTGCTCGGCATGGGCTTCCACGAGGCGCGCCGCTTCCTGCCCGAGGAGCGCGAGTTCATCGGTCTCTTCTGCCGGCAGTGCGCAGAGGCGCTGCTGCGCGCCAGCAGACTCGACGCCGAGCGGCGTGCACACGAGCTGGCCTGACGCGTGAACGCCGAGCGCAAGCTCGAGGAGGTGCGCCGCGCATTCCTCGCCGACGCGACGGCGGCCCTCGCCCAATCGCTCGACTACGAGTCGACGCTCGCGCAGGTGGCGCATCTGGCCGTCCCGGGTCTCGCCGACTGGTGTGCAGTCGACGTCTTGCAGGAAGGCGACCGCGTCCCCAAGCGCCTGGCGGTGGCCTGCGCCGATCCGGCCGCAGCGCCGTCCGCTCGTGAGATCGACTCGGGAGTGCCCAGCGTGCTGCGCATCGGGCGCTCCGAGATGTCGTCGACCGCCATGTGCGTGCCCCTGCCGGGGCGCGGGCGCGTGTTCGGGGCCGTGACCTTTCGTGTGGCCGAATCGGGCCGGACGTACACCGCCGACGATCTGCACTGTGCGGAGGAGTTGGCGCGGCGGTGCGCGATTGCCATCGAGAACGCGCGCCTCTACGCGTCCGAGCACGCGGCGCGCAAGAGCGCCGACGTCGCCAACCGAGCGAAGGACGAGTTCCTCGCGGTCGTGAGCCACGAGCTGCGCACGCCGCTGAACGCCATCATGGGGTGGGCCAAGATGCTCTCCTCGCAGCAGCTCGACGAGACCAGGCGCGCACGGGCGATCGAGACCATCGACCGCAACGCCGTCGCCATGGCGCAGCTCATCGACGACCTGCTCGACGTCTCGCGCATCATCAGCGGCAAGATGCGCCTCGAGATCAAGCGCGTGGACGCCGCCAGGGTGATCGACGCCGCCGTCGAAGCGGCGCGGCCTGCCGCCGAAGCCAAGGGCGTCACGATCGTGTCGTCGCTCGATCGCTCGGTTCCTGCTCTGTCGGGCGATCCGAAACGCCTGCAGCAGATCGTGTGGAACCTGCTGAGCAACGCCGTGAAGTTCACGCCGGCGGGCGGCCGCGTCGAGGTCGGCCTGGCGATCATCCAGGGCAGCATCGAGATCCGCGTGGAGGACACCGGCAGGGGCATCGCCCCCACGTTCCTTCCGTACGTGTTCGATGCCTTCCGTCAGGAAGACACCGCCCACACGCGGTCGCGCGGCGGCCTGGGGCTTGGGCTCGCGATCACCAAGCAGCTCGTCGAGCTCCACGGTGGTCGCATCGACGCGAGCAGTCAGGGCGAGGGCTTCGGCGCCGTGTTCAAGGTGCACCTGCCGGTGCCGGCCATCGCACGGACGGGGGATGCGCTCGAGTCGCAGCGCTTGCAGCTCCAGAAGCGAGGGGACCTGGAGGGGCTCCGCGTGCTCGTCGTGGACGACGACGCAGACGCGCGTGAGCTCGTGCAGACAGTGCTCGAGAGCAGCGGCTACCGCGTGACGGTCGCCGAGGGCACGGATCCGGCGCTCGACGCGATCGCCCGCGAGGTGCCCGACGTGCTGCTCTCGGACGTCGGGATGCCCGGCCGCGACGGGTACGATCTGATCCGCGAGGTGCGCCGGCTTTCTCCGGAGAAGGGTGGCAGCGTCCCGGCGGC
>DASVWO010000403.1:0-3162 GCA_036393165.1 Polyangiaceae bacterium | reverse complement strand
AAGGTGCCGATCAGCGGCATCGGAGGCATCTCGAATTGGCGCGACGCGGCGGAGT
The DNA here is from genome assembly GCA_036393165.1 of Polyangiaceae bacterium. Lineage (GTDB taxonomy): Bacteria > Myxococcota_A > Polyangia > Polyangiales > Polyangiaceae > Palsa-1150. Next base: position 3,107 of record DASVWO010000403.1, on the reverse strand, counting down.
TCATCGCCCTCGGGGCGACGAGCGTGCAGGTGTGCACCGCGGTGATGCACCTCGGGTACAGGATCGTCGGCGACATGATCGACGGGCTGAGCGAGTACCTCGACGCGCACGGGATGAAGAGCGTGCGCGAGCTCGTGGGGCGCGCGGTGCCGGCGTACAAGGAGTGGGGCGACCTGGACCTCTCGTACAAGGTCGTCGCGAAGATCGACGACAAGACGTGCATCGGCTGCCAGAAGTGCGTCGTCGCGTGCAACGACGGCGCGCACCAGTGCATCTTCACCGGCCGCGAGGACCGCGCGCGCCCGCCGCACGCGCACGCGCCGGGCAAGGCGAAGGCGCCGGTCCCCTTCCCCGTCGGCGCCCTCGCCGGCGACCGCGTGCCGTGGGTCGACGAGCCCGAGTGCGTCGGCTGCAACCTCTGCCAGCTCGTGTGCCCGGTCCCCGGCTGCATCACGATGCAAGAGGTGCCGAACGGCAAGCGCGAGACGTGGAACGACCGCATCGCGAAGGGGACCAACAAGGTTCCCGGCGGGATCCACGATTAGGGGGCGCCGGGGCGTCCGCATCGAGGACGAGCACCGCCGTTCGAGTACGGGCACGTGACACGAGGACGAGAACGACGACGTCCTGTCGAGCACGATGACGTCTACGTTCACGTTGCACGTGCACGTCGACGTGCTCGATAGGGCGTTCACGTCCTCGTTCTCGTGCCACGTGCCCGTACTTCGAACCACGTGCTCGAAATCGACGGCGCCGTTCTCCGAAAGCGCTCAGAGCTTCCCCGCGCGCGCCAGCGCGGCCCGCGCGCCCGGGGAGAGCTCGCGCACGGCGTCGGGATCGTGGTCGCCCGCGCGGAAGCGCGCGCGCCAGCCCAGGCCGCGCACGTACTCGAAGGGCTCGTCGGACAGGCCGAAGAGCGCGCACAGGGCGAGGCGCGCGCGGCTGATCGCCTTCTTCGTCGGGAGTGGGCCGCCGAAGCGGCGCGACCTGAAGACGCCGTCGTTGTCGCAGAAGTGCTGCACGACCTCCCACTGCTGCAGCGGCTTGCGGTTCCCGACGCGGGCCCACCCGATGTCCACGAACGTGACGTGGCGGCTGCGGCCCGCCCAGGCGACGCGGATGGTGGACGCATCGACGTTGCCGATGCCCACGTCGTCCCAGCACGAGGCGCCCGGGAACAGGATCCTGCGGCCGGCGGCGGAGGCCCCGCTGCGAGAGCGGGCCCGCGCCGGCGCGTGCTCGAGCGCGTCCGGAGCGCAGGATCCCGAGCGCGCGAGGCGCCCGCCGCGAATCGTGAGGACCTTCTCGAGCACCTCGATGGTGACGTGGGCCCCCGGGCCGTGGCGCCTGCGCAGCGCGGCGCGCAACCCGCGTGCGGTCGGCACGAGAGCGAGGGTGCGCCGCGCGCGCGCGGTCACGCTCTGCACGCCACCGACGGCGAGCACGAGCTCGCGTTCACCGCCCGGATCCGGGACGTAGCCGAGCACCATCGGCTGCGTGTCGATCTGCGCGAGGATGCGCAGGCCGCGGCCCTGTGCGCCGTAGAGGGCGCGCAGCGCCCGGATCACGTCGGGGAACGAGACTTCCTCGACGCCGTCCTCGCCGGTCGGGCGCAGGATGCCTGCGCGCCGGAGCGCGTCGAGCAGCTCCGGCGCTCGCCTCCACTCGGCGCGGCCGACGGCAGCGAGCGGCAAGCGGTGCTCGAGCAGCTCCATGAACGGGCGCATCGAGCAGAGCGTATAGCCCAACGGGAATGGGCGCGGGACGCGCGCGTCCAGGTCGGTGGCCACGCCGTGATCGCGACCGTCCCGACGCGGGACACGAGTGTCCGGTGCCGGAACGCGAGCGTCCAGCCGCGGAACACGAGCGACCCTCGGCGGAACAAGAGCGACCCGGTGCAGAACACGAGCGACCTCACGCCGGACACGAGCGATCCAGCGCGGAACGCAAGCGACCGCGCGGCGGTCAGGAGCGACCCTGGGCGGAACACGAGCGACCCGGCGCGGGTCACGAGCGACCTGGCGCGGAACAGGAGCGACCTCGCCCAGGACACGAGCGACCAGGCCCCCACCAAGCGCCGGGAAGGCGACGACACGGGTGGCTTTGACGCACCGCGGTCGTGACCGGAGGTCCCCCGCCGCGGGAAAATCGTACGACGACACGTCGTTTCTTCCGCGCGACCCAATCCGCCGAGATCACACGGAGATCCGCGCGCCACGCCGGCTGCCCCGCGCACCGTCCAGGGTGACCGCGGTGACCGGTCACCATTTAAGGGCACGAGGTCGCGAACGGACCCGCCGGCAATTCCGCCGGCCCCGCGCGCTCCCTCCCGGAGGTCCCCTTGGCCGCAGAACGCATCCACCCCTTTGCCGCAACGCTGGTCGGCTTCATCGCCGGCCTCAAGAAGCACTACGCCGGACAGACCGTCATGCTCGATGGCAAGAGCTATACGGCCGACGCGCTGGGGCTTCTCTTCCAGTCCTGCGTCGACGACGAGACGCAGGCCGTCCAGGCCACCGTCACGAAGACGGCGGCGGTCAAGACGGCCAACGACACGGCCGCGCAGGTGCGGCCCGTGGCGAAGGCCTTCAAGAAGGCCGTCCTCGCAGCCTACGGCGCCGATCCGGCGGCGCTCGCCGACTTCGATCTGAAGTCGCCGAAGCAGCCGGTGAAGACGCCGGAGGTCAAGGCGGCCGCGGCCAAGAAGGCCGTGGCCACCCGCGAGGCGCTCGGGACGAAGGGGCCGAAGCAGAAGAAGGAGGCGAAGCAGAAGCTCGCCACCTCGGCTGCGCAGGCCCCGCAGGCGCCTGCCGCGACGCCCGCACCGGCCGAGACGCCGGCGACGGTCGCGCAGACGACTGTCCCGGCCCTCGCCGGGCAGTCGAAGTCCTGACGCGGGCGCAACGAGGGAGCGGGCGCGGGGTCGTCGACCGCGCTCGCTCCCGTCGTCGTCGCGACGTCAGTGGCGCTCGACCATCACGGCGCCGAAGACGTGGTCGCGCAGGGTGAGCGCGGCGTGCATCAGGGCGTCGGTCGCGGCTTCGAGCTGCTGGGCGACGCCCAGCGTCGTCACGAGGGCGCGCGAGTCGATGCCCTCGTGCGCCATC
>DASVWO010000402.1:0-4779 GCA_036393165.1 Polyangiaceae bacterium | reverse complement strand
GGAGGAACACGGCGACGAGCGACAGCGTGGTCGCCATGACGGCGAGGCCGATCTCCTTGGTCGCGTTCACCGCGGCCACCATCGGCTTCTCTTTCTTCTCCTCGATGTGCCGGAAGATGTTCTCCAGCACCACGATCGCGTCGTCGATGACGATGCCGACGGCGAGCGCCAGGGCGAGCAGGGTGATGGTGTTCAGCGTGTAGCCGGCCCACCACATGGTCGCGAAGGTGCCGATGATGCTCGTCGGGATCGCGATGGCGGCGATGATCGTGCTGCGGAGGTTGCCTAGGAAGAAGAAGACGATGACCGCGGCGAAGAGCGCACCGAGCACCAGGTGCTCCTTCACCGAGTCGACGCTCGTCTTGATGACGCCCGACTCGTCGCGCACGAGCTCGATCGAGTACCCGGCCGGGAGCTGCTTGCGCAGGTCCTCGAGGCGCTCCTTCACGCGCGTGGCGACCTGCACCGTGTTCGACCCGCTCTGCTTGCGCATCGCCAGCAGCACCGTCGGGTTGCCGTCGAGCTCCGCCGCCGTGTCGTAGTCCTCCTCGCCGTCGATCACGGTGCCGACGTCGCGCACGCGGATGGAGTGCCCTGCCTCCTGGCGCACCACGAGGTCGCCGATCTGCTCCGGGTCGCCCACGCGCCCGTGGATGCGCACGGTGAGCTCGCCCGGTCCGGTGTCGACGCGCCCGCCCGGCATCGTCAGGTTCTGGGCGCCGATCGCGCGCTGCACGTCCACGACGGTCACTCCCGCGCCGCGCAGGCGGATCGGGTCGAGCACCACGTTGATCTGCCGCTTGCGCCCGCCGAGGACGACGGCCTGCCCGACGCCGTCGATCGACTCGAGGCCGCGACGCAGCCTCTTGTCGGCGAGCTCGGTCGTGTCGCGCAGCGAGTGCCCCGCGCCCTTCACGGCGAAGTAGAGGATGGGCTGCGCGTCCGGGTCGAGCTTCTGGACGACGGGCTGATCGATGTCCTTGGGCAGGTCGCGAAGCACCGTGTTGAGCCTGTCGCGGACCTCCTGCGCGGCGACATCGACGTCCTTCTCGATGATGAAGGAGACGATGACCTGCGAGACGCCCTCGGTCGTGACGCTGCGCAGCTCGTCGATGCCGCTGATGGTGTTGACCGCCTCCTCGATCTTGTCGGTGATCTCGGTCTCGATGTCCTCCGGCGCGGCGCCGGGCTCGTTCGTGACGATGACGATGTACGGGAAGTCGACGTTCGGGAAGCGGTCGACGCCGAGCTGCACGTAGCCGGCCATGCCGATGACGCAGATGACGAGGATGAGGACCGACGCGAAGATCGGGCGCCGGACGCAGAGCGCGGCGAGCCACTGCATCTCAGTCCACCCTGGCGCCGTCGTGCACGTCGGGACCCGGCGCGACGACGACGCTCTCGCCGGGCTTCACGCCTTGCACGATCGCCGTCGTGTCGCCCAGCGTCTCGCCGGGCTGCACGATGCGCTCCTGCACCTGCTGGCCGGCGACGACGAAGACGCGCGCGCCCGTGTCGTCCTGCACGACCGACGTCTTGGGCACGACCGGCCGCGGCGTGTCGCCGAGGTCGATCTTCGCGACGGCGAACATCCCGGGCTTCAGCTTGAAGTCCGAGTTGGGGCACACGGCCTCGACGATGAGGTCGCGCGTCGACTCGCGGACGTTGGGGCTGATGAACTTCACGCTGCCGGTGAAGGCCTGGTCGCCGAACGCCGTCACAGTGAAGTGCACCGGCATGTCCTGCGAGATGGCCGCGACGTTCGCCTCCGGCACCGTGAGCTGAAGGCGCAGCGGGTCCGGGTCGTAGACGCTCGCCACACGCGTGGCCGGCTGCACGTACTGGCCGACGCTCAGGTACCGCTCGCCGACGAAGCCGTCGAAAGGCGCGCGGATGTTCGTGTCCCCGGCCTGCTTGAGCGCCGACTGCTGCTGCGCCTGCGCCGCCTCCGCCGAGAACTGCTGCGAGGTGCACTGCGCCGTCTGCCGGTCGTACTCGGCCTGCGAGATCGCCCCCGTGTCGAGCAGGTGCTTCACGCGCTCGCACTCGCGGCGCGCCTCTTCGAGCTGCGACTGCGCCACCTTCGCGTTCGCCTCGGCGGCCGTCGCGGCGAGAGCTGCCACGCGCGAGTCGACGATCGCGAGCACCTGCCCGCGCTTCACCGCCTGCCCGCGCTCGACGTACGTGGCGACGATCTTCCCGCTCACGTCGGCGGCGACGTCGCTCTCGGAGTCGGCGCGCAGGGTGCCGGTGAGCGTGAGAAGCGTCGGCATCGGCTTCTCGACGACCGCGGTCGTCGTGACGTGGATGGGAGCCGCCGCCTCCTTGGGCGGGGCGGCCGCCGCCGCGCTGTCGTTCTTGCTGCAGCCCGCGCCCCCGACCCCGAGGCACACGAGCGCGACCACAAGCTCAGCTCGCATGCGGGAGAGACACCTAAGGGTCAGGTACATTGGCGTCAAGCTCCCCGCAGCCTTGGATGCACGGAAGGCGCAAGCGTTGCGCGCAGTTACATCGCCCTACCGAGCGGCAGCGGCCACGATGGTCAGGGACGCGGCGAGACACAAGAGGAGGAACGCGATCGCCGCGGCGCGGGCCGCCCGGTTGGCGGTCGATTCGTCGGCGATCGTGCGGGCGCTCGTGCGGTAGGCCATGGCGGCGGAGGGCGGCGGCTCGGGCGTGTCGGCCTGGCGAAGGAAGCGCCGTGCCCGGAGCATCGGGATGAGCGCGGCGCCGAGCAGCGCCAGCGCGAAGGCGCCCATGACCGCCGGGAGGGTCCTCATGCGGCCGTCGAGCGCGAACGGCACCGCCACCGACGCGCTCGCGATGACCACGAGCACGAGCAGGCGGCGCGCAGCGCTCCAGAGCACGTGCTCCATGCGTGGATCATACGGCGCGGTATTCGGTGAAGCCCGTCCCCCGGACGCCTCGACCGGCCCAGGTGCCCTCCCACGTCGAGCTCAGGAAGCCGCCGTCGGGGACCACGGGAGCGACCGAGCTGGATGCGCGCGCTTCGTAGTGGAAGGGCCCGTCGGACGTGGCGACGGCCCCGGTCCAGCGCGCCGGCACGCGTCGGCCCTCGTCGGTGCTCCACTCTCGCACCCGGATGCGGCCCCTCCAGCCGGTTGCGAGGGCGCCGGCGGGGGAAGGGCGATTCATCGTCCGCAGCGCGCGGCCGGAGATCGTCAGCAGGGCGGCGATCTCCCCCGTTTCGGCCGTCATGACGTCCCACTGCCACCGGGCGGGGGCGAAGCGCGCGACGTCGACGGGAGCATCGGCCCCCCAAGCGTGCTCGACGAGTCCGACGCCGCTCACGGCCCCGCGCGCGTCGCTCCACGTGAGCGGACCGAAGCCCGTGAAGTAGGAAAGGACCCGCGGGATGCGCGCCCACCACGCGACGGCGTCGGCGCTCGCGGTGACCTCTGCGCGCGGCTCGCCGAGAGAGAGGCGCGTCTCGGGAAACCCGCTCCACGCGACGCCTGGCGCGTCGATCTTCCACGCGTCGGCGGCGCGCGTGCAGCTCGCGTCTTCGGTGGGCACGAAGCGGCGCTCGACGCGGCGCTCGTCGGCGACCATCACGGCGATCTCGCCGGCGCCGTCGAGCGCCTCGAGCGCCGAGAGGCAGTGGCGCCCGGGGCGAGCGCGCCCCACGAACACGTGCACCTTGCACCAGCGGAGCCTGGCGCCCTCGGGAAAGATCCCGATGAGCAGGTACGCCTCCCACCTCGCCGGCGGCGCACGACGCCCCATGCAGGAGAATTTCACAGAAAGATCAGAAGATCGGGAAGGTGACGCAAACACACCTTCTGAACTTCTGATCTTCCTGTTCATTCAACTCTAGAGCTTACTGGCTATCCTCTCCGCGGCGCGCGTCGACAGCGCCATGATCGTCTCCTGCGGGTTCACGCCGACGCTCGAGGGGACGACGCTGCCGTCGGACACGTAGAGGCCGGGCGCGCCGAAGACCTCGTGATCGGTCGACACGACGCCGCGCCCCGGGTCCGTCGCCATGCGACACGTGCCGAGCGGGTGGAACGCGCTCAGCAGCCACGCGTTCGCCGGCGGCAGCGTCCCGGCGAGTTTCGCGATGTCGCGCGCGTCGCGGATGACCCTGTGCCCGTGCACCGCGGGGTACACCTCGCGCGCGCCCGCCGCGAGGTAGATGCGCGCCATGATCTCGGTGCCGCGCCGCAGGCGCTCGCGCTCGATGCGCCCGAGGCGATAGAGGATGAGCGGGCTGCCGCCGGGCCCGCGCGTGACGCGGCCGCGCGTCTCGTCGTCCACCATGACGCCGAAGCTCGCCACCTTGTCGTACGACTCCATGAGGCGCACGAGGTCGCGCCCGACGAAGCCGAACGTGCTCGCCGCCATGTCGACCGGCGCGCTCGCGCCCATGAGCAGGATGCCCTCGCGCCGGAACTCGTCGACGCAGTAGCCCTGCGGCACGGCGGCGTAGCCGCGGATCTCCTCGTCGAAGAGGGCGCTCACCGTGGTGGCCGGATGGATGCTCAGGTTGCGCCCGAGCCACGGGAGCCGGCGCGCGCCCGGATCGGTCGCGAGGAGCAGGGGGCTCGGGATGGTGCCGCCCGCGACGATGGTCGCGCGCGCCCGCACGCGCACGCGCTTGCCCGAGCCGTTCGCGACGCCCTCCACGCCGACGACGCGCCCGCTCTCGCGCACGATGCGCTCGGCGCGCACGTTGGTGAAGAGCTGAGCCCTCGCCGTCAGCGCCGACGGCACGTACGACACGTTGGTGCTGCGGCGCGCGTCGGTGGGGCAGCC
>DASVWO010000401.1:0-10722 GCA_036393165.1 Polyangiaceae bacterium | reverse complement strand
ATCGACAACGCGTCGGGCGTCGCGACGCTCCTCGCCATCGCGCGCGCGTCCGCGCTCTCGGAGCCCACGAAGCGCACCCGCGTCTTCATGGCGGTGACCGCGGAGGAGCAAGGGCTGCTCGGCTCGGAGTGGTACGCGAAGCACCCGACGTTCCCGGCCGGAGCCATCGCTGCGGACCTGAACATCGACAGCGCGAACGTGAACGGTCGCACCAGCGACGTCTCCTTCGTCGGCTACGGCCGCTCGTCCGTCGACGCCGTCGTCACCGCCCTCGCGCGCGCCCAGGGGCGAACGGTTCACGGCGACGTGGAGCCCGAGAAAGGCGCGGCCTACCGGTCCGACCAGTTCAGCTTCGCGCGGATCGGCGTACCGGGGATCTACGTCCGCGGCGGTCCCTCGTTCGTCGGGCGTCCGGAGGGCTGGGGCAAGCAGCGCATGGACGAGTACATCGCGACTCGCTACCACCAGCCCTCCGACGAGTACTCCAAGGACTGGGACTTTGCCGGCGCGGTGGAGGACGCGCAGCTGCTGCTCCTCGCCGGGATGCGCATCGCGAACGATCCGGCGCTCCCCTCCTGGAATCCGGGCAACGAGTTCGAGGCCGCGCGCAAGGCCGCCCTCGCGGCAGCCGCCGCGCACTGAGATCCTCAGCCTCGCGGCACCCAGGCCGACCGGCGGCGGCGCCACGTGCGGACCACGAGCCACAAGGGAACGGCGACGAGCAGGCCCACGGGAAGCAGCACGCCGACGAGGCGGATGGCCCCGTTGACGATCGCGACGCCGACGGCCATCGCGTCGTGCCCGGCCAGCGAGATGCTACGGCCGAATCCGGGGCCGCTGGCGTCCACTGCCTCGATGTGACGCGCGACGTGCACGGTGATGGTCGAGAGGCTCGTCTGGCTCTCGAGGTATCGCCGTCGCCCCTCGGCGCGCTCGATCTCGGTCCGCACGTCGCCGAGCTTCTGCTGCACGGCGAGGATGTCCGGGATCGTCTTGGCGTCCTTGAGGATCGCCATGTAATGCTCCTCGACGGCGCGCTGCGCCCGGATGCGCGCCTCGATGTCCACGTATTCCTCGGTCACGTCCTCGCCGGTGACCTTCTCGCTCGAGACGCGCGAGCCCATCGCCCGCACCGCGGCGAGGGCCTCGTCGAAGGCGCCCACCGGGACGCGGAAGACGAGGGTCGTCGAGACCGTCTCGGCGCCGTCCGCGTCCTTCGAGCGGCTCGTGTCGGAGCTGACCACGAAGCCGCCCTTGGCATCGGCGAGGGCCGTGACCTTGCTGACGGCCACCTCGGGGGCGTCCGTCTCGACCGACATCTCCGCGGTACGGATGACGCGGCGAAGCTGCGGCGCCGGAGGCTCGGGGGCGGCCACGGGAGCCTTCTCCGTCGCGGCTGCACCGGCGGCCGCCGACGGGGCCGCGCGCTCACGCTTGTCGCAAGCGCAGAGGAGCGCGCAGACGATCCCGAGGATCACGAGCCAGACAGCGTGACGTCGTTCGCTTCGCATTCGGTGGACCCCTTCCCCCACCTACGCCCGAGCACCGCGGAGCGATTCCGAAAAGCCGAGCCTCCGCGGCACATCGATTGCTGCACCCCGTCAGCTCACCCGATGGATCGCCCCAGCCGAGACATCTTCGTCATCAGTGACCTGCACCTCGGCGACGGTGGTCGGCGCGACAAGTTCGAGTCAGGCAACAAGTCTCTGCAGCTGCGCGCGTTCCTCGACCACGTCGGAGGCGAAGGGGGAGAGCTCTTCATTCTCGGCGACCTGTTCGAGCTTTGGCAGATGAACCTCAGCCTGCTGCTCGTGAAGAGGCGAGAGCTCCTCGACCACTTCGCCTCGCTCGACGTCGCCTACGTCCCGGGAAACCACGATGTCGACCTGGCGCACTTCGCGGGCACGGACTTCATCCATCACCCCTTCTTCCAGCGCATGCGCAAGCCGTTCGTCCGCGAGCTCGGAGCCAAGCGATACTCCTTCTCGCACGGCCACGAGACCGACCCGTTCAACGCGGGCGACGATCCGGGATTCGGCCGGATGCTGGCCATCTTCGCGGCGCTCTTCGAGCAGCAGAAGGGCTATCCCCTGCTCGCCGGCGGCGAGGGCGTCGCGGACGTCCTCGAGCAGTTCGGCGAGTCGATGTTGACCATCTGGAAGGTCGCGGCGGCCGCGGTGGCGCGCCGGGCGATCGGGGTGCCGCATCGCGAACCCGGCCCCCACTCTGCGCTCACGCCGGCGCAGGATCCCGATCGACTCCTCGAGCACGTCGCCGGGGTCCGTGCGGCGCTCCAGCGCGGCGCATATGACGCCGCCGTCCTCGGGCACACCCACAAGGCGGGCCGCATCGGGAACTGGTACTTCAACAGCGGCACCTGGGTCGGCTCCCGCAACTCTTACCTGCGCATCACACCCGACGGGGACGTCCGTTATCACGAGTGGAAGGACGGGCGCCCGGTCGAGCGCGAGATGCCCGTGGTGCTCGAGGAGGCAGAGCCCACGCGCGAGAAGAGGCGGGCGAACCCGTTCAGAGCCGCGCTGTCCGCGGGTAGAAAGCTCTTCCCGAAGCCGACCAGACCGCAGCGCTCTCGGTGGGTCCTCATCGTCCAGGGCACGCTGGCGCTCGCGCTCGGGATTGGCGCGCTCTGCGTGACCCTCGGCAATGGCCCGACCGCGGGATGGCGGTTGCTCGTCACGGCGTTCGGCGCATACGCGATCCTCGACGGCGTGCTTTCGCTGCTCGGCCCGTCACGCAAGCAGCCCACGAAGCGGCTCATTTCGCGCGTGCGCGGGGCAGCGAGCATTCTCTTCGGGGTCGTCGTGCTCCGTCGCGGCTACGTCGTCCAGATCTTCGCCATTCTCGTCGGGCTCTCGGCGTTCCTCGCGGGCGTCTCGCAGATCGCGGCGTCGGTCGTGTTCAAGCGAATGGTCGACTCCAGGTGGCTCCTGCTCGTCGGGGCGGGCTCGGCGATCGCCGGCCTGGTGTTGCTCCTGCTGCCCACCTCCGCCGTCTTGCTCAAGTTCGTTCTCGCCGGATACCTCTGCTACTACGGCGCCGGCCAGCTCCTCGCGGGCATCTTCGGACAGCGCGCCCCTCCCAGAGGACGAGCGGGGGGTCCCCTTCCCCCACTCACGCCAGCGCGCGCAGGAACGACGTGACCACTTCGGCCAGACGCTCCGGTTGTTCGAACGGGAGGCCGTGACCGGCGTCCTGGATCTGCTCGATTCGCACGCGCGGGTTGAGGGTGCGCAGCTCCGTTGCCATCTCGAGCGTGACGACCGGGTTGTCGCCGATGACGAGCAGGCTCGGGACGTCAATCGCGGACACCACCTCGCGATACGGCGGGTTGGGCGGCGTGAGCACGTCGAAGGCGTCGATGCTGGTCTTCAGACTGGCCTCGGCCTGCAGCTCGACGATCTCGGGCGAGCGATGCGGGTGCCGCGCTCGGGCCTCCGCGACGAGGTCCGACTTCCGAAGACCGAGAGCCCGGCGGTGTTGATCGGCGACGTCGCTTTCACGCACCTCGCGCTGGCGCTCGGGGCTCAAGAAAGTCGGGTCCACGAGGACGAGGCCACGGATGATCCCCTCACCCCGGCTCGCCACCACAGCGGCGGTCATGCCACCCATCGAGTGGCCGAGCAGAACCGGACGACAGAGCCCGAGGCCGCGGATGAGGCCCACGACGTCGCTCGCGAGATCGTCGTACCGGTACCCGTGGTGCGGCGCGCTCGAACCGCCGTGCCCTCTTGCGTCGGGCATGACGACGTCGAATTCACCCTCGAGCGCGCGCGCCAGGGGAGTCCAGCAGGCGCCGCCCCCCATCAATCCGTGGAGCAGGACGACGGGAGGTTTGGCGCCGCCGGTTCGGAGGTAGTGGATGCGGATGCCATTCGTCTCGCAGAATCCACCGGTCCCGGTCATCAAGCGAGAGGATAGGTCACGTCGAGCCGGCGACGACCGTGAATTTCAGCGAGAACTCCGTGTCCGTCGGCGTGCCGTCGTGCTTCTGCACACGGCAGATCAGCTTGTGGTCGCCGTCGGACTCGCCTTGCGGAATGGTGACGCTCACGTCGACCTGCGCCGTGACCAGGATGGGCGAGCCGCTGTCGTCGTCGATGTAGAACGCCAGCTGACCGGCATCGTCCGTGTGATCGGGCGGAGGCGTCGCGCCCGGGTCGACCAGGTACACGTTCGACACCATCACCTTGAGCGGGAGCATTTCGCCCTGATGGACTTGGCTGGTGTCGGCCGAGGTGCTCACTTGCACCGAGGCGTTCGGGATCGAGACGGTATTGTCGTGGACGTTGGCGGTGCAACCCGTCACCGAGACGGCTGAGGCGAGTGCGCCGACCACTGCGATCGTCGAGATCAAAGAACGCATTGGCTTCTCCTTGGAAGTGCGACCGCACCATGCGGCGGCGATAGCGTGCACTTCAGGAAGCGTGCCGCAGAGGTGGCCACTCGACCGACCGGGGCAGGCATGCCGTCGTCGGCGCGCGCTGACACGCCGAAGGCTCCTGCGCTCTACATGATGAAGGCGCGTCTCGTCGCGAGGTCGCTGCGCGTGTCGAATACTTCGCCGCATTTCACGCAGCGGAAGCTGACGCGAAGCGGGACAGGGGTTCCTCCCCACATCGCGTACGCTGCGCCGGCGAGGGAGTAGTCGCGTTCGGGCGTCGCCTCGCGACGCGTCCGATCCGTTCCGCAGCGGCAGGTGGGAAGTCCCGACGAGGTGGTCTGATTGGCCATGGTCTCTTGCTCCGGCAGGGCTCCACTGCAGCCTCGATGCCCGGTGCAATCCCGCAGATTTTCGCGTGTTTCGTCGGCGCCCACGAAACGCGGCCACGATGGGTCGCGGCCACCCACGGCCCCTCGTGGGCTGGACGCTTCGTGCTAGACCGCGACCCGGCGCGCGAAGGACGCATGACCCCTCCGGACCTTCCCGACACGTCTCTCGATCGCATCACCCTCGAGATGACGAGCACCCTCGACCTCGGGTCGGTCCTCGAGGGCATCACCCGCGGCCTGGTCGACGACTTCGGCGTGGCGCTCGCGCGCGTCTGGCTGACCGAGCCGGGCGACGCGGTGCTGCACCTGCGCGCGAGCTCCGGGCTGTCCACGCGTCTCGACGGCTCGTACGCCCGCGTCCCCATCGGCACGCGCAAGATCGGACGCATCGCCGAGACGCGGGAAGCCCTCGCCACGAACGACGTGGTGAACGACGACCGCATCGCCGACCACCCGTGGGCGCGCGCCAACGGGCTCGTCTCGTTCGCCGGCTGGCCGCTCACGTTCAGGGACTCGCTCGAGGGGGTGCTCGCCACCTTCGCGCGCCGGCCACTCACCGAAGCGGAGCGCGCGCGCATGGCGCTCTTCGCGCGTCAGGCCGCCATCGCGATCAAGAACGCCCGCCTCTTCGCCACGGTCGCGCAGCTCGAGGAGCGCCTGCGCGCCGAGAACGCGTACCTGAGGAGCGAGGTCGCCGGAGGCGCCGCCGATGCTTCGGCGCTGCTCGTGCGATGCCCGGGCATGAGAGGCGCGCTCGGCGAGGTTCGCAAGGTCGCGCCGACGACGACCACGGTGCTCGTCCAGGGCGAGACGGGAACGGGGAAGGAGCTGGTCGCGCGGGCGCTCCACGAGCTCGGGCCGCGGCGGTCGGGCCCCTTCGTGCGCGTGAACTGCGCGGCGCTCACGCCGTCGCTCGTCGAGAGCGAGCTGTTCGGGCACGAGAAGGGAGCCTTCACCGGGGCCGTGCAGCGGCGACTGGGGCGCTTCGAGCTGGCCGACGGGGGGACGTTGCTCCTCGACGAGATCGGCGAGCTGCCCCTGGAGCTGCAGCCGAAACTGCTACGCGTGCTGCAGGAACAGGAGTTCGAGAGGCTGGGAGGCACGCGGCCCGTGCGCGTCGACGTGCGCATCGTCTCGTCGACGAATCGCGACCTCGCGAAGGCGGTCGAGGAAGGTCGCTTCCGCCAGGACCTGTTCTTCCGCCTCGCGGTGTTCACCGTCCACGTGCCGCCGCTCCGCGAGCGCAAGGACGACTGCTCCACCCTGGCCGAGGTCTTCGTGCGGCAGCAGGCGCGACGCCTCGGAAAGCCCCTGGCGAGCATCGCGCCTCGCACGATGGATCGCCTCCTCGCGTACACGTGGCCCGGCAACGTGCGGGAGCTCGCCAACGTGATCGAGCGAGCGGCGATCGTGAGCACCGGAACGGTCCTCGGCGAGGAGGATCTGCCGCCCCTCGCAGGACCGGCCGTCGTCGCGAACGAGGAGCGCAAACCCGTCGAGCCCACGGACGCGACGCTCGAATCGGTCGAGCGTGCTCACATCCTGCGCATGCTGGAGCGCACGGGCTGGATCATCGAAGGCAAGGCGGGCGCCGCTGCCGCGCTGGGCATCGCGCCGAGCACCCTTCGCTCGCGGATGGCGCAGCTCGGCATCCGCCGCGCCTCGCCTTCTCGATAGGTTGCTATCTCACGCTTCGGCGGCGAACGATCGGCGCGCGGGCTTCTTGGCCGCGGGCTGCTTCTTCGCGTGATGCCCGTTGCCGTTCCCGTTGCCGTTGGCCGACTTGACCCGCACGCGGTCCAGATCGTCCGCCATCTTCGCGGCGCGGTCGGTCTTCTCCCACGGGAACTCGCTCCGGCCGAAGTGGCCGTACGCCGCCGTCGGCTTGTAGATCGGCGCGAGGAGGCCGAGCGTGTCGATGAGCGCCTTGGGCCGCATGTCGAAGTTCGACAGGATGTACTTCTCGAGCGCCTCGTCGGCGACCTTGCCCGTGCCGAACGTGTTCACGTGCACGCCGACCGGCTGCGCGACGCCGATGGCGTACGCCACCTGCACCTCGCACCGCTTCGCGAGGCCCGACGCGACCACGTTCTTCGCGACGTAGCGCGCGTAGTAGCAGGCGCTGCGATCGACCTTGCTCGGGTCTTTCCCGCTGAAGGCGCCGCCGCCGTGACGGCCCATGCCGCCGTAGCTGTCGACGATGATCTTGCGGCCCGTCAGGCCGCAGTCGCCCTGCGGGCCGCCGATGACGAAGCGCCCGGTCGGGTTCACGTGGATCTTCGTCTTCGCGTCGAAGAGCTTCTTCGGCAGCACCTTGTCGATGACCAGATCCACGATCGCCTCGCGGAGCTGCTTGTGCTTCACGCGCTCGTCGTGCTGCGTGCTGACCACGATCGCGTCGATGCGCACCGGCACGTCGTTCTCGTACTCGAAGGTCACCTGCGTCTTGCCGTCGGGCCGCAGGAAGTCCACGCCGCCGATCTTCTTCTTGCGCACCACCGCGAGCTGCTTCGCGAGCGCGTGGGCGTACTGGATCGGCGCCGGCATCAGCTCGGCCGTCTCGTCGGTCGCGTAACCGAACATGAGCCCCTGGTCGCCGGCGCCCTGCTCCTTGTGCATGCCCTCGCCCTCGTCCACGCCCTGGGCGATGTCCGGGCTCTGGCGCTCGACCGCGACGAGCACCGCGCACGTGTTGCCGTCGAAGCCCATCGACGAGTCCACGTACCCGATGTCCTTCACCGTATCGCGGACGATGGTCGGGAAGTCGATGCGCGCCGTCGTCGTGATCTCGCCGGCGACGACGACCATCCCGGTCTTGGCGAGCGACTCGCACGCCACGCGCGACCGCCTGTCCTGCGTCAGGATCGCGTCGAGGATCGCGTCCGACACCTGGTCGCACAGCTTGTCGGGATGCCCCTCGGTGACGGACTCGGACGTGAAGCGGTAACGCGACATGGTCTCTCCTTGCGAGCGAACGAGCGAACGGCGAACGAACGGAACCGGACGGAGCCCTTTAATACGGAAGTGCCCGGAAATCCAGCCACCTTGGAAGGCTCGTCCCGGTATACTCTGTGGCTCGCGGGACGGGTCCTATTCCGGGGAGTGATGCTAGGGGAGCGGGTCGCCGGCAAGTACGAGCTGAAACGGGTTCTCGGCACCGGCGCGATGGGGGCCGTGTACGAGGGGGTGCACGTCGACATCGGCAAACGCCTGGCGATCAAGCTGATCCTGCCGGAATTCTGCGAATCTCAGGAGGTGGTGGGGCGCTTCCGCCGCGAGGCCCGCGCCGCCAGCGCCGTCGAGAGCGAGTACATCGCCCAGATCTACGACTTCGGCCGGGACGAGCGCCTCGGCCTGTACATGGTCATCGAATACCTCGAGGGCGAGGACCTGGAGGCGCGCCTCGCCCGCGAGCGATGGATCAGCGAGAAGGACACCGCGACCATCGGCCTCCAGGCGGCGCGCGGCCTGGCCAAGGCGCACGCCGCCGGCATCGTCCACCGCGACCTCAAGCCGGCCAACGTGTTCCTGACGGAGCGCGACGATGGGTCCATCCTCGCGAAGCTCCTCGACTTCGGCATCTCCAAGTTCGAGCCGAGCTCCTCGGGCGGCCCGGTGAGCCTCGCCGAGCCGACGCTGACGGCCCACGGCACGACGCTCGGGACGCCTCAGTACATGTCGCCCGAGCAATGCGAGGGCAAGGTCGAGCTCGACGCCCGAACCGACGTGTGGAGCCTCGCGACGGTGCTCTACGAGATGATCGCCGGCGAGCCGGCCATCTCGGACGCCGGGGGGCACATCGCCGCGATGCAGCGCATCGTGCGCAGCGACGTGCCGCCGCTCGCCAGCCGCGCGTCCTGGGTGAGCCCGCAGCTGGCGGCCGTCATCGACGCGGGGCTGGTGCGCGACCGCGAGAAGCGCATCCCCAGCGCGGCCGTCTTCGTCGCGAGGCTGCTCGAGATCTTCCCGGACGCCGGCCAGCGCCCCTCTTTCACGCACCACATCGCGGCGCCCACGGACATCTCGCAGCTCGGGCCCCCGTCGGTCGCGGAGCCGCCGTCCACCGAGTCCGATCCGGCCGTGCGCGCCGCCCCCAAGCCCCCGGGCATCTCGGACATCAAGCCGCTCGCCCCGGTGAAGATCGCGGACACGGGCAACCCCGCGAGCTCCAACCGCGAGCCTCCTTCGAGCGGCGGCGACAGCGTCCAGATGTTCATGCGCGAGGGGGACATGCCGAAGGAGCTGCTGGAGCTGCGCAAGAAGGCGAAAGCAGAGCGGAAGTGACCCGGCGGGGGAGGATCGGCGCCCCGGCGCCGTATTCCCCAGTCGATGAATCCCCGAGCTTCTTTCATCTTGGCCGCGGCCCTTTTCGCCGCGACCTGGTGCCTCGCGGGCCTCGCCGGCTGTAGCAGCGCCTCGAACGGGCTGGGCGGCGGTGGCAAGCAGACGTGCGCCTCTTCGGCCTGCCCCGGCGGGCAGTCGTACCAGGCGTGCACCACGACCGACCCCGCCACCGGCGCGTGCACCGGCATCAGCTACTCGGTGGGCGGGCAGACCTTCAACTGCGCGTCCTGCGGTGACTGCAGCGAGGCGGCGCAGCAGGTCGCCGCGGCGTGCGAGGGAGGGGGCGGCGACGGCGGCACCGGCTCCAGCTCGGGAGGCGGCTCGGGGTCGAGCTCCGGGAGCTCCGGCGGCGGCGCGTGCTCGGCGCCGCAGGCGTGCGGCACCGGCGGGCGCACCTACGAGGAGTGCACCAACCTGTCGACGAGCGGGCAGTGCGAGGCCATCGTCTACAAGACGAGCGACGGGCACTCCTTCACGTGCCCCGGTTGCACGAGCTGCTCGGCGGCCGCGCAGCAGCTCGCGAGCTACTGCGCGAGCACCGGCGGCGACGGCGGCACCGGCCACGAGACGTGCTCGTCGTCGGTCCCCTGCGGCTCGAGCGGCATGACCTACGACGAGTGCACGACGACCGGATCGAACGGCGAGTGCCAGTCGATCCAGTACAAGCTCTCGAACGGCAACCTGTACACCTGCGCGAGCTGCAGCGACTGCACCGCGGCGGTGCAGAGCCTCGACACGTTCTGCCAGGACCAGGGGATGGCGACGACGAGCTGCACCTCGTGGGCGACGTGCGCCACGAGCTCCATCAGCTACGAGACGTGCACGACGAGCCTCAACGGAGTGTGCCAGTCGATCTACTACGAGACGAGCGACGGCATGACGTACGACTGCAACAGCTGCAGCGACTGCTCGACGGCGTCCACCAACATGGAGAACCACTGCGCGAGCCAGGAGTCGATGACCTCGTGCGGCAGCGCGACGACGTGCGGGAGCACGGGCGTCACCTACGAGCAGTGCGAGACGACGACCGGAGGCAGCTGCACCTCGATCTACTACTCGACGACCGACGGCCAGACGTTCACCTGCAACAGCTGCAGCGACTGCTCGTCGGCGTCGAGCAGCCTCTCGAGCTACTGCGCCTCGCTCACGGGCACGACGTGCGGAAGCTCCACGTGCAGCGCCGGCTACCTGTGCTGCAACTGCAGCGGGACGCAGGAGTGCCTGAGCGACGGCGGCGGCATCTACACCTGCTCCAGCTACAACTGCCAGTAACGCGCTAGTCCTCGTCGCCGGCCGGCATCGGGGCGCGCACGCTGGGGCGGTGCTCGAGCTCCACCTCGGCGCCGGGGAGCGCGGCGATGGCCAGCGTGGCGGGCGGATCGAACGACACGGGCGTCGTCGGTCCGCCCATGCGCTCGTAGAAGCGTGCGGCGACGCGCTCGAGGCGCGCGTCCCCCAGCTCCTCCCAGATGCGCCGCCAGGTGCACGCCTCGCGCATGGCGCGGACGAAGGCCTCGGCGCTGGCGAAGCTCAGGGTGTGGCGCACGACCGTGTGGCGCACCATCGAGAGGCCCGCCTCGAGGAACA
>DASVWO010000400.1:0-4520 GCA_036393165.1 Polyangiaceae bacterium | reverse complement strand
ATGTACCGGGACGACATCGTGTACGACCACTTCATCTGCTGCGCGCTTCTGGCCTTCTGCGGCGTGTGGATTGCCGCGTGGCTGCCGTGGCAGCGGCTGGGGCAACTCGTGACGACAAGAGCGGCACAACCGGGCATCACCCCGGCTCGCGACTCCCCCTAGCGTATTTGCGGGCCGTCGCGCGGCCTTGACCATGTGCGAGAGGCAGAGAGCTCGCTCGGCTTTCCCATTGTGGCTGCGGTGCTCGGCCGCCTGCCCTGTCGCTCAAGAAGCGAGGCGGCGATCGCTGACGGAAACGAGTCCTACGCGCGCTTGCGTTGAGAGAGGATGCGCTGGACCTCGGCGGGGTCGAGTTGCTTGGCGCGGGCGCGCAGGCGCTCGAGAAGCTCGTCTCGATGGGCGGGAGGTTGAAGCGTGCCGGCTTTCCCGACGCGTGAGGGCGGGGGAGTCGGCTCCAGCTTCAGTGCGTTCTGCCTCAGCGCGCGGGGAGGCAGGGGAGGGGGGATCGACCGCGGGCGCGCCGAGACGGGCGGCGGCGGCTCCGATGGGGACGAAACGGGCGCCACGGCGATCACTTCGACGCTCACCGGGGCGGCGGGCACCAGGTCCGGGTCGGACTGGTACACGGGTGGCGGCGGCGGCGCAGATGCTGGCGGCGGTTCCGGGGCCGGTTGCGCCTTCGGGGGGTCCGACGCGGGAGGGGCGTGCGAGGGGCGGCGGCGCTCGCGGGCCGCGGCCGCCTTGTCCACGAGCGCCTTGGACCTCGAGTCGAGCCGGGTGAAGCGCAGGGTCAGGCCGCCCAGGCCGTGCAGGACGTCGGGCTTGAAGCCGACGACGCGGCCCTCGCCCCGCAGGATGGCCTGGCCCGTCGAGAGGACCAGCTCGAAACGGAGCACCACGCCCTGGGGGCGGGGTTGAGCCCCCAGGAGTGTCACGCTGGTGCGGGTCAGCGTATCGAGCTCGTGCTCGAGGAACTCGTCCTCGTTGCCGTACGGCCGCGTGATGCGGATGGCGACCGGCGGGCGGGGGTCTTCGGGCACGAAAGGAGGATAACGCTCGCGCTCGTCGCTTGGCGAGGGAACACCGGCGTGTTACCGCCGCGTGGGAAATGCAGTCGCATCGCCGCGTGGTCGTCGTCGGTTCGGGCGCGCGGGAGCACGCCCTGGCGCGGGCGCTCGTGGCGGCCGGGTGCGAGGTGGTGGTTGCGCCGGGAAACGCCGGGACGGCGGCCGTCGCGCGGAATGCGCCGGTGCGGGCCGATGACCTCGAGGGGCTGGTCGGGCTGGCGGTGCGGGAGCACTTCGATCTCGTCGTGGTCGGGCCGGAGGCGCCCCTCGTCGCGGGGCTGGTGGACGTGCTCGCCGAGCGAGGCATCCGCACCTTCGGGCCGACGCGGGCCGCCGCGCGCCTCGAGGGGTCGAAGGTGTTCATGAAGCGCTTCTGCGAGCGCCACCACATCCCCACCGCGCCCTTCGCGGTGTTCGACGATGCCGCCGCCGCCGAGAAGCACCTGCGCGAGCACGCGAAGTCGTCGCAGCATCCGCTCGTCGTGAAGGCGGACGGGCTGGCCGCCGGCAAGGGCGTGGTGGTGCCCGAGAACGTGGACGAGGCGTGCGAGGCGGTGGACCGGTTCATCAAGAAGGGTGAGCTCGGGGACGCCGGCGCGACCGTCGTGCTCGAGGAGCGCCTGCCGGGCGAGGAAGCGAGCTTTCACGTCGTGTGCGACGGGACGCGCGCGGTGCCGCTCGCGCCGGCGCAGGACCACAAGCGGGTGCAAGACGGCGACCGCGGGCCGAACACGGGCGGCATGGGCGCCTATGCGCCGGCGCCCGTCGTGACGCCGGAGGTGCAGGAGCGCGTGATGCGCGAGATCGTCGAGCCGACGCTCGCCGGGATGGCCGCCGAGGGCGCGCCGTTCCGCGGGGTGCTCTTCGTGGGGCTCATGATCGACCGCGGGACCCCGCGCGTCCTCGAGTTCAACGTGCGCTTCGGCGATCCCGAGATGAGCGTGCTCGTGCCGCTGTACACGGGCGACTGGTTCGAGCTTCTCGACGGGTCGGCGCGCGGGGATCTCTCCGGCGTCGCGCCGGCGCCGATCCGGGGCGCCGCGCTCGCCGTCGTCATGGCGGCAGAGGGCTACCCCGGCAAGCCGAAGACCGGCGATCGCATCGAGGGGCTCGACGGGCCGCTCCCGGGCGGGGCGTTCCTCCTTCACGCGGGGACGAGGCGAGACGACGCCGGCGCCGTCGTCACCAGCGGCGGCCGCGTGCTCGCGGTCGGTGCCCACGCCGAGACGCTCGCCGCCGCCTCGCGGACCGCGTATGACGCCGTCGCCCACATCCACTGGCGAGGCGAGCACCACCGCCGCGACATCGGATATCGTGCGCTGTCCACGTCATGGCCGAGATAGCCCCCCTCACGCCCCTTCGTTACGACCTGTCGCGCGTGCCCGGCGGCCTGGGCACGGTCATCGCGCCGCCGTACGACGTGATCTCGCCCGAGGAGCGCGCCGCCCTCGCCGCGCGCGATCCGCACAACGTCGTGCACCTCATCCTGCCCGAGGGCGAGGGTGACTCGAAGTACGCGCGCGCCGGGGAGCTCTTCGCCAGGTGGCAGGCCGAGCGCATCCTCGTGCGCGACGAGGAGCCGGGGTTCTATCGGCTCGACCAGCGATTCGTTCCTCCCGGCGGCGACGCGGGCACGCCCAGGCTGCTGCGCCGCGGGTTCCTCGCGCTCGTGCGCCTCGTGCCCTTCTCGGCGCGCGTCGTGCTGCCCCACGAGCGCACGCTCTCCGGCCCGAAGGAGGACCGGCTCAAGCTGTTCCGCGCGACGGGCGCGAACCTGAGCCCCGGCTTCATGCTGTACCGAGACGCGCGCGGTGAGCTCGCCCCGGCGCTGGCCGACGCCGAGCCCATCGCCGAGACGCGCACGGCCGACGGTGTGGAGCACGCGCTCGCCAAGGTCCGGCGGCCCGACGCCGTGCGCGCCATCGTCGAGGGGATCGCCCGCTCGACGCTCCTCATCGCCGACGGGCACCACCGGTACGAGACCGCGGTGCGTCACTCGGAGGAGGTGTCCGCGTCGCATCCGGAGGCCGGTCCGCGGGCCGAGCACCGGTTCTTCATGACGTTCCTCGTGAACGGCGACGATCCGGACCTCGTGGTCTTCCCGACGCACCGGCACGTGCACTCGCTCGGGTCGGCGTTCTCCTTCGACGCGCTCGTCCGCGATGCGCGCGGTCTGTTCGACGTCCAGGAGCTGGGGAAGGGCGCGGACGCGCCCGTCATCCTCGCTGCGTTGAAGCAAGCGGGCACACGCGGCCCCAGTCTCGCGGCCGCTTCGCGCGACGGGCGCGCCGTCGTTTTGACGCTCCGCTCCGAAGACGGCGACGCCCTCCTCGCCGCCCACCCGACGCTCGGGCGGCAGCCGGCGGCCCTGCGCCGGACGGACGTCGCGCTGCTTCACACGGGCGTCCTCGAGCCAATCCTGGGCATCACCCCCGCCGCGCAGGCAGCCAAGACGAACCTCTGGTACCCGCAGAACGCCGCGTCTGCTCTGGCAGAGGTGCGCGCCGGCAAGGGCGACGTACTCTTCTTGATGAATGCCACGCCGGTCGCGCAGGTACGATCCGTCGCCGAAGCCGGCGAGGTCATGCCCCAGAAGAGCACCTTCTTCTATCCGAAGGTGCCCACCGGCCTCGCGATTCACACCCTCGACCCGGCCCGAATCATCGGATGATATGGACGGGCGTGAAACCGTGCTTATGGTGGCATGAATAGTGACCCGCACTCAGCAGTGCTAGAGGTGAGCCAGACATGTCTGAGAAGAAGCAACAGCCCGGGAAGCAGGAAGAAGAGGCCATTCAGTTCGGCGACGAGCTGCCGGTCCTGCCGATCCGCAACGCGGTTCTGTTCCCGGGCGCGGTGGCGCCGTTCGACGTAGGGCGGGAGAAGTCGGTCGCGCTGGTCGAGGACGTGGACAACCTGTCCGCGCCGGTCATCGCGATCTTCGCCCAGCGCGATCCGTCGACCGACGACCCCGGCAAGGACGACCTGCACCAGGTTGGCTGCGCGGCGCGTGTGCTCAAGGCGCTCAAGCACAGCTCGGGGAACTACTCCCTGATCCTGCAGGGGCTCACGCGCATTCGCCTCGACGAGATCACGCAGGCGGCCCCGTACCTGAAGGCCAAGGTGGTCCGGCTCGACGAGCAGACCGCGGCCGACGACGAGGCCGAGGCCCTCAGCATGAGCCTGCGCGACATCGCGAAGCAGGTCATCCAGCTCATGCCGGAGCTCCCGCGCGAGGCGGGCTCGCTCATCGACTCGATCCAGGCGCCCGGAGCGCTGGCGGACCTCGTGGCGGCGAACCTCGACGCGCCGGTCGACGAGAAGGCGCAGCTCCTCGAGACGATCGACGTCAAGGACCGCATCCGCAAGGTGCTCAAGCTGCTCACGCGGCAGCTCGAGATCCTCAAGATGCGCGAGCGCATCAACTCCCAGATCAAGGAGGAGATGGGCAAG
>DASVWO010000399.1:0-26214 GCA_036393165.1 Polyangiaceae bacterium | reverse complement strand
GTAGGCGAGCGCGGCGGTCTCTCCGCGCGCGTCGAGCACGAGCTTCTGGCCGAGGTCTCCGGTCGCGACGGCCGTCACCACCTTCGCGATGCCGCGCACCTGGCTGGTCAGGTTCGACGCCATGACGTTGACGCTCTCGGTGAGCTCCTGCCACGTGCCGGCGACGCCGGGCACCTTCGCCTGACCCCCGAGCTGCCCGTCGGTGCCGACCTCGCGCGCGACGCGCGTGACCTCGCGCGCGAAGGTCCGCAGCTGGTCGACCATGCCGTTGACCGTGTCCTTGAGCGCGAGGAGCTCCCCCTTCGCGTCCACGCTGATCTTCTGGGACAGGTCGCCGTTGGCGACGGCGGTCGTGACGAGCGCGATGTTGCGGACCTGGTTCGTCAGGTTGCGCGCGAGCATGTTGACGTTGTCGGTCAGCTCTCGCCACGTCCCCGCGACGCCTGGCACCTGCGCCTGTCCGCCGAGCTTGCCATCCATCCCGACCTCGCGTGCCACGGTCGTGACCTGATCGGCGAAAGTACGCAGCGAATCCGTCATGCCGTTGATCGTGTCCGCCAGCGCGGCGATCTCCCCCTTGGCCTCGACGACGAACTTCTTCGACAGGTCGCCTCCGGCCACCGCGGTGACGACGTTCGCGATGCCGCGCACCTGGTTGGTCAGGTTCGTGGCCATGAGGTTCACGTTGTCCGTGAGATCCTTCCACGTGCCGGCGACGCCGGGCACCTGCGCCCGGCCGCCCAGCCGACCCTCGGTGCCGACGTCGCGCGCGACGCGCGTGACCTCGGCGGCGAAGCCGCGCAGGTGCTCCACCATGCCGTTGATGGTTTCCTTCAGCTCGAGAATCTCCCCCTTGGCCTCGACCGTGATCTTCTGCGACAGGTCACCGTTCGCGATCGCGGTCGAGACGAGCGCGATGTTTCGTACCTGCGCGGTGAGGTTGCCCGACAGCAGGTTGACGTCGTCGAGGAGTGTCTTCCACGTCCCCGACAGCCCACCGAGCCCGGCCTGGACTCCGAGCTTGCCCTCCGAACCGATCTCGCGGACGACGCGCGACACTCCGTCCGCCACGGTGCGCAGCCGTCGGGCCAGGGCGTTCACCGCAGCGCCCAGCCGCTTGAGCTCCCCGTTGAGCGGCTGATCGCCGAGGTGCGGGGGCATCTCGTGCGACAGGTCACCCTCGCCGAGGAGCTCGAGGACCCGCACGGCTTCCGCCGCGGGAAGAGCCATGGCCGTGATGAGCGAGTTGATCGCCTCGACCTCGGCACACCACTCGCCACCGCACGGCCCGAGCGACGCTCGCTCCTCGAGCCTGCCCTCGACGCGGATGGCGCGCGTGACCCGAGCGAGCTCGCGCGCAAGGGCGTCGTTCTCTTCTGCCACCGTGTTGAAGGCCAGCGCCACTTCGGAAAACAGAGGGTCCCCGGCGCCGCCGTTCGTTGGGAGCCGAACGGAGAAGTCTCCCTGCCTGAGCGCGCGAAGCGCATCCCGCAGCGAGCGGAGGCGCTCGTCGCGCTCGTGCTGGTCCACCCCGTGTTGCCATTCCTGCGGGGGCGTCGAAGGTGTCTCGTCGCGCCGACCCGGCTCTTGCTCACTCGACTGAACCGACGGATCCATGCCTCGCTGCTCGCCAGTCTGCCGGCGCGATGCTTGCGCGCGTGCGGGGCCCAGTTGTTGTGCAACTGGCATTCCGGGCGAGGCCAGCGCGCGCCTCAGTTACTCCTCGTCGTTCGATCGACCGTGGCCTACGACGTGATGCACGAGCACCGGCACCTTCGTCGCGTCGACGCTCTCACGGATCGGGAACTGCGCCTGCAGGCCGAGTAGCAGGCGATCGACGAGGAACGCGACCATCTTCGCGTCGTGCCCGGCGTCGGTCTCCCGGTATTCATCCGGCGAGCGGTTGACCCATGCCTCGTCGACGGCGGCTCCCCCACCCTCCTCGCGCAGCTTGACCATGTAGATGCACGTGCCCGTCCAGCTCCGATGGAGGAAGAGCCACGGGCTCTCGTGGAAGATGAACCACTTGTCCTCCATCTCCTTCGGGACGAGCCCTCGTTGCAGGCGGACGTACTCGGCTGGAGCAAACGTGCGCTCGTAGGGAATGCGCGTCCTCGCTTCAGGCATCGGCTTGCTCTGCCAGGAGGTTCGCGTCGCCTTGTCGCCGGACATCGAGCACCAGCGTACGCGAAGCACCCGGGCTAGGTTGCGTCTCCCATGAAGACGCTCGGCCTCATCGGCGGCATCACGTGGCTCTCGACCGTCGAGTACTACCGCGCCATCAACGAGCAGGTGGGCGCCCGGCTCGGCGGGCACCACTCGGCGAAGATCATCCTCTACTCGGTCGACTTCGCCGAGTTCCAGCCGCCCCCGCCTGAAGACGAGGCGGGTTGGGCGGACATTGCCCGTCGCTTCGGGGACGCTGCGGCGCGCCTCGAGGGCGCGGGCGCCGACGGGCTCGTCCTCTGCGCGAACACGCCGCACAAGGTCGCGCCGGCGATCCGGTCGCGCACCCGCATTCCGCTTGTGCACATCGCGGAGGCGACCGCGGCAGCCGTCGCTGCGCGCAAGATGGGTCGGATCGCGCTCCTCGGCACGCGCCCCACGATGGAGGCCCCGTTCTACCCGGAGCTCCTCGGCGCACACGGCATCGAGACGATCGTGCCCGACCCCGACGACCGCGCCTGGATTCACGCCTCGATCTTCGCGGAGCTCACCAAGGGCGTCTTCACCGACGCGACCCGCGCGAGGTACGTCGCGATCATCGATCGCCTGGTGGAACGCGGCGCGAGCGGCGTCATCCTCGGCTGCACCGAGATCCCGCTGCTGCTCCGCGAAGGCGACTGCCGCGTGCCGACGTTCGACACGACCCTGTTGCACGTCGGCGCTGCCGTCGACTTCGCACTGTCGGGTTGATAGCCTTCTCGCCTCGACGGAGGACCGCCATGAGCGAGGCAGAGAATCTCTTCGGCGACGAGCACGTCCGGCGCTACCGCGAGACCGGTGGCAAGGTCGGCCATTCCTGGCGGAAGGGCTCCACGATTCTGCTGCTGACCACGACGGGCCGCACGACCGGCGAGAAGCGCACCGTGCCGCTCATCTACGTGCAGGACGGCGCGCACTACGCGATCATCGCGTCCAAGGGCGGCGCGCCCGACAACCCCGGCTGGTACAAGAACCTCGAGAAGACGCCCGAGGTGGAGCTGCAGGTGAAGGACGAGGTCTTCCGCGCCCGCGCCCGAAGGGCCGAAGGCGAGGAGCGCGCGCGCATCTGGAAGAAGGCCACCGAGATGTGGCCCGACTACGACGAGTACGCGAAGCGGACGTCGCGCGAGATCCCCGTCGTCGTGCTCGAACGCCTCGGGTGACTCACAGCGCCTGCAGGAACGCCACCAGATCGGCCTGCTGGTCCGCCGTCAGCCCGATGGCGAAGCGCGCGTTGTAGAAGGCGACCACCGTCGCGAGGTCCTTCGCCGAACCGTTGTGGAAGTACGGCGCCCGCGCCGAGAGTCCGCGCAGGATGGGGCCCTTGGTCTTGCCGACGTCGACGAAGCGACCCGTGATGAGCGCCCGGCCTGGGTCCGTCACGGCGATCAGGTTCGTACCGTCGGTGAGCGTGTAGACGGGGAGCTGCGCCACGTCGAGCACGCCGTTCGCGGACCCGTCGTTGTTCGCGGGCCGTGCGAGCGTCGCGCCGATGTTGATCGCGAGCGCGGTGGAGTGGTTGCCCACGTCCGGGCTGTTGTGGCAGACGGCGCAGCCGCCGATGACGTCGTGACCAGCGAGCGGATCGGCGGGGTTGTAGAGCGGATCACCGGGCACGCTGTTGAGGCCCGGGACGTCGTGGATCGTGAACGTGGTTCCGTTGAAGATCGCCTCACCGCGCCCGATGGACTGCTCGCTCTTCTTCAGCGTGGCGTAGGTGGCGCTGGTCGGTTCCCAGGCCGCGAACAGATCGAACGATGCAGCGTTGAACCCGGGCTGCAGCGGATCGTTCTTGCCGATGAAGAACGCGGGCGCCACGGTGCCGGCGAGGTACTGCGCGCCGCCGTTGGCGCCGTCCCCGTCGAGCGCCACGTGCTGGAACTGTAGGAGCGATTGCGCTGTGTAAAGGTTCGTCTCGAAGCCGACGATGTCCGCTTGCGCCGCCGTCCCCGCGATGGACATGCCCTGCGCGTGGCCGAGCGTCGCGGCGTTCGCCTGGTCGTTCAGGTCGAAGAGCAGCGCGCCGGCGTCCTGCTCGCCCAGCGCGGTCGCCGGTCTCTGGAGGCTCTCGCGCCCGTCCCACATGATCGCACTGGCGAAGACCAGGTTCGTCGAGGGGAGCGGCCGCCGGAAGAGAAAGAGCTGTCCCTGCGCGCCCGTGGAGCCGGGCGCGGTCGTGCAGGCCTTGGGATTGGTCGCGGACACCAGCGAGAAATCAGCGCCCGCAGGAATGCCGATCTGGACGCGAACGAGTCCGTAGCCAGTGACCTCGGTGGAGAGCTTGGAGTCGGGGGCCTGCGTCGCCGTGGTGGGCGGGCAGTCTGCGCCGTCGACGGGCGCGAAGAGCGGATCGCTGCGTGCGCGTCCCTGCGCGTCCGCGGGCGTGAAGGTCCACCCGCTTCCTTCGACGTGGCAGGTGTTGCACGTGCGGCCGTTCGAGCCGAGGCTGGCGAAGAAGGCGTCGCTCGCCCCGGCATCGAAGGCAGTGGGCGAGACGGACTCGAGCGTCCCGGCCTCGTCGGTCGTGTCCTGCACGGTCATCGTCGGCGGCGGCTTGTCGGCGCTCGCGGTGTGCCGCAGGGGTTCGTCGTCCGTCGTGAGTCCGTCGCACGCGACGAGCGCGCAGGCGCACGCACACGCGGCGGTCAGGCACAGGATGGACCTCGAGCTCCGGACGGTCTCGTGCATCATGGATGAGGGCTCCCTCAGGGGTTGGCGGTTGCGGCGGGAACGGGGGCGGTCGGTGGCGCGCTCTGGGGCGCCGAGCGACTCGCGAAGAGGAGCCCGACCGCGCACCCGGCGAGCACCAGGGTGATCGCGACGATCATTCGCCGCGATCGCTCGGCGTCGGGCGCCGACGGCTCGCGTTCGCGCACGGTCGCGGCCACGAGATCCCGGGGCGGCGCGAAGACGCGCGTGGGCATGTCGGGACTCCTGTCCTCGTCCACTGCCTCGACCGCGGGGGGCTCGGTGAGGCCTCGCGGCTCGGAGACCACCGCTCGCGGGTACTTGCCGCTCGGGAACCTTCCCGGCGTCAGGGAGGCTCCACCTTCGCGGCGCACGTAATCGCCCACCCGGCGCGCGGTCGCGATGGAGAGCGGCAGCCGCTCGAGCGCCGCGAGGAAGTCGCCAGCCGACGCGAAGCGCCTGGCGGGATCACGCTCGAGCGCGCGAAGGACGATCGCGTCGAGCGCAGGTGGGACGGACGGCTCGACGGTCGACGGCGCCGCGATGGCGCGCGTGAGCACGGCGTGCATCGTCGCCCACTCGTCCGCCGACCGGAACAGCGGCCGCCCGGTGAGCAGCTCCCAGAGCACCACGCCCGCGGCGAAGACGTCCGCGCGCCGCGTGATCTCGCCGGAGCCGAGCTGCTCGGGCGCCATGTACGACGGCTTGCCCTTGATGATGCTTTGCTCCTCGAGGGTCATCCGTGCGCTCGCGCGCGCGATGCCGAAGTCGGTGATGCGGGCGCTCCCGTCGACCCCGACGAGGACGTTCGACGGAGAGACGTCGCAGTGGACGAGGCCAAGAGGCTCGCCGTCGGGACCGCAGCACTCGTGCGCGGCGTGCAGGCCGGCGAGCGCGTCGCAGATGACGCGCAGGACGACGTCGAGCGGCACGCGGCGGCCCGCGTGTCGCGCGGTGCGTGCGAGGGCACCCAGGCTGCACCCCTCGACGTACTCCATGACGAGGTAGAGGGGGTTGCCGTCGCTGACGTCGAGGGTGGCGACGACGTTGTGGTGCCGGATGCGCGCGGCGAGGCGCGCCTCGTCGAGGAACATCTCGGCGAATGCCTGGTTGCTGCGCAGGTGCTCGTGGCAGCACTTGATGGCCACGATGCGCTCGAAGCCCGCCGCGCCGGCGTGGCGACCGACGTACACCTTGGCCATCCCGCCCGACGCGAGCTCGCCGAGGAGCGTGTACCGCCCGAGCTCGCGCGGGAACTCGGGGTGTTGACCGGCCGTGACGCTGGGGACGGACCTCAGGGGACCACGCATGGTTCAGCTCCCACCCGCGCCGTCGCACGCGATTGGCCCGGCGAACTGCTGCCCACCCGATTCGACGACGACGAACGTGACGCGGCGGTCCTCGCGGAGCGCGTCGTCACCGTGGCACGGCGCGGGCGCGTCCGGGCCGCGGCACTCGCCGCGCGCCGGGCAGCGCGATCCATACCCCGCGACCCGGAGACGAGACGGGGAGACACCGCGGGCCACGAGCGCATTCACGACGGCGCGCGCACGGGCGCGGGTGAGCTCGAGGTTCGACGGCTCGCCTCCACGCTCGTCGGCGTGGCCTTGCACTTCCACGAGCTGGATCGACGTGTCGTCGGCCAGAGCTCGCGCGATCGTCGCGAGAGACGCATCCGCCGCGGCCGTCGGATGGTCTCGATTCGAATCGAAGCGCACGCGCACGTCGGTCCACGCCGGGCCGAGGGGGTACGCCGTGTCGTGCGGCTGGACGGCGGCGGCGGGGGCAGGTGTCGCGGGCTGCGTCTCCTTCGCGATCGGCACGGGCGCCGACGTCGGCGCGGGCAAGGGTGCCGCGGGCAACGGCTCGATGGTCGGACGTTGCGCATCCACGACGGCGGCGTACGCGAGCGTGCCCACGCCCGTCACGGCGACGAGCGCGTGCGTCAGGATGAGCGCGAACCGATGCCGGATGCCTCGCAGGTGGTAGACGACGTTCACGCAACCGAGCGCGATGGCTCCCACCAGGATGCCGAGCGCGCACCGGGCCAGCACCACGGTGGGCTCCCGGAGGCAGAAGAGCAGCAGCACCGCGAACCCGGTGGCCCCAGCCAGACCGTGAGCGATCGCGACCCACCCCGGCAAGCGGAGTCTCTTGAGATGCCGGAACACCATGAAAGCCCCGGCAATCGCGCCGACCAGGAAGAAGCAAATCGCCGTGATCATTGATTCTCCTCGTGTGGGCGGCGACCGGGTGCAGGCTTCGGGCCGCGCGGAATGGGGAGGACCGCGATGCACGCAGGCATCTGAATCGTGCTGGCTGCAGACAGCGAGAAGCAGCAGCACGGGGGAGGATGCCCTCGGCCTGCGTTGACACCGGGCGCCCTCCGGCGCTCGAATTTCCTACGATGGCCCTCGCTCTCGGTCTGCCCGATCGCTTCGAGCTCCTTCGCGAGCTGGGGCGCGGTGGCATGGGCACCGTGTACGAGGCGATCGACCGCGAGACGGGCGGGCGCGTGGCCCTCAAGAGGCTCACGTCGAAGGACGTGGACGTGCTCGCCCTCTTCAAGCGCGAGTACCGCGCGCTGCGCGACATCCATCACCCCAACCTCGTCGGGCTCGGTGAGCTGTTCTGCGAGGAGGGCCAGTGGTCCTTCTCGATGGACCTCGTCGATGGCCCCGACTTCCTCGAATACGTCCGGCGCGACGGCGAGCGGTTGCGCGCCGCGCTCTTGCAGCTCGCGCAGGGACTCGCCGCGCTGCACGCGGCCAACCGCGTTCACCGCGACATCAAGCCGCCGAACGTCCTGGTGCGAAAGGACGGCCAGGTGGTCATCCTCGACTTCGGGCTCGTCGCGGGACTCGATGCCGACGAAGACGTCACGCGCGACGGCGGCATGGTCGGCACGCCGGGGTACATGGCCCCCGAGCTGGTGCTCGGCGAGCAGCTGACGCCCGAGTCGGACCTCTACAGCGTCGGCGTGATGCTGTTCGAGGCCCTCACGGGCCGAAAGCCCTTCGAGGGCTCGGCGATGGACATGATGACGGCGAAGGTGGAGGGCGAAGCGCCGTCGCCGCGCAGCGTGGCACCGGACGTGTCCGACGACCTCGATGCCCTCGCGAAACGCCTCCTGGCGCGAGACCCCAAGGAGCGGCCCTCGGCGCTCGAGGTCGTCCGTTCGCTCCGCGAGCGCGTCGCGCTCGACCCGCCCTCCGGCCGCACCCTGCACCCGACCTCGATGACGAACGAGGTGCGCCGCTTCTTCGGGCGCGAGGAGGAGCTGTCGGTCCTCGAGAAGGCGTACCGGTCGACGCTCGACGGAGCCGCCGCGTGCGTCCTCGTCGAGGGCGAGTCCGGCATCGGCAAGAGCCTGCTCGTCCAGCGGTTCGTCGCGCGCATGCGCGAGGAGGATCCGCGCATCGTGGTCCTTCCGGGGCGCTGCTACGAGAAAGAGTCGGTCCCCTACAAGGCATTCGACAGCGTCATCGACGCGCTCGTACGCAAGATGCTGCGCATGGCGCCGGTCGACGCCGCGATGCTCCTGCCGACCCACCTCGGCCCGCTGGTCCAGACGTTTCCCATCTTCCGCCGCGTCGACGTGGTCGCGAAGCAGAGGAGCGTCACGTCGCGCATGGATCCGCTCGAGATCAGGAGCCGCGCGTTCACGGCGCTGCGAGAGATGTTCGAGCGCCTGTCGCAGCGCATGCCCCTCATCGTCGCGATCGAGGACATGCAGTGGTCCGATCAGGACAGCATGGGCCTGCTCGCGGAGCTCGTGCGCGAGCCGAGCCCGCCACCGTTTCTGCTGCTGCTCACCGCTCGACCGAGCTCCGAGGAGCACGAGGCTGGAGCCAGGTTCCGCGAGGTGCTCTCGCCGCGCACGCGCGCGCTTCCGCTCTCACGCTTGCCGGAGGCGGAGGCCACGGAGCTCGCGCGATGGCTCCTCGCCAAGCTCGCCCCGGCGCGCGTCGATCGCGCGGCCGCGATCGCCCACGAAGCCGAGGGGCACGCCCTCTTCATCGAGCAGCTCGCGCGCTATGTCGCGACCGATCGCGCGGCGGCTCAGGGGAAGCTGCGCCTCGAGGACGTCCTCGAGACGAGCATCCAGGAGCTGGAACCCGCGGCGCACCGCCTGTTCTCGCTGCTCTGCGTGGCGGGCGCCCCCATGCCGCTCACGGTGCTCTCGCAAGCCGCGGGCATCACGCCGGGCGAGCTCGGAGTCGCCATCGCCGACCTGCGGGCGCAGCGCTTCATCCGCACGGCCTCGACCGACGGCTTCGCCTCCGTCGAGCCGTACCACGGCCGCATGCGCACCGCGGCGCTCGCATGTCAGACCGCCGAGGAGCTCAAGGCGGGCCACGAGCGCCTCGCCCGCGCGCTCGAAGGAAGCAAGCACGGAGCACCTCACGTGCTCGCCGAGCTGTGGCGCGGCGCGGGGGACAAGGACCGCGCCGGCGAGCTCGCGCTCAAGGCCGCCGAGAACGCGGTGGACGCCTTTGCGTTCGATCGCGCGGCCACCTTCTACGAATGGGCGCTCGAGCGCCCCTCGGCCACGCAGGCCGAGCAGCACCGGATCCGCGTCGCGCTCGGGGAATCGCTCGCGAAGGCCGGACGCGGAACGCACGCGGCCTCGGTGTACCGCGCTGCCGCGCGCAGCGCGGTGGACCTCGAGGAGCAGCTGGATCTCGACCGCCGGACCGCCGAGCAGCTCCTCCGCATCGGGGAGTTCGACGCCGGAATCGTGGCTGTGCGCCAGCTCCTCGAGCGGGTGGGGCTCTCCTGGCCGCGCACGCCGCTCACCACCGTGCTCACGTTCCTCCTCCTCCGTGCGTGGCGCGTGCTGCGCGGCTACCGGGCCTCGTCGCCCAAGCCAGCGGCTCGAACCGCCCGCGAGACGGTGCGCATGGACGTGTGCTGGGCGGTCACGAGCGGCCTGGGGATGTGCGACAACCTTCGCGCCGCAGTCTTCCAGCAGCGTTACCTGAGCCTCGCGCTGCGCTCCGGAGATCCGCGACGGATCTCGCTGGGCCTCAGCATGGAGTGCCCGTATCACGCGCGGGCTGGCGAGGCCGCGTGGCCTTCCACGAGGCGCGTCATCGATCGCGCCCTCGACGCCGCGAAGCAGACCGGAAACCCGTACTGCATCGGCATGGCGGATCTGATGGCCGGCGGCGGAACCTACCTGAGCGGCCGCTTCGGCGACGCGCTCTCCCTCCTCGATCGCGGGCAGGACCGGCTCCGCTCCGAGTGTCCCGGCACGTTCTGGGAGATCGTCACCGGGCAGCTCTGGCTGGTCACCTGCCTCTACTGGCTGGGTGAGGGTCGCGCCCTTCTCGAGCGCCAGCCGGTGTACCTGCGCGAGGCGGCGGACCGCGGCGACATCTACGGGACCCTCCAGATGTGCGTCGGTTACGGCAACTTCGCCTGGCTCCTGCTCGACGACGTGACGACGGCCCGCGAGCGCGCCCGCGAGGTCATGCGCCGCTGGTCGCACTCCGCCTACCGGCTCGAGCAGTGGTACGCGCTCCTCGCCGACGGGAACACGGAGCTCTACGCCGGCGACGGCGTCGCGGCGCTCCGTCGCGTCGAGGGAGACTGGGCGAAGCTCGAGGCTTCGCTCCTGCGACGGCGCGTCGAGATCGTCCGGTACGCGAGCTCGCACATGCGCGCCCGCGCGCTGGTGGCAGCAGCGGAAGCGTCTCCCGGCGAACGCGAGGTGCACCTCGGCCAGGTGGAGCCCATCGCGGCCGACATGCAGCGGAGGCGCTCGAAGGTGAGTCGCGCGCTCGCGACGCTGGTCCAGGCGGGAGCGGCGCACGTGCGTGGCGAGGAGGGAGCGACGGTGACGTCGTTGCGCGCGAGCGTGGATGCTCTCGAGAATGCCGAGACGCGGCTCTTTGCGGCGGCCGCGCGACGCTACCTGGGGAAGCTCGTCAGGGGCGACGAAGGCGCTGCCCTCGTGCGGCAGGCGGAGACCGCGATGCGGGCGCAGTCGGTCCGCAACGTCGCAGCGATGTGCCACTGCCTCGCGCCAGGGTTCGGCCGTCTGGACTGAGCGCCGCCGATCACGGACGGGGTCGCTGGCACCCTCGCTGCAATCGAGTCCCGGCCGATCCTTCGATGAAGCCTCCGTTCGTACTCACCGCGACTGCTCTCGTGCTGGGCTCCGTTCTGGGATGGAGTTCTCGCGCGAGCGCGCAGACCGTCGCCATCCCGCAACCGCAGCCGGCCGGCTTCGAGACCCGGCCGAACCGGTCGATGCTGACGGTCGGCCTGTTCGTCTTTGGCCAGCCGTACATCGCTTCGATGGGCATCGCTGCGACGAGCAGCACGGCCGCCGACACGAACCTCTGGATTCCCGTGGTCGGGCCCTGGCTCGACCTCGGCGCGCGGCCCCCCTGCTCGGGTACGGGGTGCGGTACCCAGAACGGCATCAAGGTCCTGCTCGCGGCCAACGGGATCCTGCAGTCGTTCGGCGCGTTCGAGATCGCCGCCGCGTTCATCTGGCCGGAGGTCGTGCCGGTCGCGAAGATCACCACGGCATCGGGCGCCTCCGTGTCGCTGACACCGGGGCGGTTCGGGAGCGATGGCTACGGCGTCTCCGCCGTCGGCCACTTCTGATCCCAAGCGACGGCGCTCCCGAGGGCGCGGGCCACGAGGCGCTCCAGCCGTTCCTGCTCGGAGGCACTGAACGCGTCGAGGTGGCGCGAGTCGAGATCGAGCACGGCCTGTACCGCTCCTCGCCCATCGACCACCGGCAGCACCAGCTCGGACAGGGTGGCGTCGTCGCACGCGATGTGGCCCTCGAACGAGCGCACGTCGGGCACCCGCTGCGACGTCTTCGTCCTCGCGCACGCACCGCACACGCCGCGAGAGAACTCGATGCGCAGACAGCCCATCGGCCCCTGGTAAGGGCCGACAGCCAGGGAGGTCGCTCCCACGCGTCGGTAGAACCCGACCCAGCTCGCCTGAGGGAGGGCGTCCCAGAGGAGGGCGGCGAGCGTCGCCTGCAGGGCGATGGGATCGCGCTCGCCGTCGACGGCCGCGAGGATCTGCGGGATGGCCTCGTCGAGACGCTCGAGGCGCTCTGGCAGCGGCCTCAGCGATCCGCGAGCCACCGGCGGAAGAACGAGGCCCTCACTCATGGCGAGATGATGGCACGGGTGCTGGAATGTCGGCCCCGGCGGCGCCCGATCGTCCTAGGTGCGAACGGAGAGGAGACAGAGCCCATGAAGTATCTCACTTTCATTCGTAGTTCCGAGTCTTTGCGCGAGGCTGGCCCGCCCCAGGCGCTGCTGCGGGCCATGGGGGAGTTCATCCAGAAGTCGCTCAAGGACGGGACGCTGGTCGACACCGGCGGGCTGCTCCCGAGCAAGGAGGGCGCGCGGATCCGGCTCTCCAAGGGCAAGCTCACGGTCACCGACGGCCCCTTCGCCGAGAGCAAGGAAGTCATCGGCGGCTGGGCCATCCTCGAGTGCAAGTCCAAGGAAGAGGCGCTCCGCGTGGCCAGGGAGTTCATGGAGCTGCACCACGAGCACTGGCCCGAGTTCGAGGGCGAGTCCGAGATCCGGCCGATGTTCGATCCCGGCATGGGACCGAGTCACGCGAAGACGTAACCCGGACGGCCCACGCCCGCCTGGAACTCGGCGGCGCGCAGAAGGTTCTCGCACAGCGCGGCGACGGTCACGGGGCCCACGCCCTTCGGCACGGGGGTGATGAAGGACGCGAGCTCCTTGACCGCCTCGAACTCGACGTCGCCGTGCATCTTGCCCTGGGGGTCGACGCGCGTCGCCACGTCGAACACGGCGACCCCGGGCTTCACCATGTCCGCCGTGATCCGGTAGGACGGCGCGCCCACGGCCGTGATGACGATGTCGGCCTGCTGGATGAGGCGCTTCTGGTCCTCTGCGCTCACGTGCCGGTGGCACCAGATGGCGGCCGCGTTGCAGAAGCGGCCGCCGAGCAACTGCACCATGGGCTTCGACGTGATGTCGTTGCGGCCGACGACCACCGCGAGCTTGCCCTCGGTGGCGACGCCGTAGAACGCCATCATGCGACGCACCGCGAGCGCCGTCCCGGGCATGAGGCGCATGCGCTCCTGCTGCGCGCGGTAGAGCGAGGCGATCGCATCGCGGCCGACGCCGTCGACGTCCTTGTCGGGCGGGATCGCGTCGAAGACGTCGAACTTGTTGGTCGCCGCCGTGTCGTGGGTCTCGATGTGCGCCGGCAGCGGGAGCTGGACCAGGATCCCGTGGTTCTCCGGCGTGCGGCCGAGGCGCACGACTTCCTCGCGCAGCGCGTCGGCCGAGACCGTGGGTGGGAGCGCCGTCACCTCGGCGCGCATTCCGAGGCGTGCGCACGCCTCGAGCTTGCGCTTCACGTAACGCTGGGACGGCCCGCTCTCGCCGACCAGCACGATGCGGAGCGCGGGGACGACGCCGCGCGAGCGCACGAGCTCGGCCACGCCCTCGGCGACGCGTGCTTCGATCGCATCCGCGACGGGCTGGCCGAACATCACGACCGCGGGGGAGCGTCCGGAGGGAGTCATCTGGGCCACCGTTGTAGCGCGTCCGCGGTAGAGTGGCGCCGGTGTTCCGCCGCGGCTTTCTCCAGGCGCTCGTCTCCGGCGTCGCCTGCGCGTGCGGTCCGCGACCCGCCGGTGTGACGATCGCGGCGCCTGCGGCGCCTTCCGCCGGCAGGGCTCCTCTCGCTCCCCTCGACCCGCGTGTCTTTCTGGCGCGTGTCGACCGCGTCCGTGCGCTCGCGCGCGAGGCGGGAGCCGAGTGGACGTTCGTCTCGAGCGGCACGACGAGCTTCGCGTACCTGACCGGCGCGTCGATCGAACGGAGCGAGCGCCTCATCGCGCTGCTGGTGCCGGCGGCAGGTGATCCGGTCCTCGTGGCTCCGTCGTTCGAGGTG
This sequence comes from Polyangiaceae bacterium, assembly GCA_036393165.1. GTDB lineage: Bacteria > Myxococcota_A > Polyangia > Polyangiales > Polyangiaceae > Palsa-1150. Next base: position 12,402 of record DASVWO010000399.1, on the reverse strand, counting down.
GAGCGCGTGAGACGCTCGGTGCGCTTCCAGGCGTCGATCCGGGGATGGGAGGAGTCGCAGAGCCCGTTCGACGTCGTGCGAGACGCCGCCGCGTCGCGTGGCGCGGTCCTCGTCGAGCCGCACGGCGAGTACGGCACCGCGATGGCGCTCTCGAGAGCCCTCCCGGATGCGCGCCTGGTCGACGGGTCGGCCGCGTTCGCGTCTCTCCGCGTCGTGAAGCAGCCCGAGGAGCTCGCGCGCATCCGTCGCGCCGTGGCGATCACCCACGACGTGTTCGATCGCGCCTTCGCCGAGCTGCGCCCCGGCGTGCGCGACCGCGACGTCTCGCAGGCCATCGCGAGCGCCTTCGAGCGCGAGGGGTACGAGGGATACGCGCTCGTGCAGTTCGGGGCCCTCTCCGCGCTTCCGCACGGGCCCCCGGCGGGCGACGGGCTCGCGAGCGACGTCGCGGTCCTCATCGACGGCGGGTGCCGCGTCGATGGTTACTGGTCCGACGTCACGCGCACGCGCTGGTTCGGTTCCTCCCCGCCCGCCGAGTTCCGGCGCGTCGCGGACGTCGTGGCCGAAGCGCAGCGCGCGGGGATCGATCGCGCACGACCGGGCGTCGAGGCGCAGGAGGTCGACCGCGCCGCACGCGCCATCATCGCCAAGGCCGGCTACGGGTCCTACTTCACGCATCGCACGGGGCACGGCCTCGGCATGGACGGGCACGAGCCCATCTACATGGTGGAGGGCAACCGCACGCCCCTGGTTCCGGGCTGCGTCTTCACCGTCGAGCCGGGGATCTACCTCCCCGGCCGCTTCGGCGTGCGCATCGAGGACGACGTCGTGTGCGAGGACGCGTCGGCGCGGGTGCTCGAGGGAGCCTGACGCTAGGCGGCTGGCTCGCGGTTGCGCAGAAATAGGGTCAGATCCCCGAGGCGCGTCTGGAGGAAATCGCGCACGTCGGGCTCGATTCCCTCCGCTTCGAGCGCGTGCATCATGCAGCGCATCCACGCGCGGGCCATGGGCGTGTCGATCGGCACGGCGCCGTGGCGCATGCGCAAGCGCGGGTGCCCGTGCTGCGCGATGTAGTCCTGCGGCCCGCCCAGCCAGCCGATGAAGAAGAGCGCGAACTTGTCGCGCGACGCGCGCACCACGTGCCCCCGCTCGTCGCACGGGTGCAGGCGCGCCAGGGCGGGCTCGAGCTCGGTCATCGCGTCGTAGAAGCGCTCGACGACCGCGCGGACCCTCGCTTCGCCGCCCATGCGTGCGAAGGGCGTGTCGGCGGCTGAGGGAACGAACGCCACGGTGACGTGCTGGTTAGCACGCCGACGCTAGGCTCCGGCGCAACATCCCCACGGATGCGCTCATCCAAGGCCTGAACTCAGCCGGAGAATCCGAATGCCCAGCCGTCCTCAGCTCGATCCCCGTTCCGTCGCCCCCTCCGCCCTCTCGGTCATCGAGGGATTCCACGCCGAGATCGTACGCGAGGTGCAGGAGGCCGTGCGCCGCGAGCCCGTGGTGGTCGTCGGAATGGCGCAGAATCCTCACGTGCGGAAGGTGCGCCGGGCGCTGGACGAGGCGGGCGTCGCGTACAAGTACCTCGAGTACGGCAGCTACTTCGGCAAGTGGAAGGAGCGCCTCGCCATCAAGCTCTGGAGCGGGTGGCCGACGTTCCCCCAGGTGTTCGTGCGCGGCACGCTCATCGGCGGCGAGGCGCTGACGCGGCAAGCGCTCGCCGATGGCACCCTTCAATCGTCGCTCGGGACGAAGCGCACCGAAGCCCTCGCTTCCTGACCGTCATGACGAGTTGGCAGTCGACCGACATGGCCAGCACCTGGCTGCAGGCGGCCAGGGAGCGTAACCGGATGCTCGCGGCGGCGACCGAGCGCATGTTCGCGCTGGCCGGCGTGCGCGAGGGAGCCCGGGTCCTCGACGTGGGCACCGGGACCGGAGACACCGCGGTGATGCTGGCCCATCAGGTCGGACCTGCGGGCGAGGTGGTGGCCACGGACGTGGCGCCCGGGATGGTGAACGCTGCGGCGTCGGCGGCGCGCGACGCCGGCTTCGCTCACGTGAAGACCGCCGTGGTGGATCTCGCGGCGCCTCTCCCCGATCTCGGGACGTTCGACGCGGTCGTCTCCCGCAAGGTGCTGATGTTCGTCGACGACCTCCCCGGCGCCCTGGCGCGGGTTCGAAAGGTGCTCCGTCCCGGAGGCCGCTTCGCCGCCGCCGTGTGGGATCGTCTGGAGGACAATCCGTTCAACGCCATCCCGATCGCGGCCGTGCGCAAGCGTCGAGGGTTGCCGGCGCCTCCTCCCGAGGTCGTGAAGGCTTTCTCGCTATCGGACGCCGCCGAGCTCCGGCGCACCTTCGAGAGCGCCGGCTTCGCCTCGGTCGCCGTGGAGCGCGTGCCTTCGGTGCGCGATTACGCATCGCTGGACGATGCGATGCGAATCATGAAGACCCCGCTCTACAGCGAGCTCCTGTCCCTCCTGCCGGAGGACGAGCGGCGCGAGGCGGCAGCCGAGATCGAGCAGGCGTACCGCGCGTTCGTCCGTGACGACGGGACCGTGGCGTTCCCCATCGTGTCCCTCGTCGTCGCCGGCTCTGCCTAGTCGCGCGCGGCGGTGCGGAACCCCGAGAGCACATCGCGGCGGTCCGGCGGGTAGAAGTTGCGCCAGGTGTTGCGGAGCAGGCGCGCGCGCGTGACCCAGCACCCGCCGCGCAACACCTTGTGCGGCGACGCGAACCACGGCTCCGAGTACTCCTTGTAAGGGTCGACGACGAACCCCGGGTACGGCTGGAAGTCGGTCGCGGTCCACTCCCAGACGTTGCCGATCATCTGACGGCACCCATGGACGCTGTCACCCTCGGGGAAGCACGCGACGTCGACGGGGCCGCCGAAGCGGCCGTCGAGATTCGCATGCCGGCGTGAGGGCCTCTCTTCGCCCCACGGGAACGTGCGCTTGTCCGGAGTGGCCGCAGCCAGCTCCCACTCGGCCTCTGTCGGCAGCCGGCGCCCTGCCCAGTTGCAGTAGGCCTCTGCTTCCCACCAGCAGACGTGGCTGACCGGCCGGTGCGGGCGAAGGGGCTCGAGCCGATCGTACCGGTGCACGCTCCATCCATCGCGCGCGCGCTGCCAGTACACGGGATGCGTCGCCTCGGCGCCGGTGCGCCACGTCCATCCGGCTTCGCTCCAGAAGCGGCGCCCCCGGTAGCCGCCGGCCTCGACGAAGCGCGCGTACTGCTCGTTCGTCACGGGCGCGCGCGCCATGCGGAAGGTGCGCACGTCCACGGGGTGCGCCCACTTCTCGTTGTCGAACACGAACCCGCCGTCCGGATTCGCGCCGAGAAGCAGGCGGGCGCCGGGCACCTCGACGTCACCCGGGCAAGGTCCGGCATCGGGAGCGTCGGCCTCGCGCAGCGCGAAGCGCGGCTCGGGGTAACGCAGCGTCTGGCGCGTGTAGGTCAGCGCCTCGTCGTGCATGTCCTCGTGGAAGAGGGCCAGCAGATGGAAGTACGGCTCGTCTTCCCGCAGCGCCTCCAGGCACCGCTCGAGGACTTCGCTCATGTACCGCAGCGTCTCCGCCCGCGGGGGGAGCGGCAGATCCCAGCGGGTGTCGTGAGGGATGCGCGCCGAGTCGTAGAGCGAATCGGCGTCGGGACGCAGCGAGGGCGCCTTGCCGCGGCGGAGCGTCCAGTGCTCCTGGAACCACCCGACGTGCCCGATCTCCCAGAGCATCGGGTTCACGATGGCGAGGCGCGGGCCCATCCACTGCGCGTCGTCGAGGTCGAGCGCCAACTCGAGGGTGCGCGCGCGAGCGTCGCGAAGCTCGTTCCGGATATCCATCGGGCCGCCGTCACCCTAGAGTACCCCGGCGTGCGCATCGTCATCGTCTGTCCGGTCCCGGCGGGGTCGCGCCTCGGCAACCGGATCACGGCCGTGCGGTGGCGTTCGCTTCTGGCGGGGCTCGGGCATCACGTGACCATCACGACGGGCATTCCACGCGCCCGGTATGACGTGCTCGTCGCGCTGCACGCGTTCCGCACGGCCGACGTCGTTCGCTGGTCGCGCGACGCGCACCCCGAGCGCCCCATCGTGGTCGCCCTCACGGGGACCGATCTTTCGCGAGACATCCACGTGAGCGAGGAAGCCAGGCGTTCGCTGCGCCTGGCCGACCGGCTCGTCGTGCTGCACGACCAGGCCTCGCGGGAGCTTCCACGCGGGTTGCGCGCGAAGGTCCGCTTGATCCGACAGTCGGCGGAACCGGTGAGGCCTCGACGTCGTGACGGCGGTCACACCTTCGACGTCGCCCTGGTCGCCCACCTTCGCGACGAGAAGGACCCGCTGCGAGCCGCCCTCGCAACGCGGCTCTTGCCCGCGTCGTCCCGGCTGAGGGTCGTCCACGCAGGACGGGCCCTGACGGACGAATGGGCGCGGCGCGCACGGGCCGAGCAAGCGTCCAACGCCCGCTACCACTGGCTCGGAGAAGTGGGCCCGTCGCGAGCGAGACAGATCATCGCGTCCGCCCGCCTCATGGTGCTCACGAGCCTCTCGGAGGGAGGCGCCAACGTGCTCGGGGAAGCGATCGCGTCGGGCACGCCGGTCATCACGACGCGCATTCCTGCGGCCGTATCGGCCATGGGCAGCGCTTACCCGGGCTTCTTCCGCGTCGGCGACACGGCAGGCCTCACCCGACTGCTCGCCCGCGCGGAGCACGACCCGCGGTACCTCGCGCTCCTGGCCCGCGATACCAAGGCGCGCCGCCGCCTCTTCGCGCCGTCGACCGAGGCGAAGGCCTGGCGATCGCTTCTCGCTGAACTGCCGCGGCCTTGATCAGGCCGCGAGCAGCCCGGCCGCCGTCGACACCAGCCACACGCCCCCGCCCAGCGCGAGCGCCACCCGAGGACCTGCCTCTCGCCCCAGCACCAGGAGGGACGGGAGGTTCACGATGGGTCCGGCGATCACGAACGCCGTGACGACCGCGGGCGGGGCCCCGAGCGAGAGCAGCACGAGGGCGATGGGGATCTCGAAGAACGTGGGCAGCGCCGCGAGCGTTCCGACCAGCGCGGTCACGGCGACGCCGACGAACAGGCTCGCTCCCGCGAGTCGCGTGACATGCGGGAGCGCCAGCCCGGAGAGAAGCACGCCGGCCACGATGAGCGGCACGGTGATCGCCACGAGGTACGCCGCGCTCCGCAGGAAGCGGACGAGGAAGTGGCTGGACCCGTCGAGCTGCTCCGCCTCCGGCGTGGCGCATGCTTCGGCGCCGCTCGCCTCGGACCCCTCCAGCGTCCGACCAATCAGCGCCGAGAGCCCGAGGACGATCGCAGAAGCCGCGACAACGCGCGCGACGCCGATCCGCGTCGGCAAGAGCGCAAAGCTGAGGATGATCGCGCCGAGGTTGAAGCCCGGAGAGGCGAGCATCATCGCCAGAGAGGGGCCCAGACGCGCACCGCGCCGATAGAGACCGCTGAAGACGGGCGTGATGCAGCACGAGCACAGCATGAGCGGCGCGCCGGCGAGCGCTCCCGTGAGGGTCGGCATCGGGCCTCGTCCGCCGAACCAGCGTCGCACCGTGCTCGCGGGGACGGCCGCGCGGATCGCAGCGCCGACGAGGATGCCGTACGTCAGCGCCGGCCAGATCTTGCGAAAGTACGCCAGGGTCGTCGCGATGACGCCGCCATCGAGGATCGCGCCGGGCGCGATCGCGAGCTTCCCCGTCTCGTGCACCGCGGAGACGGCGCGAAGCGATGCGCCCCACTTGTAGTAGAGCAGGGCCGAGACGACCGTCGCGAGGAGCACGAGGCCCCCTGCGCCTGCGCGAGAAGCACTCGAGGCCGGTTGGGCGACGTTCACGCGGCGCGAGAGTAGCCGAGCTTCGCGATCAGATCCTCGCCGATCGCCATCTGCACGATGGCGCGGAGCTCTGCGTCGCGGCCCAGATACGTCTTCAGCTCGGTCTGGGGCCAGGACGCGAGGCGTGTCTTCTCCGCCGCGACGACGTCTGCGTTCGGCGTCTGCCCCGTGAGGTAGCTCATCTCGCCCACGAAGCACCCGGGGCGCAGCTCGACGCCGGGCGCCCCCGCGATCTCGACCCGCGCGCGGCCGTCGGCGATGACCATGATGCGATCGAGCGCCTGGCCCTTGGTCACGAATCGCTGGTCGGCGGCGACGTCCTCCCAGTGCGCGATGCGCAGCAGCTTCGCGAACTCGCGCTGCGTGAGGCTGCGGAACGCGAGCTGGTGGAGCCGCAGCTCCTCGGGCGAAAGGCGAACCGGCCGACGCTCGAGCAGCAGCACGTGGATCTGCCGCAGGTTGATCGCGAGGAAGATGATGTTCCACCCGATCGCGGCCCAGAGCGGCACGGGCAGGAGCACGTAGTAGGCGAGGAGCACGCTGCCCGCGACCACCGTGAGAAGGCGCAGCCAGAGGATGTCCTTCACCAGGTACGAGATGACGTAAAGAACGTTGGCGACATGGATGAGAACGACCATCGGGGTCCCTCAGACGCGCACGGCGGCGCTGACGCTGGCTTCGATGCGGAGGCGCAAGGCGGCTTCCACGAGGTCCGACGTGTCGGCGTGGTCGCCCAGGCTGCGGTTGCTGTGGAAGAAGCGGACGATGCCGCGGCCGTCGACGAGGAGGACGCCGCCCTGCTGCGTGCGATCCCCTTCGGTGGGCCGGTGCGGGTGGCCGGCGGTCATGGCGCGCGCGATCTCGACGAGCGCGCGCGGGCCGATCGTGGCCCAGGTCGAGCGCCGCAGCTCCAGCGCGGCATACAGGGCGAGAGGCGGATCGGTCACCACCTCGACCGGCGCGCCTCGGAGGGCGTGGCGCTCGATGAAGTCCGCGAGCTGCTCGCGCGAGCCGTTCCCCACGAGCACCGTGCGCACCCCGGCGTGGGCGAGGTCACCCAGCCGTGGCGCCAGCTCGGTCATCTGCTCGGCGCACCCCACGCACCCGAAGTGCCGCAGCAGCACGACGAGACAGGGCCCGTTCGCCCAGAACGTGCCGACCGCGACCGACGCCCCCGAAGCATCGAGAACGCGCGTGTCCGCGATGCTGCGGTCGACGGGCGTCCCGACACGCGGAGTGGGCATCGGCCCCCATGGTACGCTGCCGCGCGGGGAGCGTGCGCATGAGTGGGTTCGTCGCGTTCGTCGATCGGGCGTTCAAGTGGCTCGGAGGGATGGCCTGGCTTCCGCTGCTCCTGGCGCGGCTCGCGATGGCCGGAGAGTTCATCCCCTCGGGCTGGGGAAAGCTCGGCGACCTGCCGAAGCTCACCGCCTACTTCGCGTCTCTCGGGATCCCTGCGCCGGCCCTGAACGCCGCCGCATCGGCGACGACGGAGCTCGTCGGCGGGATCCTGCTGTTGCTCGGGCTCGGGACGCGCTTCGCCGCCGCGGCGCTGACTGTGGTCATGACGGTCGCCATCCTCACCGCGAGGATCCACGACGCGCACACCATCGGCGACTTCTTCTACCTTCCCGAGCCGGCGTACATCGTGATCTTCCTCGTGCTCATCTCCCAGGGAGGCGGTCGCATCAGTCTCGACCATGTGATCGCGACGCGCCGGGCAGCTCGCACGTGATCCTCGATCACGTCGGGCGGACGCCCCTCGTGCCCCTGAAGCACCTCGGCGCCGGGCTCCCGGTGCCGGTGCTCGCCAAGTGCGAGCACCTGAATCCCGGCGGCAGCGTGAAGGACCGCATCGCGGTCGCCATCGTGGACGACGCCGAGAGACGCGGCGCGCTCCGGCCGGGGGACACGCTGATCGAGGCGACGGCGGGCAACACCGGGATGGGGCTCGCCCTGGTGGCGGCGGCGCGCGGATACCGGCTCGTGTGCGTGATGCCCGAGAAGATGTCGATGGACAAGCGCACGGCGCTTGCGGCACTCGGCGCCGAGGTCGTCATGACGCCCAACGCACCACCCGACAGCCCGGACCACTTCCAGAACGTCGCGCGCCGGATGGCGGACGAGCGCGGCTGGTTCCTGACGGATCAGTTCTGCAACCCGGCCAACGTGCGCGCGCACGAGGAGACCACCGGGCCCGAGATCCTCGAGCAGTGTGGAGGGAAGATCGGCGCATTCGTGGCGGGTGCGGGAACCGGCGGCACGATCACGGGCGTCGGCCGCTTCCTGAAGAGGCGCGTGCCGGGCGTGCGCGTCGTCCTCGCGGATCCCGTCGGCTCGGGTCTGGCGGGCTGGGTGGTCGAAGGAGTCGTCGGGAAGGACGCGCCGTACGCGGTGGAGGGCATCGGCACGAGCAAACCGCCCGAGATCCTCGATCGCACCGTGATCGACGCCGCCGAGAGCGTCGCCGACGCAGAGAGCTTCGCGACGGCGCGGAGGCTCTGGCGGGAAGAGGGGCTATTCGTCGGCGGATCCGCGGGCACCGCGGTCGCCGCCGCCCTGCGCGTCGCCGCCAGCCGGACGGTGCGCGACCCGGTGGTCGTCGTGCTGCCCGACTCGTGGGACCGCTACCTCTCGCTGGCCTGGGTGCGCGCATGAGCGTGCGTCATCGCCTCGGCGCGCTCGATCGCCTGTTCCTCGCGGCGGAGACCCGCGAGTCGATGATGCACGTCGGGGGCTTGCTCCAGTTCTCCCCTCCCCCCGAGGGCGGGCGCGACGTCCTGCGCAACCTGCGCGACGAGATGCGCGCCGGACCGATCGTGCGGCCTCCGTGGAACCTCAAGCTGCGGCATCCCGACCTGCTCACGAGCCCTCTGCAGGCATGGGTGGTCGACGACCGGATGGACCTCGAATACCACGTGCGCCGCTCCGCGCTTCCGTCGCCGGGAGACGAGCGCGAGCTCGGCATCCTCGTGTCGCGCTTGCACGGGTCCTCGCTCGACTTCCATCGGCCGCCGTGGGAGGCGCACATCATCGAGGGCCTCGAGGGCGGCCGGATCGCTCTCTACGTCAAGGTCCACCACGCCCTCGTCGACGGGTACACGGGGATGCGCCTTCTCACGCGCGCCATGTCGCGCGATCCGGAACGCGCCGACACGCCGATGTTCTTCTCCACCGGAACGGAACCGCGCGAGCGGGAGGCACGCGAGGCGGAGGCACCGCCCGCGATCGATTCTCTCTTCCGCGCCATCCGCGACCAGATCGGCACGGCCAAGGACCTCACGCGCGCCATCGGCAACCTCGCGCGCGCACGGCGCTCGCACGACGTGACGCTCGTGTCGCCCCTCCAGGCGCCGAGGTCGATCCTGAACCAGAAGATCACGCGCGCGCGGCGCTTCGCCACGCAGCAGTACCCGGTCGACCGGCTCAAGGCGGTCGCCAAGGCGCACGGCTGCACGCTCAACGACGTCGTGCTCGCCATCTGCGGGGGCGCCCTCCGCCGGTTCCTGCTCGAGCAGGACGCGCTCCCGGATCAGTCGCTCACGGCGATGATCCCCGTGAACATCCGGCCGAAGGACGACCCGGGCGGCGGCAACGCAGTCGGCGCCATCCTCGCGTCCCTCGCCACCGACGTGGAGGATCCGCTCGAGCGCCTGCGCGCGATCGTCGCCTCGACCCGGCACGCCAAGGAGCAGCTGCAGGGCATGTCGCGCAACGCGATCCTCCAGTACAGCGGGCTGCTCATGGCTCCCCTGCTCTTCTCGTCGTTCCCCGGCTCGGCGGGACGGGTGCGGCCCGCGTTCAACCTGGTCGTCTCCAACGTGCCCGGTCCCGACCACCCCCTCTACTTCCGCCGCTGGCGACTCGACGCGGCGTATCCCCTGTCGATCCCGTTCAACGGGTACGCGCTCAATGTCACCGTGGAGAGCTACGCGGGCACGCTCGGTCTCGGCTTCATCGGCTGCCGCGACGCCGTGCCGCACCTGCAGCGCCTCGCGGTGTACACCGGCGAGGCGCTCGATCAGCTCTCGGGCGCGGTCCACACGTAGCCGGCGATCGACTCGAACGTGTAGCCGCCCGACTCCGCCGAAGTCATCTCGGCGGAGCTCGTCGTGTAGAGGTGATCGCCGTTGGTCCCGTCGTAAAGGCGGTAGAGCGGCACGGCGCCGCACGTGGCGCTCGTCGCGATGAAGCCCATGGCGCCCTCGACGGTGGCGCCCGAGGCGCCCTCGCACGTGGAGCTCGTCGTGTAGAAGTGGAAGCCGGTCGACAACAGACACCGGTAGAACGGCACGAGCCCGGTCTGCTGCGTCGAGTAGAGGTAATAGTAGGGCTCGTCCTCCACGGTGAACCCGCAGCACGACGCCTCGGTGTCGTTCGTCGTGTAGAAGTGCTCTCCCGTGGTCGCGTTGTAAGAGCGGTCCACGTGCGGCCAGCACGACGAGACTGTGTCGCACTGCTTCGAGCAACCCTGGTCCACGAACGCGCACATGCCCGGAGAACAGACCGGGCCTCCGCCTTCGCTCGCGTCGACGGGCGACGCGACGTCCTGCATCGCGTCGGGTCCGCCTGATGCGACGTCGTCTCCGGCCTCGGGGGTCTCGGTACCTTCGGGCATCACGTCCGGCGCGCCGTCGTCCGCCGGATGCGTGTCTGCGGCGCTCGAGGCGTCCTCAGCGTCCTGCCCCGACGAGGCTTCGCCTTCCCAGCCTCCGCCTCCCTGGTTGGAGGTGATCCCGCCTGCGCAGCTGGGGACCACGAGCGCCATCGCGAGAGCCGAGGCGCATGCGCCGGGGGCGCGTGCTCGCACGTCCCTAGCGTGAAGCCCGTGCGTGCCGGAGGCAAGCTGCGATATCTAGAAGGAAGCGATGCCCTCGGAGAAGCCGATTGCCGGCGGACCGCTCGCCGGCGCCAGGGTCTTGCTCGTCGAAGACACCGACGACTCCCGCGAGATGCTCGCCGAGTTCATGCGCATGTTCGGCCTCGACGTGCAGGAAGCACGCTCGGGGGACGAGGCGATCGAGAGGTCCGTGCGGCGCCGCCGTCGCTCGTCGTGTCGGACATCGCGATGCCGGACGGGGACGGCCTGTCGCTCGTGAAGACCCTACGGGCGCTGCCGGCGGAGCAGGGAGGGCTCACCCCGGCGATCGCCGTCTCCGCGGGGTACGACCCGGAAGAACCCATTCTCGCCGGATTCGACGTCTACCTCGAGAAGCCGGTAGACCCGGTGCACCTGCTCGACGTGATGCGCAACTTCCTCGAGCCGGTCTCGCGCGAAGGTCGCGCGCGCGCGACCTGGAGCGTACGCGCTCCCCGAACGGGGCTCGTGGTCATCACGTTCTCCGGACACGTCTCTGCTGCAGACGCGCAACTCGCCATCGAAGCGGTCGTGCTGCACCTCGAGCAGGGACCCGTGGACGTGGTGGCCGACCTGCGCAGCATCGGAAGCTTCGACCCGTCCGCGTCGAGCCGCGCCCAGCGCGCAGCCTGGGGTCTGCGCAAGCGTGTGCGCTCGCTCGTTCTCGTGGGAGGGTCGGCGGCGACGCGCCTCGTCTCGGTCGCGGCAGCGCGCCTCCTGGGCATTCCGACGCGCCTGGCGAACGAGATGCCCGGGCTGTAGCCTCGCTGTCCTGCCGTGCAGCTGCCCGTCTCGCCGCCCGTTGCGCCGATGCTCGCCAAGCGCGTGAGCAAGCTGCCGGAGGGACAGGGCTGGATCTTCGAGCCGAAGTGGGACGGGTTCCGCGTGCTCGTCTTTCGCGACGGCGACGAGGTGCTCATCCAGAGCCGGGACGAGAAGCCGCTCGACCGCTACTTCCCCGAGCTCCAGGCGCCACTGCGCGAGCAGCTGCCGGAGCGCTGCGTGCTCGACGGCGAGGTGGTCGTGGCGCGCGGGGACGCGCTCGACTTCGAGGCGCTGCAGATGCGGATCCATCCGGCGGCGTCGCGCGTGAAGATGCTCGCTGGCGAGATCCCTGCGTCGCTCGTCTTCTGGGACTTGCTGGCCATCGGAGACCGCAGCCTGGCGCAATCGCCCTTCCACGAGCGACGCGCCGCGCTCGAGAAGGCGCTGGCAAGCGTGAGGCCGCCGATCCATGTCACGCCCGCGACCACCGACCGGTCCCTCGCGGACGACTGGTTCCATCGCTTCGAAGGCGCTGGGCTCGATGGCGTCATGGCCAAACCGAGGGACGGATCGTACGAGCCGGGCAAGCGCGTCATGTTCAAGGTGAAGCACGAGCGCGACTGCGACTGCGTCGTCGCCGGCTTCCGATGGCACAAGGGCGGCAAGGGCACGCTGGTCGGCTCGCTGCTGCTCGGCCTGTACGATGGCGAGGGCCACCTGCAGCACGTCGGGGTGTGCGCGAGCTTCACGGCCGCCAAGCGGCGCGAGATCGTGGAGTTCCTGGCTCCTTACCGCACCGACGCGCTCGTCGATCATCCGTGGAGGGAGTGGGCCGGCGAGGTCGATCTCGAGGCGAACGAAGAGTTCAAGCGCATGCCCGGCGGCAAGAGCCGCTGGAGCCAGGGCAAGGACCTGTCCTGGGAGCCTCTCCGCC
>DASVWO010000398.1:0-8945 GCA_036393165.1 Polyangiaceae bacterium | reverse complement strand
GACTTCGTCTCGATGTTCCTCGACGAAGCTCGACTCGCGGCGCGCATCCGGCATCCCAACGTCGTTCCGACGCTCGACGTCGTGCAGACCGACGAGGAGATGTTCCTCGTCATGGAGTACGTGCAGGGCGAGTCGCTCGCGAAGCTGCTGCGCGCCGTGCGCTCGATGATGACGACGAGCGACGTGCGCGTCATCGCGACCATCATGAGCGGCGTGCTCCACGGCTTGCACGCGGCGCACGAGGCGAAGAACGAGCAGGGACAGCCGCTCAACATCGTGCACCGCGACGTGTCGCCGCAGAACATCCTGGTCGGCACCGAGGGGGTTCCGCGCGTGCTCGACTTCGGCGTCGCCAAGGCCGTCGGCCGTCTGCAGACGACGCGCGAGGGTCAGATCAAGGGCAAGCTCTCGTACATGGCGCCGGAGCAGCTGCACAACGCGCCGGTGTCGCGCCAGAGCGACATCTACGCGGCGGCGGTGGTCACGTGGGAATCGCTCACGGGACAGCGCCTTTTCCGCGGCGACAACGAGGCAGCCATCGTGACCGCCGTGCTGCAGATGCCCGTCCGCCCGCCGAGCCAGGCCGCCGGGCACGTGCCGCTCGCCTTCGACCGCGTCGTCCTGCGCGGCCTCGAGCGCGATCCGGCGCGGCGCTACCAGACGGCGCGCGAGATGGCGCTCGACCTCGAGCGATGCGCCGGCATCGCGCCGGCGAGCGAGATCGGCGAGTGGGTGGAGTCGCTCGCGCACGACGAGCTGTTCAAGCGCTCTGCGCGCATCGCCGAGATCGAGAGTGTCTCGTCCGAGAGCTTCAGCAAGGGCGTGCTTCCGGCGCTCGCCGACATGCCCACGACCGTCACGGGCAACGATTCGTACCGGTCGTCTCCGGCGATGCGCGCCGCGATGGCCCCGCAGCAGGCGCAGGAGCCGCGGTCCGACGTGTCGAGCATCGCGGTGGCGCCCATCCTCTCGACGGCGCCGCGGCGACCGCGCGGACATCTGCCCATCATCGCGGGGAGCGTGGCGGTGCTCGGCCTCGTGATCGTCGTGGGCGCGCTGCTGCTGGGTCGCGGCGGAGAGCACGCCGCGGCCGATGGGACGGGCGATCCGGGCGCGTCGGCCGCTGCCGTCAGCCCCGTTCCACCCGTCGAGTCCGCTCCGTCGCCGGCCGATTCTTCGAGCGCTCCGGCGGTGTCGCCGACCGATCTTCCCGCGGCTCCGCCCCCTCCCCCGCCTCCGCCGGCGACGGCGGCGAATCCCCCTCCCTCGCCCCCGCCGCGACGCTGGACGCCTCCTCCGTCCAAGCCACAACCACCTCGCCCTGCACAAGCCGACTGCGACCCTCCCTTCTGGATCGACGCGCAGGGCCACAAGAAATACAAGCCGGCTTGTCTCTGAGCGCGCGGTCGGCGATCCTTGCAGCATGAGGCGCGCCCTTCTCGTGCTCGCCGGTCTCGCGTTCGCCAGCGCCACGAGCGCAGCGGGGGTCGCGCAGGCCGACGAGAAGCAGCAGTGCCTGTCGGCGTCCGATCAGGGTCAGAGCCTTCGCGACGAAGGCAAGTACCGGCGCGCGCGCGAGGCCTTCGCCACGTGCGCGCGTCCCGTGTGCCCCGCCATCGTGCAGCACGACTGCGTCAAGTGGCTGGCCGACCTCGAGGCCACGTCGCCGTCGGTCGTGGTGAACGCGAAGGACGACAAGGGGAACGACCTCACCGCGGTCAAGGTAACGGTCGACGGCTCCCCGCTCGCGTCGACGCTCGACGGGCGACCCGTGCTCGTCGATCCCGGCGAGCACACGTTCCGCTACGAGACCGACGGGTTCCCGCCGGTCGAGGAGCACGTCGTCATCCACTCGGGCGAGAAGAGCCGCGTGCTCACCGTTCAGTTCGGGACGCCGGCGGCGCAGCCGGCGGGCGGGGGCACGCCCACACCGACGACGGGTGGGGCGACGACGGAGGGCGGCGAGGCGCCAAAGGCCGGAGGCGGAGGCATCCCCACGTCGGCGTGGGTCTTCGGCGGAATCGCGGTCGCTGCGTTCGCCACCGAGGCGTACTTCGGCATCACGGGCCTGAGTGATCGCAGCAGTCTCGAGAACGGCTGCGGCAAGACGCAGTCGTGCGCTCAGAGCGACGTGGACTCGGTTCGGACGAAGTTCACGATTGCCGACATCGCCCTCGCAGTCGGCGTCGTGAGCGCGGGCCTCTCCGCGTACTTCTTCCTCACGCACCACGGGTCGGACGCTGCCCCGGCGCCGCAGTCGGCGCACGTGGACTTCGCGCCGCTCCCGGGCGGCGGCGGCGCAGCGATGCTCGGCGGTCGCTTCTAGGGTCCGTAGAACCAGTAGTCGGCGGTGTAAGGCACCTGCACCATGTCGCCGGCATCGCAGCCGGTGCCGGGGGCGTTTCCGCCGTCCGTGTCGAGGCGCTGGATGTACGCGACCTGGCTGAGCGTGCCGCTGCCGCCGCCGTGACCGACGGCCTGGAGCAGCAGCCAGGGCACCGATCCCGATCCGCCGTCGGGCGTGTACGCCGCGAGCTTGTGCCCGATCACGTACGTGCCGTCGGAGGTCGTGATCCACTCGGGGAAGCCGGCGCCGCCGTCGCTCGCGAAGTGTTGACCGATGACGTTGCCGTTGCAGTCGGCCAGGTTCGCCTGCGGGCCGACGAACACCCACGAGACGCCGCCGTCCGCGCCGGCCGTGCACGTGTAGTTCTGCGTGCCGGCTCCCGCGGCGTGCAGGAGGACGCCGCCACCGTCGGCGGGAACCTCGATCGAAACCGGCGCCATGGGCGCGACGGTCCACGAGCCGGGACAACCACCGTCGGACGCGTCGCCCATCTCGACGTCCCCTGCCGAGTCCCTGCCGCCCGAGTCACTGGAGCTCGAGTCCTGTGTGCTCGAGTCGTTGCCCCCGTTGCCGGTGTCCTGGCTCGCGTCGTTCTCGCCACTGCCACTGCCGCCCCCGGTGCTGCTGCTGCACGCCGGAAGCAGACAGAAGACACACATCACCGCCAAGTGCTTCATCGAAGCATCCTCCTCGGAGCCGTGGCCGGTCCCCCCGGCCCTCCACGGAGGGTTACGGCCGAGCCCAAAGTGGGTTACTCACGGGGGGTCACTTTTTCGGAAACGGGTCCTGAGGTGGCTCGTATCCCTCCCCAAAGGAGTGGAGAGAGCGCCAATTTCGCTGGGGGTGTGCGCAGGGGATGCGCGACGACGGGTGGAAACCGCGGGCAAACGCCGCAATGGAGCGGTACGCCGACGGGGACGACTCCGCCTTTGGCGACGTGTACGCGCTGCTCGCCCCCCGGTTGCAAGCGTTCCTCTGGCGCCGGACGCGCGACGCCGCGCGGTCCGAGGAGCTGGTGCACGACACCTTCCTGCGAATGCACGCCAACCGGCGGCACTTCGCCCGGGGCGCCGAGGTGATGCCCTGGGCGTTCGCCATCGCGCGCCGGCTGCTCATCGACGATCACCGCAAGTCACGGCCCCCGCCGGACCCGGACGAGAACGCCGGGCCGTGGGTGGACGCGGTGGTGGCGTTCCGCCGGTTGGGCCGCCGAATCATGGAGGAGCTCGAGCGCGTCCCGGAGGAGCACCGTGAGGCGTTCATGCTGGTGCAGGTCGAGGGACTCTCTATGGCGGAGGCCGCCCAGGTGATCGGGTGCACGGTGGCAGCCGTGAAGCTGCGGGCTTACCGGACGTACGAGGCGCTGCGCGAGCGTCTCGGCGACGAGGTGCGCGAGGAGCTTGGAGACCTGCGATGAGCGAGCTTCCTCCGGATCCGAAGGCGCGCCTGATGGCGGCCATCCAGCGCGCGCCGTCGCAGACGCGGCGTGCGGCGCGCGTGTGGCAGTGGCTCGTCCTGCCGGCGGGCGCCATCATCGCGGCGGCCCTCTACTTCGCGTACAACGGCCCGGAGCAGGGGCAGGGCGGGCGCGACCTCTGGTACTTCATCGCGTCGGCCGTGAGCTGGACGGCCATCGCGGCGCTCTCGCTCTGGGGAGCGCTCGGACGAGGGCGCGGCTCGAGCTGGCGCTCTCGCGCGTCGCTCCTCGCGCTCGCGATCGGCACGCCGCTCGTGCTCTTCACGATCATGCTCGCGCTGGGCGCGACCGATCCCGACATGGCCCGGATTCACCCCGAGAAGTGGGGCCGCATGTGCCTGCCGCTGACGCTGGCGGCCGCCGCGTTCCCGCTGCTCGCGCTCCTCTACGCGCGGCGCGAGAGCGATCCGGTGCATCCGGCATTCACGGGCGCGGCCCTCGGTTCGGCGTGCGGCGCAGCGGCCGGCATCATGGTGGAGCTGTGGTGCCCCGTCTCCACGGCGAAGCACATCGCGCTCGGTCACATCCTGCCCATCGGGGGGCTCGCGGTCATGGGCGCGCTGCTCGGCTCGCAGATGCTCGGGCTGCGCAGGCCTCCGAGGCGATAGCCGCGGCGGCGGATTCCGAGGAGCCGCGCGCCGGCGAGCGCGCCCACGAGCGTGGTCAGGAGCAGCGGCGTCGCGTGAGCGAGCAGCGCGTGGAGGGCCGCCGTGTCCGGACACCGGAGGAGGCCGAGCAGGCCGGCCCATGCCCCGGACGCCGCACCGATGGCGCCGCCCATGGTCGCCGGGTGGCGAGGCTCGCTGCCGCGACGCGTCCAGAGCAAGCCGGCCAACGGGACGACGGCGCACGCGAGGCTCGTGGCGGCGCACGCCCAGAGCGACGCCGTCGGCGGCCCCGTGTAGTCGCCATGGAAGCGTGCGACCCAGAGGACGAGCGCCACGGGGGCGGCCATGCACGCGGCGCGAAGCACTTCGGGGGTGCGTACCTGCGGCGTCCCGAACCTCGCCGCGAGCCACGTCAGGCCGGCGCAGGCGAGGGCCCACCCGTCAGCGATCCGCACCGTGAGGAGGAGCGGCCGGTCGCCGGGCTGCGCGATACCGCCCCCGAGCTCGAAGAATGCGATGCCCGCGGCGATTGCTGCGGCGACCACGAATCGCGTGGCGCGCCTTCCCTGGTGCCTCGTGGGCGAAGGGGCGGCTGCGGCCGCCGCCATGATGCGGGCCTTCAGGGCGAGCGACGCGCTCGCCGGGTCGATGCTACTCACGTGAACCTCCTCGGTGCGGGGTCGTCGTCACTCACCAGACGCCGTCGAGCTCTTCGTGCATCTCCTCGCCGAGCGCGGCGCGCAGCGCCTCGTACGTCCGGTGGACGCGCAGCTTCACGGCCGCCACCGTCGTGCCGAGCACCTCGGCAGCCTCGGCGAGGGACAGGCCGTCGCCCTTCACGAGCTCGAACGCCAGCCGCTGCCCCTCCGGCACGCGCTCCAGCGCCTCGCCGACGCGCGCGGCCAGCCTGCGCTGCGCGACGATGCGATCGGGGGGCAGGTCCGGGGCGACGCTCTCGCGCTCCTCCCTTCCGCCGCCGTCGTCACCGATGATCTCGCGGCCGCTCTTGCGGACGACGTCGATGAGCAGCCGCCGCGCGATGGCGAATGCCCAGGGCATGACGTCGGCGCCCTCGGAGAAGTGGCGCCGCGAAGCGTGCATCTGCAGGAACGTCTGCTGCACCAGATCGCTGGCCAGTGCGTCGTCGCGGATGCGTCGCGCCAGGAACGCGGTCAGCCGCGGGGCCAGCAGGTCGTACAGCTCCGAGAAGGCCGAGTCGTCCCCGCAGGCATACCTGTCCATGGCCGCGCTGGCGGCCTCCCTCCAGTGGTCACTCATGCGCGCCTTACTCGGCGGTGCAGGACACGCGTGTCGCGACGACCTGGAACCCCGCCCCGTTCGATTCGATGAAGGCGAGGACGCCGCGCCCACTCGGGGTGATCGCGACCGCCGGACGCCCGATGGCGCTGCCCTCGTAGCCGAGATCGATGCCCTCGCCGACCGACACGCCGTCGCTGCCGACCGTGACCCCGCGCACGCGCATGCCTTGCTCCAGCGTACCGTCGGTCCACGCGAAGAAGCGCCGGTCGTCCGGCAGCGAGAGAACCACCGGCCCGCTGCCCGAGCCGCCCTCGGGCGGCCCAGCGTTCGCGTCGGCGCCCGTCTCGAGCGTCTCGACGTCCAGTTGCTCGATCACGCGCGGCGCCTTCGTCGTCGCGAAGCGCAGCCACACGTGCGAACCGTCCTGCGTCGCCGTCAGGCCCGCCTTGGGCGCCACGTGGGTGGCGATCACGCGCGGCATCCCCTCCGGCGAGCAGCCCGAGGGCACGTCGCTCGCCTCGGCTCCGAAGGCCACCGTGGGCGAAGCCGAGCGCGCCAGCTGTGCGGTGCTCGAGCACCCGGTGAGAGCCGCGAGAGCGCCTGCGCCGACCAGCGAATACACGAATAGCGTCATCCCCTTGGAGCTCATGATGTCCTTCCCCGTGTGGGCAACGGTCCGTTTCCCGGCCGGCCCCTCAGCGAGGGTTACGGGGCAGTGCGGAAGAGGTTTCCGGGTTTCTCACCCAAACGGGTGACACGCCTGCCTACACGATGGCGGCGCGCGCGTTCTTCGTGGCCTCGTCGCGCTCCTTGAGCGACTCGAGGATGATGACCGCGGTCTCTTCGATGGCGCGCCCGGTCACGTCGATGACCGGCCAGGCGGGGTGATCGCGGAAGATCTGCCGCGCGTAGTCGAGCTCCTGCTTCACCTGCTCGCGCAGGCCGTAGCTCGCGTCCATCGGCATCCCGAGCTGCTTGAGGCGCGCCTTGCGGATCTCGACCAGCTGATCGAGCTCGATCGTGAGCCCCACGATGCGATCCTGAGGCGCCTCGTCGAGCTCCGCGGGCAGCGTGACGCCCAGAACGATGGGCTGGTTGGCCACCTTGAGCCCACGCTGGGCGAGGAGCGTCGAGAGCGGCGTCTTGCTCGTGCGGCTCACGCCGGCGAGCACGAGGTCCGCCTTCTTGAAGTTGCGCGGCTCCTTGCCGTCGTCGCTCTTCACCGCGAACTCGACCGCCTCGATGCGGCGGAAGTACTCCTCGGTGAGCGGGAGCATGCCGCTCGGCATGTTGATGGGCTGACGGTCGAGGAACGTGGAGAGCTTGCCGATGAGCGACCCGATGAGGTCCAGCGACTCGACTTTCAGCTCGTAGCTCTGGGCATGGATGAACTCGCGCAGCTCGGGGCTGACGACGGTGAAGACGACCAGCGCGCCTTCCTTGGCCGCGAGCTCGAGGATGGGGCGGGCCGCCTCCTTGGTCCGCACACGCGTGTGCAGACGGATGTGGGCCCCGGAGTGCGGAAACTGAAGCATGGCCGCGCGCACCACCTTCTCGGCGGTCTCGCCCGTGGAATCACTGAGGATCTCGATTCGTCGAGGGTCGGTCATGCGTTCCGGATGCGACCTTACATCATGGGCGCTTGGTGCGCCCCTTTGCGGTTACGCACGGGTTCGGTGAGTGCCCGAGGCGCCAGATGGATCGCCGAAGACCCGGCGGCCATGTGGGCGAAGGCCTCGGAATGCACGGCGACGGTGGACGAATGCAGCCGCCCCGCACGTTCGTGGCTCGACGCGGTGCGCATGGAAGGTGCACTGGCGAATGCCCATGGGCAACGCCGTCATCGCCGGTCCTCGACGGACCAAGCAGCAGGCGCCGCCCGCACCGCCCGCAGCGCAGCCCGTTCCCCGGACCGCGCCCGTCCAGAACGGGCGACAGCTGCCCCCGCTCGACTACGACGAGCCGACGCGCGCGTCGCGTCCCGCGGCTGCTGCGCAGATCGTGACGATGCCGGCCAGGCGCGGGAAGGTGCACCGATTCCGCTGGTTCATCCTGGGCATCGCGTTCGGCGCCTTGGGCGCCGTCTTCGCGCGCGGCGAGGCGACGCAGACGCTGCACGACCTCCGCGTGTGGAGCGCGAGAGCGCTTCGTTCGCTCGAGCGCACGACGCCACCTCCGAGCAAGGTGCAGCCCTCGAGCGCTGCGCCGTCGGCCAAACCCGTCGCGCTGGCGACCGACGCGCCCTGCCCCATGAATCCCGGACCGGGTGATCCTTGCGCCGAGCTCCTCGCGCCCTTCGTCGATCCGCCGAAGCCTCCGGTGCCCACGGTGAGCATCGAAGCCCTTCCGCGGGTGAAGCCGCCGGTCATCGCCAGGCACCATCGCCACGTCTCACCGGCCGCAGCGCCGGCTCCGGCTCCGGCATCGACGGCGGCAGACGACAGTCAGGAGCCGCTGCCGACCGACGACGACGAGTCGACGAGCCAGGTGACGACCGCCGAGAACGATCCGCCGCCGGTCCAGTGACCGGGCGCGGTCACATGAAGTCGGCGCGCGTGAAGAGCGCCTGAAGCGCGACCCCCGCGGACTCGATCGCCTCGCGACCTCCCTCGAGCCGATCGACGAGCGCGACGACGCCTGCGACGACGTAGCCCGCGTCTCGCAGCTTGGCGGCAGCCTTGAGGGTAGAACCGCCGGTCGTGACGACGTCCTCGAGCAGCGCCACACGCGCCCCTCGCGGGATGCGCGTGTTGCCCTCGAGCGTGCGCCGCGAGCCGTGCTCCTTCGCGTCCTTGCGGACGTAGATCGCGTCGAGCGGCTTTCCGTGCGCGTAGCTCGTCAACGCGACGGCGCTGGCCAGCGGGCACCCGCCCAGCTCGACTCCGGCCACCGCGTCGACCGTGCCGAGCGCTGCGAGCGCCGCGAGCATGGTCTCTCCGACGAGGGCGTGCCCCTCCGCCGTTAGCACCGCCTGCTTGCAGTCGATGAAGAAGTCGCTCTCACGACCCGAGGCGAGCACGACGCGCTTGCGCTCGAACGCGCGCGTCCGCAGCAGCTCGAGCAGCCGCGCGCGCGCTGGCGCCGCCACTCAGCGCTCCCGCTTCTTGGCGAGCTGCCCCTTGGCCTTCTTGAGCGCCGGAACCACCGGAGGCGGCGGGCGGCGGTGCGGTGCGTGGTTGGTGCCCGCCGCGCCGCCGGCGACGGCGATCGCCGGAGCGGTCTTGGTCGCAGGCTTGGACGCGGGAGCGGGCGG
>DASVWO010000397.1:0-3530 GCA_036393165.1 Polyangiaceae bacterium | reverse complement strand
GACGCCATCACGAACCACACGCACAAGAAGGAGATCGACGCGGACAACGACCTGGCGCAGGACTTCCAGGCGCAGGGCACGCCGAACTTCTTCATCAACGGACGTCACCTCGTCGGCGCGCAGCCGCAGGAGAAGTTCGAGAAGATCATCGACGAGGAGATCACCAAGGCGCAGGGCCTCGTCTCGAAGGGCACCGCTCCGAAGGACCTCTACGAGACGCTGACGAAGGACGGGAAGGGTCCCCCTCCGCCCGAGATGAAGGACGTTCCCGCGAACCTGCCGAACAACGATCCGGCGCGCGGCAACATGAAGGCCAAGGTCACCGTGCACGAGTGGAGCGACTTCCAGTGCCCGTTCTGCGGGCGCGTGGAGCCGACGGTCGCGCAGGTGATGAAGGACTACGGCGACAAGATCAAGTTCGTCTGGCACGACCTTCCGCTGCCGATGCACCCCGACGCGCCGCTCGCGGCGCAGGCGGGGCGCGAGGCGTTCGCGCAGAAGGGACCGTCGGCGTTCTGGTCGATGCACGACAAGATGTTTGCCAACCAGCAGAAGATCAAGCGTGACGACCTGGACGGGTACGCCAAGGACCTGAACCTCGACATGGACAAGTGGAAGGCGGCCCTCGACGGCAGCACGCACACCGCCGAGATCGACGCGGACAAGACCGCGGGGAACTCGGACGGCATCAGCGGGACGCCGGCCTTCCTCATCGTCCCGAGCGGTGCCAAGCAGGGCTACTACATCAGCGGCGCGCAGGACTATTCCAAGTTCCGCAAGCTGCTCGACCGCGCGATCAGCGAGTCGAAGTGACGTGAAGGTAGCTCCGCTTCTCTTGCTTGGCCTGATCGCTGGCTGCGGCGCCGCGCCGCAGCCGGCGGTCACGAGTCCCGCTTCCGCTCCCGTCGCGAACGCCGCGGCGGGGGCGGGCCCGCGGGCTACTGGAGAAGAAGACGCGGCGGTGCCGATCGACGCGCGCAACCCCACGTGGGGGAGCCGGACGGCGCCCGTGACGATCGTCGAGTTCGCCGACTTCCAGTGCGGCTTCTGCCGCATGGTCGAGCCGACGCTGGCGAAGCTGCGCGCGACCTACGGACCCGAGACGCTGCGCATCGTGTGGAAGAACGCGCCGCTCGAGTTCCATCCCGAGGCGCACCCCGCCGCCGAGGTCGGCGCGGGCGTGTTCGCGCTGGCGGGCAACGAGGCTTTCTGGAAGTTCCACGACGCCGTGTTTGCCGATCAGCAGAGCATGGGCGTCGACCAGTACTACGCGTGGGCCAAGCAGGCCGGCGTCGCGAACACCATGGCGCTGCGCCAGGGGCTCGAGACGCACGCGTGGGCGGCGTCGGTCGACGCCGATCTGCGCGAGGGCGGAGGCATCGGCGTCCAGGGGACGCCCACGTTCTTCGTCGACGGGCTCCCGATCGTCGGGGCGCAGCCGTTCGAGCTGTTCAAGGCGGCCGTCGACATGGAGCTCGCCGCGGCCAAGGTGAAGCTCGCGGGCGGGACGCCCGCCGACAAGGTGTACGCCGAGCTCACGAAGGAGAACCTCGCGGCGGCGCCGAAGGACGCGGCCGGCGACGAGCCGCCCGAGGACACGAAGACCGTGTTCAAGGTCCCCGTCGGCAACAGCCCGGTGCGCGGCGGGGCGAACGCGCTCGTCACGATCGTCGAATTCGCCGACTACCAGTGCCCCTTCTGCGGGCAGGCCGAGGACACGATGAAGGCGCTGCGCGCGAAGTACGGCGACGCGCTTCGCTTCGTCTTCAAGGACGAACCCCTGCCCTTCCACGAGCACGCCGAGCCAGCCGCCCAGGCGGCGCTCCAGGTGCGCGAGGAGAAGGGGGACACGGCGTTCTGGCTGATGCACGACGCGCTCTTCAACGGGCAGGACTCGCTCGACGAAGAGACGCTCGTGCGTGTCGCGGCGACCTTCGGCGTGCGGACCGACCGCGTGCGCACGGCGATCGAGAAGCACACGCACCAGAAGTCGATCGACGACGACATGGAGCTCGCCGACGATCTGTCGGCCGAGGGCACGCCGCATTTCTTCATCGACGGTCGCCGGCTCGTCGGCGCCCAGCCCATCGAGAAGTTCTCGTCGATCATCGACGAGGAGCTCGACAAGGCGCACAAGCTCGTCGCCTCGGGCACCAAGCCGGCCGACGTCTACAACGTGCTGACGAAGGACGGCCAGGGTGCGCCCCCTCCGGAGACGAAGGATCTCCCGGCGACGCTGCCGGCGAGCGACCCGTCGCGCGGACCGGCGAACGCCAAGGTGGTCATCCACGAGTGGAGCGACTTCCAGTGCCCCTTCTGCGGCCGCGTCGAGCCCACGGTGCAGAAGCTCCTCAAGGAGTACCCGACGCAGGTGCGCCTCGTGTGGCACGATCTTCCGCTGCCCATGCACCCGAACGCGCCGGGAGCGGCCGAGGCGGCGCGCGAGGCGCTGGCCCAGAAGGGCCCCAAGGCTTTCTGGACGATGCATGACCGCTTCTTCGATCACCAGAAGGAGCTGGGGCGTGACAACCTGGACGCGTGGGCGAAGGCGCTCGGGCTCGACATGACCAAGTGGGGCGCCTCGCTCGACGGAGCGACGCACGCCGACGCGATCGACGCGGACTCCAAGGCGGCCGAGGCCCTCGGCATCGACGGGACACCCGGGTTCGTCATCGTGCCGGCCGGCAAGAAGACCGGCTACTACCTCGCGGGCGCGCAGCCGTATCCACGCTTCCGCAAGCTGGTCGAGCGCGCGCTCGCCGAGGCCAAGTGAGAGCAGCGCTCGCCGCTCTCGTCGCAGTAACAATCACCAGCGTCGTGGGCACGGCGACCGCCGTAGAGCGCGAGCACCAGATCGGCCTCGAGGTCGGCGCTCCGATGCTCGTTTTGCACCAGAACAAGAACACCGTGGCGAGCGGCATCAGCGGCGGCCTGCACTACACGTACGGCCTGAGCGACGCGTTCAACCTCGTGGCCGACGCCGACTCGGGGGTGCTCTTCCTCGGCGTCCCCAAGCCGGCGACGCTCACGCACGGCGACGTGGGCCTCGCGTACGTGCTCGATGTGCTGCGCTGGGTCCCGTGGGCCTCGGCCGAAGTCGGCGGCTACGGCCTCACCGGCGCCTCGGTCGGCGGCGGCACATTCCTCCCCGGCGCGGCGGTCGCCGTGGGCCTCGACTACCGCTTCGACCGCAGCTGGGCCGCCGGCATCGTCGTCCGCGAACACATCTTCTTCACGAACATCAACCAGTTCCCGAGCCTCACCGAAGGATTCCTGCGAGTCGGGTACACCTGGGGGTGGTAGGCGTCGCAAGTCGCTCGATCGAGCGGCGATACGTCGACTGGCGTGCGGGGGGTACACCTGTGCGCATCGTTGAGGCATCCGCGCGGTCGCAAGAGTTCCCTCCCCGGATTCGGCCCCTTGCGGAGCGAAACGGGGAGAGAACCCGGTGGATGCGAGCCGTTGATGACGCAGCTACCCCAACGAGGAATTCGGCCACCGGTCCGTGCCCGCTGCGCGACCCTTCACCC
>DASVWO010000396.1:0-11114 GCA_036393165.1 Polyangiaceae bacterium | reverse complement strand
AAACGCGACGAGACCGCCCACTGCACGGTCGAGAGCACCTCCTCGCGGGTCTCGCCGGGGAAGCCCAGCATGAAGAACCCGTGTACGAGGATCCCCAGTCGATCCGTGTCCTCGACGAGCTTGCGCACCCTCTCGAGCTTCAGGTTCTTCTTCACCTGCTTCTGGATGCGCTGCGACGCGCTCTCGATCGCGTAGCTGACGCGGAAGGTGCCGGCGGCCTTCATGGCCGTCAGCGTGTCGAGGTCCAGCATGTCGGCGCGCAGCCCGTTGGGGAACTGCAGGTAGATCTTCCAGCCTCGCCGCACGATCTCGTTGCAGATGGCGACGACGCGTCGCCGGTCGAAGTTGAAGATGTCGTCGAAGAAGTGAAACTCGCGCGTCCCGTACTTCTCGACCAGGAGCGCCATCTCCTCGATCACGCGCGCGGGCGATCGCGATCGGAACCGCTTGCCGAAGACGTCGTGGCAGTAGGTGCACTTGAACGGGCAGCCGCGCGACGTGTAGAAGGCCGCCCACTTGCGATGCGCGAGGCGATCCTGCGGGTCGCAGCGCTCGTACTCGGCCATGTCGACGCGGTCCCAGCTCGGGAGCGGAAGCACGTCCAGATCCGGAAGGTAGGGGCGCTCGGCCGTCTCGTGCACGACGCCGTCCTTGCGATACAGGATCCCGCGCACGCGCGAGAGGTCGCCGCCCGCTCGCATCGTGTCGAGGAGCTCGACGAGCGTGACCTCGCCCTCGCCGATCACCGCCGCGTCGATGCGCGGGTCGCGCATGATGGACCGCTTCGAGCTCGTCGCGTACGGGCCGCCGACGATGATTTTCACGTCGGGCGCGCGGCTGCGGAGCAGCGCCGTGAGCTCGTGCACGGTGTCGAGCTCGATGGTGAGGGCCGAAAGGCCGACGACGTCCGGTCGCAGCGCCAGGAGCCGGTCGACGAGCTGCGCCGGGGTCTCCTTGCGCACCCGCATGTCGAAGAGGTGGATGTCGTCGTACCCGTGCTCGCGCAGGTAGGCGTCGAGCGCCATGATGCCGAGGGGATGCGCCAGGTTGTCCGCCAGCATCCGCTGATAGGTGCGAACCAGAGCGATGCGCATGGCTCCTCCGCCGAGGCGAAGAGTGTACCTCTACCCGAGCTCCGGCGGGAGCTCGCGCCACACGGTGACTCCGCGGGCGAGGAGCATCTCTCGCAGGCGCTGGGCGTGCTCGAGTTGCCACGCATCCTTGCGGGCGTGCCGGAACCGCGGGTCGGCGAAGTCATCGGCAGCGCCCTCCACGCCCTCGAGCACTCCGATGCTGGCCGAGCCGCAGTGGGCTGCGATCGCGTCCGCGAGGGCCTCCACAGGCCCTGGCAGCAGCGGCTGGACGACGGCCATGGTGGTCGCCCCGGCGGCTCGCAGCGTGCGCAGCACCGCGAGCCGCTCGGCGATGGTCGCCGCGCGAGGCTCGAAGTGCGCCCGGACCTCGTCGTCCACCGTGGGCAGCGACACGCCGACGTACGCACGGAGCTCGCCGAGGATCGCGGCGTCTCGCGCGACGAGGGAGGTGCGCGTGAGCACGAGCACGGCGGGACGACGTGCCGCTCGCGCGATCGCCTCGAGGCACGCGTGGGTGACCCCGTAGCGCGATTCGACGGCCTGGTACGGGTCGCTCACGACGGGGCACAGCTTGATGGTGCGGACGTCGATCGTCTGCAGCTCGGTCGCCAGCACCTCCGCGGCGTTCACGCGCACGTCGACGTAGGACCCCCAGGGAACGGCCCGGCGTCGCGCGAGCTGTCTCGAGAGGGCGACGTGCGATTGCGCGTAGCAGAAGCGGCATCCCACGAGGCAGCCGACGTAGGGAGAGAGCGTGTGGAACGTCCGGCCCTCGTGCCACGCCCCCTCGAGCAGGCGGTCGACGCGTACCTCGCGGATGCGCGGGTCCGCCGTGGCGCCGGCGGCGGACTCCTGCTCCAGCGCCGCGAGGACCGCTTCCTCGTTGCGCTTGGCGCGCTCGGCGACGGCGCGACACGCCTCCGGCCCACGCGCCCGTCCCGCAGGACCGGACGCGACGTAGGCGAACCGCAGCCGCGGAGTCTGCACGAAGGCACGCGCGGAGGATTCTGCGGGGGAGATCTCGATGGCGAGCGGCTCGCCGTCGATCACGAGCTGCAGGCGCGGCCCGGCCTCTTCGCTCGCTCCCACCAGGCGAACACCCGGCACGAGCTCGTCGCCCGGCGAGACCGGTGCCACCAGATCGAGCAGCTTCGTGTGCAGGCTCGTGCCCCGGCTCATTCTCGTTCCCGGATCGCGGCGGCAACGAGACCGAGCGCCCCGGCCGCTTCGTCACCCGTGACCGTAGGCTCGTCGGGCCGACCGGTCACGTAGAGGAGGTCGTAGTCGCGGGTCGTCGCCGGGGGAGGCACGGGCACCGATCCGTGCGGCACGACGAGCACGTGCAGCACGCGCGGGCCGCTCGTGAGCTCGAGACGAGCTCCGTTCGCAGCGGCGGCGCACGAGCGCACCTGCCACGGACCGACGCGAGCTCCAGGCTGCAGGTCGGCGAGGGCCGCTGCCAGAGCAGCAGGCAGAGCGGGGGCAGCGTCGGACCCGTGGCTGTGATGGACGAGCGTGTACGAACGCAGCGGCGACGTCCACGCCACGAGCGCGCCGGCGAGCAGCGCACCGATCAGCGCCGCGCGCACCGTGCGAACCGGTCGGGCCGGCGCTGTTCCCGGGCTCGCGCCGCGCGCGGCCGGCGCGCCCCCGCGCAAGCGCAGCACGATCGCCGGCCACGGATACGACAGCGCCGCGAGGAGCACCATGGCCTCCGGGAAGAAGAGGGGAGTGAGGATCGCCGTGTTCGCGTGGAACGCGAGCAGGAGGGTTCCCGATACGGCTCGTGCGGCAGGGTGCCAGGGATAGGCGAGCGCGCTCGCCTGCGCGATGAGGGTGAGGAGGACGAGCGTTCCCGCCAGCGAGGCGTGATCGGCGATGGCGGCCGCATAGGCCGCGGAGATCCCCGACGCGTTCACGTGGTGCTGCGTGAGGACGATGGCGCGGAGCGAGTCGGCGTCGATCCATCCGACGCCGCCCGCGAGCATCTTGCTCGCGACGGCGTTCACGTACGTGGCCGCGAGTCCAGCAGCGGCGCCCATCTCGGCGAAGCGCTCGGCATCTTCCGGCTCGCGTCCGACGGCGCGTGCGTAGGTGGCCGCCACGAGCCACCCGAGCATCGCGGCGCCGCCCGAGAAGAAGATGCGGTACGGCCCCTCGATGGCCGCCGCGTGCGCCTCGACGATCCATCCGACCGCTGCCAGGGCGATCCATCCGGGGACGACCAAGGCGGGTCGCCGCGCGAACGCGGCGAGAGCGACGAGCGCGGTGACTGCGAACGGCGCGGCGGCCCACGGATGACCGGCGAACGCGAGCAGCCACGCAGGCGCATGCGGGTGCGACGCAGCGCTCGGGTGAACCGTGGCCAGCGCGTGCCACGCGAGGAGCGTGTCGAACGCGAGGACCGCGGCGAGCACGAAGCGAAGCACGGTCCGCGGGTGACCGTCGTACGGGCTGGCGATCTTCATCGCGCCACCGCATCGCAGCTCGCCACCACGCAGTCCTCGACCGCGGGCTTGCCGGCTCCGTGGAAGCGCCAGATGCGTCGCACGAGATCCACCGGGTGCGCGTCGCTCACCGCCGACGCCGCCGAGTGCGACGCGAGGTACTCGCCCGCCTCGCGTTCGACGTAGCCGATCGTGTAGTACTCGCCGCCGCTCCGACACGACGCCGGCTGCAGATCGAGCGACCCGCACCGGTAGCCGTCGAACTCGCGGATCTCGTGCATCCCGCCGCCGGCGTCCCTCGCGAGCAGCCGGCTCGCGCTGTGGGTCGACGCGCCCGCGTACATCTCGAAGGTCGAGAACGGGTAGAGGCTACCCAGCCCTTGCGCGATGACGACGTAGCCCGCGAGCACGCAGAACGCGGGGAACCATGCGTCGTCTCGGGCGCGCGACACCGGGCCGGATGGTAGCCCCTCAGGGCAGCGGCCGGCTGTTCGACGACGGCGCGAGCGGGACCGAGGGCCATCCGCTCTGCGCGTCCCAGTGGATCGCGTCGGTGAGCACGAGCCTCCCGGGCCCGCCGCCGACCGCGCTCGCTTCCCACGCGTGGTAGACGACGTACGTGTCGCCGGCGGGGGTGTCGATGACCGAGCAGTGACCGGGCCCCGCCCAGGCTCCACCCGTGACGAGGATGGGCGCGCCCGCCTTCGTGAAGGGACCGAGGGGCGAGGGCGCGCTGGCGACGCCGATGGCGTACGCCGACGTGTTGTACGCGTTGCCGCTGTAGAAGAGGTAGTAGCTGCCGCCCTGCTGGACCATCCACGGGCCCTCGGTAACGGCGCCTTCCCACGCTTCATCGTTGGTGATGAGCGTGGTGGGCGATCCGGTGAGTGAAAGACCGTCTGCCGCGAGAGGCTGCGCGTGGATCGGCGTGTGCTGGCCGATGGCGTTGCCGTCGTCCTTCCAGATCAGATAGGGCTTGCCGCTGGCGTCGGTGATCTCGCTCGCGTCGATGTGTCCCATCGTCGTGTCGTGCACGAGGGGCTGGCCCACGTCGGTGAAGGGGCCCAGGGGACTCGTGGCCGACGCCGCGCCCACGCTGAGCATCCCGTCGGTGTCCCGCGCCGAGAAGTACGCGACGTAGTGCGAGCCCACCTTGTGGACCTCGGGCGCCCAGAAGTCGCTCTTGGCCCACGACGGCCAGTGGCCCGACGGGAAGATGTGCCCCATCGGGGTCCACGTCGCGAGGTCCGGCGACGTGTACATGGGATACGCGTTGGCTGCGTTGCCCGAGGTACACGAGAGCACGTAGCCGCCGGCGGCACCATCGCTCAGCACGCCGGGATCCGGGCAGTCGACGGGGATGACCGGGTTGGCGTAGAGGCCCCCGCACTGCGTGTACATGAAGGAGAGCCGGCACGTGCCCATTCCCGAGAAGTTCGGCTGCCATCCGTTGGACAGATTCGCGTCGCAGGTGGCCTTGTTCTGGTGGCAGACGCCGTCCGAGAAAACGCGTCCTGCGACGTCGTCGTACGTCGCCGGATGATTCGGTGGTGGCAGCCACGCCGAGCCGTAGGAGACGCGCGTCGTGCACGTGGCCGGGACGCCGCACGACGCCGTGTAGTCGAGCGCCATGATGCACGCGCCGTTGCCCTGGAAGTACGGCTTCCACCCGTTCGAGAGCGTCGCGTACGAGTTGGCGCCGTCGTCGGTGCAGGTGCCGTCCCAGGTCACCTTGCCGGATGCATCGTCGTACGACGCGGGGTGGTTCGCGCCGTGGATCCACGCGCTCCCATAGGTGACGCGGGTGGTGCAAGGGGCCGATGCCTCGGCGACATCGGCCTCGCTCCGGTCCGCGGGTGCATCGCGCACGCTGCCGTCGGTCACCGGCGATGCGTCCATGGAGGACGACGCGTCGTCATCCGGGGGCGGCGTTCCGCTGTCGTCGCCGCTCGTCGCGGACGTGCCGGTGCTCGAGGACGAGCAGGCCGCGGCGGACACGGCTACGGCTGCGAAGAGCCACGTGAGCTTCATCGCCAGCGCCGCCTTCGTTGCATCGCGATCGCAAAGGCTATCGCGACGCCGCCCAGCGGGGTGCCCGAGCCTTCGCTGCGCGCGGTTCTGCACCCACAACCGGAGGAGCTCCCGGCTCCTCCCGTCGCCCCGTTGCCTGCGTCGTCGGCGACCGATCCGCTGGCGTCCACGCTCGGCTCACCCGCTTCGACACCCGGGCCCGTCGCGTCGCTGCTCGCATCGATGCCGCCGCCGCCCGCGTCTCGCTTGCCACCGCCGCCCGCATCGCCCGCCGTCGTCCCGCCCTCGGTCCCCGCGTCGAGCGGCTGCGGCGCGATGTGCGTGCACCCCATGTCGTGCGTCGTGTACGTCGCGACCGCCGGCTTCGCGTTCCAGCTCCCGTCGAAGATCCCCCAGTCGTCGTAGTCGTCCACCTTGAACACGAAGGTGCGCGCGACGTCCCCGCGCGACTCGAACGTCGTCAGCGCCGTGTCCAGGTTCGCCGCCTGCTGCGCGTCGCTCAGCGGCATCGGCGACTGCCAGCCGAACTCGGTGATCCACAGCGGCACGGAGTCGCTCTGCTGCACCTTGAGCTGCTGGATCGCGTCGACGTACTGCAGGATGTGCGCGCTCGACGTGGCGCCGCCCTGGTCGATGTAGATGTGGTACCCGAACCCGTCCCACGGGTAGCGCCGCCCGTAGTTCGCCTGCATCCAGTCCCAGGGCCCGTCCTGGTAGACCTGCTGCGCGTAGTCCGTGGCCGGCGAGAAGCTCCCGCCGATGTCGTGCGCGAAGAGCCCGCCCGCGATGAGGTGCAGCCCCTTGCTCGTGATGACCGAGTTGGCCTGCACGTACACCTCGGCGAGCATCTTCGAGTACACGAGCGGCAGGATGTACGTGCCGCCCGCGTTCGTCGGGTCGTTCGCGTAGTTCGAGTTCGTCCACGCGTTCGGCTCGTTCCAGATCTCCCAGTTCTTCACCTGGTCGCCGTAGCGGGTCATGAGCAGCTTCGCCGTGTCGACGAACGTCTGCACGTACGGGCTCATGCCCGTGGAGTCGTACCCGGAGTTCCAGTCGGCCTGGCCGCCGGTCGTCGACTCGTAGAGGACGATCCCCGTGACATCGAGGCCATGCTCGCGCGCCACGGCCATGTACGCGTCGTACTGATCGAAGAGCGCCTGGTCCCACGTCGTCTGCGTGTCGATGCGGAAGCCCATGCGCAGGCCGCCGAGGCCCGCTTGATCCACGTGCTGGGCGTACTGCTCGGTGAGCCCGTTCTGCAGGCTGTACACGCTGGGTCCGTTGCCGCTGTAGTACTGGCAATCGCGAGCGCTCGCGGGGCCGGTCGCGAGCAGCAGCGAGCCCATCGCCGCGCACGCGGCGAGAAGAAGGGGAAGACGCATGCGGCGCGACCGTGGAGCACGACCCGTTCCAGAGCCGGCCTGGTGCATCGGCGAACCACCCAAGTGCTCGATTGGAAAGCGTAACGAACTTGCGTCGGCGGCTCACGTGCGTAGGCTTCGCCGGTACCCTTTCCCTACAGGGAGGTTCTCATCATGTGGATTCTTAAGGCTCAGAGTGTCCTGGCGATCGGCGCGGCCGGCGCGGTGGTGTGCGCGCTGGCGAGCGGCCAGGTGGCGTGCAGCAGCAGCAGCTCGGCGGGCAACAGTTCCGGAAGCAGCAGCGGATCGAATGAAGAGGGCGGCGCCGATTCGAGCAGCAGCAGCTCGGGAAGCAGCAGCGGCTCGGGGAGCAGCTCCGGAAGCGGCGAAGGAGGAGGCGGCGAGGGCGGAACCGAGCCGTCGATCAGCATCACCATGCCGACGACCGGATCCATGGTCACGCCGACCGGCTCGATGAACTCGGTGGACGTCGCGTTCACGGTGATGAACTTCACGTTCGCGGCGCCGGGGTCTAGCAGCTGCTCGAACACGTCGGACAACTGCGGGCACGTCCACGTCCTCGTCGACGACATGGCATGCACGCCGGACGGCGCTCCGTACAACAACGCTGATGCCACCGGCAGCCCTGCCCAGGCGCTCCTGAGCAACTGCCCGATGGTCGCCGGCATGCACAAGATCACCCTCGAGCTGCATCACAACGATCACGCGGCCATCCAGGTGGGCGGCATGACGGTGAGCGACTCGGTGATGGTCACGGCGACGGCTGGCGGCGGCGACGCGGGCAGTGACTGATCGCGGCGCCTCTCCAATGGTGCGCGCGGCGGCGCTCGTCGCCGTCGCGTGCGCCGTCGGCGCCTGCAGCAGCCAAGGGTCGCCAGCTTCGCCGTCGTTCCAGGGCGGTGCGGTGTCCGACGCCGCGCCTGCACCGGATGCGAGCTACGTCGTCTGTCCGCCGGAGCTGGACGCCAGCTTCTCGGACCTGCTCGGCCGGATGTTCTCCACGCAGGCGAGCTGCGGCACGGGCACGTCCTACCAGTGCCACTCGCCGACGGGCGCTTCGCCGGCCGGAGTCGGCCACGGGCTGAACATGGCGCTCGTCGACTCGGGCATCGAAGGCGGGCTGGATCCAGCCGCGATCTACGCGGAGCTGGTCGGCCACAAGGCCACGGACATCGGGTGCATCCCCTCGCTCGTCGACGGCGGATGCCCCAGCATCGATCGCGTCGCGCCCGGGGATGCGGGCGGAAGCCTGCTCTACATCAAGCTCACGCTGAAGAGCACGACGGACCCGCTGTACGGCGCAGGAATGCCGCTCAGCGCGCCCGGCTCGATCTGCCCGGAGGCGCTCGACGCGGTGAAGACTTGGATCGAGCAGGGCGCGCCGATGAACTAGCGCCACCACGACGACCAGGTCCGCGCCGGGCACCAGTCCTTGCCCTTCGGGGCAGGGGTGACTGCCGACCAGGCGCGCTTCACCGGAGAGTCGGTGCGCAGGTAGCCGTCGCGGACGAGGACGTCGTAGCCGATGACCGGGCCCTGGCCGTCGAGGGCGGCCATGACGTGCGGGTAGTCCTGGCCGAAGAAGTGGACGCCGGTCTCGGTCAGGTCGAACGCCGCGGCGTCGAAGTGCTCCTTCACGTCGTCCTCGTCGAGATTCGTGTCGAATGGCTCGGCCCGCAGGGCACACTGGATCACCCGGGGCAAGGCGTCGCGGACGAAGACGTCTTGCTTCGTCACCGGGTGCCCCGTGCGCAGGTCGATGGTGACCCGCGAGAACGAGAGCTCGCTCGGGTGGGCGCCGCCCCCGTCGATCGAGCCACTCTGCTCGAGCGTCGCGAGTTCGCGGAAGGAGTCGGCCAGCGTCTGCTGCGCGTCCGCCTCGAAGCCGAACCCTTCGCAGGACTTCTCGGCCGTGCGCACCAGGCCGATCTCGAGGCGAGCGCCGATGAAGGGTTCGAGGCCCTGGCGGTTGATCGCTTGCTCCACCGTGGCGTCGCGCAGCCCGAAGAGCTCCACGCGACTCTCGGAGTACGAGCAGCTCTTGATGCGCCCGTCGGGGTCGGGCTTCTTCACGCGGTGGGAGACGGTGAATCGCTTCACGGCGGCGAGGGCCGCTTCTCCCGGGGCGATGGGCTCGAGGTGGAAGGGGCCGCTCGTCGCGCCGCCCGTCCAAGTGCCGTCAATCGCGCCGTTCGACGCGTCGCACGCTCCCTCGAAGCGTCCGCTCTGCGCGTCGGGCTCCCCCTCGGTGAGGTGCACCGCGTTTGCGGCCGACAGCGTGCCGTCGAGGCGCAGGTCGATGCCCGAGTGCTCGTAGAAGTATCGGCCGTACAGGCGTGACCCCTCTCGCGCGAGCCGAGCGAAGACGCGGTGCCCCATGACGCTTCCCCGGTAGCCGGCCGCCAGCGAACACGGATCCGGCTTCGGTGCCGGCGCGGCCTGCACGACCAGGGGAAGGGCGGGCGCGGGATCCGGCGGCGGGGCAGGAGGGCTCCCGCGAGAGCAGGCCACCGCGAGAGCGAGTCCCAGCGTCGTCGTCAGGCGCATCCCTGCGCTTCAACGCCTGGGCTCGCGAGATCGCTTCCCGTCAGGCGGCGGCCGCAGCCGGTAACTTGATCATCTCGAGCGACAGCGACCAGAGCTTCCGCTGCGACGCCTCGTCGTAGCTCACGGCGTTCGAGCGCACGGGGTGGCACTTCGCGAAGTACTTACCGGTCACCCCCGCGACCTCCGGAGACGACGCGACGTGCACGCTCGTCCGGGCGCCCTGCTCGTTGGTCAGGAGGAACGGCTTGGCCACCTTCACGAGGAACGACAGCGCGCCCGGGTACGTCTGCCCGAAGCCCGAGCCGACGACGCCGGGGTGCAGCGCATTCGCGGTCACGCCGGTGCCCTCGAGGCGCCGCGCGAGCTCGTAGGTGAAGAGGATGTTCGCCAGCTTCGACTGCCCGTAGGCGCGGAAGCCCTTGTAGCGGGTGCTCGCGAAGCCGAGGTCCTCCCAGTTCATCCGCGCGTGGCGGTGCGCCTCGGAGCTGACGTTCACGATGCGCGCCGGCGCGCTCGCCTTGAGCAGGTCGAGCAGCTCGGTGGTCAGCAGGAACGGCGCGAGGTGGTTGACCGCGAAGGTCTCCTCCAGGCCGTCGATCGTCAGGTGGCGCTCCGGCACGATGAGTCCCGCGTTGTTCACGAGCACGTCGAGCCGCTTGTGCTTCCCGCGGAACTCGGCAGCGGCGCGGCGCACGTCGGCGAGGGACGCGAAGTCGGCGACGAGGAGCTCTGCCTTGCCTCCTCGCGAAGCGGCCTGAACGTCCTGAAGTGCGGCGCGGCCCTTCTCCGGATTGCGGCTGAGGATGACGACGTCGGCCCCCTGCTGGGCGAGCGCGATCGCCGTGGCCTTGCCGATGCCCTGATTCGCCCCGGTGACGAGGACCGTCTTGCCTTTCATGGGATTCACGGTGTTCCGATGGCGCAATTTGCAGTTCGGTTGCGCTATCGCAAGACGTTAGGGGTGCAGTCTTGCAGCGAGCTCGTGAAATCTGAAGCGTGAGCCGCCAGGTGACGAGGAGAGACGCGGAGATGGGACTATGCCTCCGCGCCATGAAATTCCTTGGATTGGGGGCTTCGCTTCTGCTGCTCGCCGGGTGCGGCAACGCCTCGGGTGGCTCGAACCCGGGTGGCGGCAGCCACGACGCGGGAACCGACGCGCCCGTCGGCACTCCCTTGAACGACGCCGCCAACTGCTTCCTGGTGAAGCAGGGCAGCTCCGGATTGGTGCTCCAGTCCACGCTCCTCATGCCGTCGGGCCCCCTCGCCGGCGAGGTGATGATCGACGCCAAGGGCACGATCGCCTGCGCCGCCGCGAGCTGCTCCAACACCGCGGGATACTCGGCCGCCACGCGCGTCGCGTGCACCGACGCGGTCGTCGCGCCGGGCTTCGTCAACGCGCACGACCACACGACGTACGACCTGGATCCGCCCGTCGACCACGGCGACATCCGCTACCAGCACCGCAACGAATGGCGCACCGGCGCCGACGGCGCCATGGCGCTGCCGTCACAGGCCGCGATCTACGACTCGCTGTCGGTCGGTGCCATCGAGCTGCGCTTCCTCGTCAGCGGCGTGACGTCCATCGTCGGCGTCGGAGGGACGCCGGGTCTCGC
>DASVWO010000395.1:0-15911 GCA_036393165.1 Polyangiaceae bacterium | reverse complement strand
TGGGTCGCGTCAGCTGCGACCGGCGTAGCGTGCGACGAGGCGGCGGACGCGCGGGATGCCCTCGACGGAGCGGGCGCCGTACCAGCAGAGATCCTTGCCGCTCGTGCGGACGATGGCGTCGCGGCCGGCGGCGGGGATGGGAAGACCGCGGAAGTGGGCCGCGTCTGCCTCGGAGAACGGGTGCGGCTCGTCGGGGAGCAACACGAGCTCGGGGGCGCGGGCGATCACCTCGTCTTCGGTGACGCGCGGGTAGCGGACGTCGCGTCCGGCCGTCTTTTCGGCGGATGCGGGCGAGGCGCGCCCGAGATCCGCGGCGAGCGGGTAGAGGCGCTCGCGGTCGGCGAACACGTTGCGCGCACCGGCGACGGCGAGCATGTCGCTGATGAACGTGTCGCCGTGGATGGTCATGAGCGGGTCCATCCAGATGGGGCAGAACGTCGGGATCGGCTCGCGGGCAGGCGGCCGCTCGCGGAGCGCGTCGTAGCCCCTCTTGAGGAGATCCTTCACGGCGGCGTCGCCCTCCACCCCGAAGATGCGCGCGAGCTTCGCCAGGTGCGCGAGGCCCTCGGCGACGCGCTTGGGGAACGCGACGTACACGCGCACGCCTCGCTGCGCGAGCTTCTCGAGATCCCCTCGCGTGTTCTCTTCCTGGTTCGCCAGCACGAGGTCCGGCTCGAGGGCGCACACCGCATCGACGCGCGGGTTCTTCGTGCCGCCCACGCTGGGAAGCCGGGCCACCACGTCCGCCGGCAGCTCGCACCAGTCGGTGCGGCCGACGAGCGCCGACGCGCATCCGAGCGCCGCCACGTTCAGCGTGTCGCTCGGGACCAGCGAGACGACGCGCTTCGGCGGCGACCCGAAATCGAGCGCCCGGTTGCGATCGTCGTGCACGCGCAGCATCACTCGTCCTCGAAGTCCTTCGGGGGGGGCGGAGCAGGCGGACCGCCGTCGGCGTGCGCCCCGATGCGCGTCGCGCACCGGGCCCACGTGCGGTCGTCGCACGTTCCGCCTGCGGAAGCGGCTGCGACGCACGCGAGCACCCGATCGCCCTCGTTCTCGGCGAGGCGGTCGATGACGAAGTTGCACCCGCGCGCGCACTGCCGCTCGCCGCACTGTTTCGCCCGCGATTCGCAGGCACTGGCGCACGCCGCCTCGGGCCCCGGTGGGGGCGCGGCGTTGCAAGCGAGGACAAACAGGCCCGCCGCGGCGACTATGGCCTGCTGCGTCAAAACTGCTACGCCTCTCTTCATGAATCCGAACGGGGCCGCTCCGCGCGTCATCATCCGCCACTGCGATGCATACGACGTCGAAAAGATCCGCGCGATAGTTCGTGACGGTCTTCGCGAGCTCGGCCTCGTGCCGAAGGGCCGGACGCTGGTCAAGCCGAACCTCGTCGCCGCCGGCGATCAGTTCCCCTACGCGTACACGCGGCCCGAGTTCGGGGAAGGGGTCCTGCGCGCGCTGCAGGACGTGGGCTCGGGCTCGATGAGCGAGCTCGCGGTCGGCGAGCGCTGCGGCATCACCATTCCGACGCGCCTCGCCTTCAACCAGAGCGGCTGGGACGACGTCGTCTCCCGCGTGAAGGGCGTGAAGCGTTACTGCTTCGAGGAGGAGCCGCAGGTCGAGATTCGCTACACGCACGAGAAGCGCCTGCGCGACTACGTCTTCACGCCGCAGCCGATCGCGAACGCCGACTTCTTCGTCAACTGCCCCAAGTTCAAGGCGCACCCGTGGACGACGGTGACCTTCTCGATGAAGAACTACATCGGGATCCAGGACGACCGGCACCGTCTCATCGATCACGACCACCGGCTGAACGAGAAGATCGCCGACCTGCAGTACATCATCCAGCCGCAGTTCATCTGCATCGACGGCATCGTCGCCGGCGAGGGGCGCATGCTCACGCCCAAGCCGTTCGACATGAAGCTCATCGTCATGGGCAACAACCAGGTGGCGTTCGACAGCGTGTGCTGCGCGATCATCGGCGTGGACCCGAACACGGTCGAACACATCCGCCTCGCCGCCGAACGCGGCTTCGGAACGACGGACCTGTCGAAGATCGCGATCAGCGGCGACGTGACCCTCGAGCAGGCCAAGGCGCGCGCCAAGGGCTTCGAGGTCGGGCTCATTCGCGTCGAGAAGTACTTCGAGGGCTCGCACTTCACCGCGTACGCCGGGCCGCCTCCCGAGAGCGAGCGCACCGACTACTGCTGGGGAGGGTGCCCGGGCGCCATCGAGGAGGCCGTGGAGATCCTCCGCCAGTACGACAAGGAGTTCGACGAGAAGGCCCCGCGCATGCACGTCGTCTTCGGCGCCTACGAGGGACCCATCGACGCCAAGCCGGGCGAGAAGGTCGTCTTCATGGGGGACTGCGCGACCTGGAAAGGCGAGCTTCCCTCACGGAACGACGGGGGGCACGAGCTCGTGCAGATCACGAGCAAGTACAAGGACCGCTCGACGAAAGACCCACATCACGCCAAGCACGACGACATCTACGGAAAGCTCCGGAGCGTCCACGGCAAGCTCAAGGCGGCCCGCGGCGAGACGCACGTGCGCTTCGAGGGGTGCCCCGTGAGCGTCGCCGAGCAGGTGCTCGCCCTCGTCTTCCTCACGGGTTGCAAGAATCCCTTCTTCGACCCGAAGGAGTCTGTCCGCTTCAACCGCCACTACCTGAGCTGGCGGGCCATCACCGCCGCCAAGCGTCTCATGGGGCAGCCGTATCAGAAGCCCGGCGACGCGCCGCGCGGCAACGCGCGCCCCGAGGTGTGAGTCCGCGGCCGCGTGCCGCGTGGAGGCGGCGCGGCACAGGTGAGAGACCAGCGCACTTTCCGCTCGTCACGTGATTGTACCCTGACCGACCGAACAGTCGGCCTATAGTGAAGAGCCGTGTCGAGACGCGCCCACGTCTGCGTGAGTTGCGGAGCCAAGGTCCCTCCGCTGGACGACGAGTCCGCGCTCATCAGCATGAAGTACGGCTGGCGGCTCACGCGCCGCGTGGAGCGTGACGGCACGGCGACGCTGGAGTGGAGGTGTCCCAAGTGCTGGACGGAGTTCCGCGAGAAGAAGCCGGCGGTCGGGGACAAAGGTGAATGAGGGTATGATCTGACCATGCCTCCGTCCGACGCTTCCAAGGCGCGCGACGAGCTGCGCGAGTCGGAACCCGGCAAGCGCTCGGGAGGCACGGGTGCGCCCATCGACGAGGACGATCAGGGAGCAGCGCTCCTCAAGGACCTGACGGTCGGCACCATCGTCGACGGCAAGTACCGGATCGACGAGGTGCTCGGGCGCGGCGCGATGGGCGTCGTCGTCGCGGCGACGCACCTGCAGCTCGGCGAGCGGGTCGCGCTCAAGTTCCTGCGTTACCGATCGAAGGGCGTCAACGACGACTTCCAGTCGCGCTTCAAGCGAGAAGCCCGCGTGAGCGCGCGCCTCAAGAACGAGCACATCACGCGCGTCATCGACGTCGGCGTGTGGCGCGATCACGTGCCGTACATGGTGATGGACTACCTGAACGGCACCGATCTGCGTCAGGCCCTCAAGCGGGAGGGGCCGCTGCAGGTCGCGCAGGCCATCGACTACGTCGTCCAGGTCTGCGTGGGGATCTCCGAGGCGCACGCCGCCGGCATCGTGCACCGCGATCTCAAGCCGTCGAACCTCTTCATCACGCGCCGGCCGGACGGATCGGACCTCGTGAAGATCCTCGACTTCGGCATCTCCAAGTGGAGCGCCGAGGAAGCGGAGATCGAGGAGCTCACGCAGACCGGCGTCGTCCTCGGTTCGCCGAAGTACATGGCGCCCGAGCAGCTCTTCGGCTCGAACGAGGTCGATACGCGGGCCGACGTCTGGTCGATCGGCGCGATCCTCTACGAGCTCCTCACGGGGCGACCGCCCTTCGACCTGCCGACCTTCACGAAGATCTGCGCCGAGCTGTCGACGGACCGGCCGCCGCCGCGCCCGTCGGAGAAGCGCCCCGAGATCACCCCGGAGCTCGAGGCCGTCATCCTCAAGTGCTTCATGCGCGATCCGAACACGCGCATCCAGAACGTCGCGGAGCTGGCGGGCGATCTGCTCGATGCGGTGGAAGCGCCCTTCGCCGAGCCGATGCGGCAGAAGATCGCGTCGACCCTCGCGTCGAAGGGCGGGCGCGAGTCGCTCGGGCTGAGCGGGAGCGGCGGGCTCTCGCCGCTCGGGTCGGGCACCTACGCGAGCGTGACCGGGTCCACGTCGGGCAAGCGCGCCGTCGCGACGCCCGCGTCCACGAGCGGCGCCGCGCGCGCGGTCGAAGAAGCGGGCGGCTCGTCGAGCCGGTCGCGACTCGCGCTCGGCATCGTCGCCGGTCTGCTGGCTGCGGGAATCGTGGCGTACGTCGCGCTGGGCGCGCGTGCGCCGGCACCCTCTGCGGCCACCGCGCCGCCGAGCGCGCCGGCCGTCTCGGTGCCGGTGGTCGCGACGGGGGCTCCTTCGGCAGCGGCTGCACCGTCGGCTTCGGCGGCTGCCTCCGCCGCACCGTCCGCGACGGACAGCGCGGCCGCGGCGAGCGCCGCGTCGGCGGCAACGTCCCCGGCCAGACCGGGCCACCACGGTGGCTGGCGCCCGCCGCCTCCCGCGCCCGCGCCGCACCCGGTCGCGACGGCCACGGCCACCGCGACGCCCACGGCGACACAACCCGTCGCCACCGCTGCTGCGACGGCCACGGCGACGGCCACGGGTCCAAAGCCCGACCCGCTCGGAGACCGGCAGTGAAGCGGCGACTCGCTCGCGCCGCGACGCTCGCCGCGCTGGGCGCCAGCCTCGCGACGGCGGTCGACGCCGCCGCGCAGACACCGCCGCCGCCGGCGCCCCAGAGCGCCGCCGGCTCCACCGACACGCGCGCCCTCGCCGAGATGCTCTTCTTCACGGCGCGCGGGCTGATGGAGGCGGGCCGCTACCCCGAGGCGTGCGCGAAGCTGACCGAGAGCTACCGGCTCGACGCCGCAGCCGGCACGCTGCTCAACCTCGCCGTCTGCAACGAGAAGATCGGCAAGATCGCCAGCGCGTGGGGAGAGTTCCGCGACTCGATCGCCGAGGCCCGCAGGGCCAACCGGCCCGACCGCGAGCAGCTCGCGACCGAGCGCCTCAAGGTCATCGAGCCGGAGCTGCCGTTCCTGACGATCAAGGTGTCGCCCGAGGTCCGCGCCGTTTCGGGCCTCGAGATCACGCGCAACGGCATCCCGCTGCAGGCCGCCGCCTGGGACACCGACCTTCCGGTGGATCCCGGGCGCGTCGAGGTCATCGAGCAGGCGCCGGGGTACAAGTCCAAGACGCTGTACGTGACCGTGGCGAACAAGGAGCACGCGACGCTCGCGGCCGAGCCGCTCGAGCTCGCGCCCATCGTGCGGCCGCCGCCTCCCTTCTGGACGACCAAGCGCGAGATCGGCGCGATCCTCTTCGGCGCCGGGATCGTCGCGGCGGGCGTCGGCACGTACTTCGGCGTTCAGGCCATCAACGACAAGAAGAGCAGCGACGGCGCGTGCCCGAACGATCTCGCCGGCGTCCAGCGCTGCACGCAGTCCGGCGTGAACTCGATGAACAGCGCGATCACCGAGGC
Source organism: Polyangiaceae bacterium (assembly GCA_036393165.1). Taxonomy (GTDB): domain Bacteria; phylum Myxococcota_A; class Polyangia; order Polyangiales; family Polyangiaceae; genus Palsa-1150. Next base: position 10,324 of record DASVWO010000395.1, on the reverse strand, counting down.
CTGGGTCGCCGACGTGACCATCGGCGTCGGCGCCGCTGCGGGTCTGGTGGGCGCCTTCCTCTTCGCGACCGGTGGGGCTCACGAGTCGCCGGCGGCGCCAGGTAACATCGGCAAGGGCTGGTCCTGGCAGCTTTCGGTCGGTCCGCGCAGCACCGGGGGGCTCTTCACGAAGTCGTTCTGACAGCGAGGAATCTTGGGGATGCCTGGACATTCCGGAAGGGTGAGGATCGGAGCCATCGCGCTGTTCGCGTCCTTCGTGGCGTTGCTGGCGCTCGCGGCGTGCCAGCTCATCGCGGGGACCGAGACGCGCGAGCTGAACCCGCAGCACGGCGGCTGCGCGTTGCCGTCCGGCTCGGGGCCGAGCGTGCGCATCGCGAACTTCGTTCCGACCGCGGACGTCGTGGACGTCTGCATCCGGCCCGCCGGCGGGAGCTGGGGAGAACCCATCATCCTGAACGGCGGCACCGACTGCGCGAGCTCTCGGTACTTCGGCAGCGCCGCCGCCGCGGGCTTCGCCTACAAGCAGCTCAGCGTTCCCTTCGCGGCGCCCGCCGCGAAGGTGGACGTCAAGATGGTGCCGGCCGGGAGCGCGTGCTCCGCCTCGGCGCTCACCGAGGGCGACGGGCTGAAGCTCGAGCCCGGCGCCGTCACCACGATCGCGCGCATCGGCGGCAACGGGGTGCACGAGTCGATCGTCGCGCTCCCGGAGAACGACAAGCCCAACCCCGACGCGACGGCCATCCGCTTCGTCCACGCGATGCCCGGCGTCGGACCGGTGGACCTCGGCGCGACCACCGCGCCGGCGCTGCCGACGACGCTCACCAACCCCATCGTCTTGAAGCCCATCGCCTACGGGACCGCTCCCCCGGCTGGCACGCCCACCGTCGTGAGCCCGGTCTCGGACAACGGGTACTTCGGTGTGCCGACGGGCATGTACAACATGATCGCCGGCGTCCACGGCGCGAACCCGGAGAAGGCGCTCTTCCTCGACGTCATCCAGTACGGAGCTGGTGCGACGTACTCGCTCTACGGGATCGGGGTGGCGAAGTCGAACAAGTACCCGCTCCAGGCGCTCCTCTGCCCCGAGGGCTCGCCGCCGCAGGCCGCGAAGAACCCGCTGCTGCTCGCGTGCACCGCGTCGGAGCTGCCCACGATCTCGGTCGACGTCTACAACGCCGCGCTCTACGGACCGAACGCGCCTGCCTTCTCGACGCGCGAGTCGAACTTCCTGAACCCGCAGACGTCGCCCATCGCGTCGATGGACACCGACATCCTCTGCCTCGTCGAGCTCGACTCGCTCAACGACCTCAAGAGCATCGCGAGCATCGTCGGCGCGGCCGACGGCGGGACCGGCGGCAACGGCGCGTTCCCCTACAACTACTGGGTGCAGACCAACCTCGACACGCCGCTGTCGAACCCCAAGGACCAGAACGGGAACACGCCTCCGCCGCCGACGACGCCGCCGTGCGGCGGCAACACCGACCAGAAGGCGCTCAACGACGCCTACCAGTGCATGCTGATGAATTGCAGCACGCGCCCGAACGACCCCACCGGGTCGCTGGCCGCGACGACCAACTGTCTGTCGCAGAAGTGCCTCTTCCAGCTCGGCGTCCTGCAGGGTAACCCGGCGTGCTTCGACTGCATGATCGACTACGTCGCCTCGCAGGAGGAGTACGGCACCAGCCTGAACGCGTGCACGACGCAGGTGAAGCAGCCGTACGGCTACGAGGGGCAGCTCTCGACGATGATCCTCTCGCGCTACCCGCTGACGGCGACCGACTCGTACATCCTGCCGTCGACCAACTACCGGCGCGGGGCGCTGTACGCGAAGGTGCAGCTCGAGGACCAGCTGGTCGACTTCTACTGCGGTTTCTTCATCACGACCCTCATCGCGACCGACCTGCCTTACGACGGCAACTACGGCGCCGACGGCGGCACGAAGGATCCGACGGGGACCGGCGCGTACGGGCAGGAGCAGAACTACGAGGCGAACCAGCTCGTCTCGTGGATCAAGCAGAAGAGCGGGAACAATCCGGCGATCATCGTGGGCGACTGGCGCTCGAGCGTCGGCGCCGCCGGCAGCGACGGGGGCGCTCCGCTCGATGGCGGCATGTTCTCACCGCCGACGGATCTCGTGCCGCAGACCATGTCCATCATGGGTGGCGTGCTGACGCCGGCCGCGGCGAGCGATTGGACCCCGCAGTGCGACTACTGCCCCGGGAGCCAGAACATCCTGAACGCCCCCGGGACCGACTCGTACTTCGTGCAGCAGCCGTTCCTCTACAACTGGCCCAACACGGGCAACCCCGTGGTCGACGAGACGCTCACGTTCACGACGGCGAACGTCGACATCGGCGGCGGGATGCAGGCGCCCCCGTCCCCGTACTACGGGCTCAACTTCCACGTGATCCGCCCCGCGCAGTGACGCGCCCGCGCTAGTTGTGCGCGTGCGAGTAGCTCTGCGCGAGCATCGCGAAGAGCCCGCCGAACACGATGAGGAGCGCGAGGACGAAGAGGAACGTCGCGCGCCTCTTGCGCTTGCCTCCGTCGAACCCCTTCATGTCGAAGTCGACGGGGACGTCGCGCTCGATCGCGGCGACGTCGAGCAGCGGCGGACGCGCCGAGACGGCGACGACGGCGCGCGCCGGCTGCGGCGTGGGAGCCATCGCGGCGGAGTACTGACCCGACTGCGCGGCCGACGGACCGGGCGCAGGCGCGGCTGCCGGTGCGGGGGCGACGCGGGGAGCCGCAGCCGCGGCCGCCGCGAGCTTCTCGAGCGCCGTCAGGCGGGCGACGAGCGGGGCGACCGTCTCGTCGACGATCGCGCGCACGATGAGGCGTACGTCGGTCGCCGTGACGCCCGCGGGAGCCGCGGCGTACGCGACGGCCGGTGCGGCGGCGGGGGCGGCCGGCGTGACCGGTGGCGGAGGAGGCGGTGGTGCTGCCGCGGGCGGCGGGGCCGGCGGGGTCGCGGCGAGCGTCGCCGCGGCCGCCGCGGCGGTCATCGTCGGCATCGGCGCGGTCTGCACCGGCGACACGGGCGGGCCGAGGGGCGTGGGCGCCGGGGCGGGCCTGGGCTCCATGCCGGCCGCCTTCATCGTCGCCGACGTCAGCTTCACGTTCACCGCCGTCTGGTCCTCGTCCGACGGCTTGAGGTCCCAGCTGTCCTCCGCCCCGGGGAGCGGCACCACAGGCGTCGGCGCCGGGGGCGGCGGCTTCGCCATGGGCTGCGCGGGCGCCTGCACGCCCATGACGGTGGTCTTCGCCGGCCCTGTCGGCAGCGGCGCCACCTTCGGCGCGCGCGGCGCGACCGGAGGCGTCACCGCGGTCTGCTTGGGCGCGACGGGAGGCGCCCCCGGCGACGCGGGCTTGCCCGCACCCACGGGCGGCGGTTTGGGCGGCTGTCCCGGTCCTCGTGCGCCGGCCTGACTCATGGCCCCCATACGGTGCCCGATCTCGCGCCGGGAATCCATGGACGCCGCGGACGGGTCCGAAACCTACGAAACGCCTCGCATTCGCAGCGGACGCGTCCTGCAGGGCGCGTTTTTCGGTCAGCGTCAGCGCAGGGCCATCAGCGACACGACGGAGCAGCCGCCCTTGTCGACCTGGAGCGTGAGATCGCGCCGCACCCCGCGCGCGTCGAGGTGGACCGTGTGGCTCCCGGCCGCCACGCGCACGCGGGCGATCGCGACGCGCGCCGGGAGCGTCTCCCAGCTCCGCGTGTCCGGCTTGTCGAGCACCGTGAGCGTCGCCTGCGTGCCGAGGTTCGCCAGCAGCCCGATGATGCCGTTCTTCTGCCCCGCGACCGCGCCCACGATGCTGCCGGCGGCGAAGCGGGCGATCATGCGCGTGATGGCGCTGACGATGATCTTGCCCTCGATCTTCTTCCACTCGCCGCGCACCTGGTCGGTCACGTTCACCGCTTCCTCGAGCTGCACGTACTGGCCGTCGATGGTGGCGGCGGGGATCGCGTACTTCCCCTGCTCGGGGCCGAGCGTCGGGTAGTTCACCCAGGTGACGAGGCCCTGCGCCGCGATGCGGTTCGCGGCCGCCACGTCGTTCGGCGCGAGCGCGCCCGAGAACCACGTGAGCGCGAGGCCGATGGGGATGCGGTGCGGGATCTTGTGCGGCACGCGCCCGTAGCCGACGACGAACACGATCTCGCCCTGCCCCTGGTCCTCCGGCGCGGCGGGCGGAGGGCCTCCCGCCTCCACGTCCTTCAGCCGCGGCGAGCGGTACTGCGACTTGGTGAGCAGCAGCCGCACCGGATCGCGCAGCGCGTGGAATCCCGCGAACTGGAGCGCCTGGTCGTACCAGCGCAGCGCCTCGTCGGGCTGCTCGCTCTCCTCGAACGTGAGCCCCGCGAGGAACCCGCCGAGCCCGAGCACCGGGTTGTCGCTCTCCTTCAGGTCGTCGGAGATGTACTTCTGCATCACCGCGAGCCGGCGCGCCTCGACGCGCGCGCCGTTGAGGTCCTGCAGCTCGAGGTAGTTCACCATGTCGAGCGTGTTGACGAGGAGCTTCTCGTAGGGCGGCGCCTGATACTTCCCGGCCGACCCGGAGAAGATGTACGAGCCGATGTCGTCCTTCGCGTCGTGCGCGAGGTCGAGCATGTCGATCGCCTTGTCGGCCGCCTCGAGGTCGCGCTTGGAGTCCTTGAACTGCGCGATGCTCTGCTGGATGCTCCCGCGGTCGAGGACGAAGAGCGAGTTCTCGCTGTCCATCTCGGCGGGCAGGTCGGTCGGCGCCTTGACGTCCATCTGCTCGTCGAGGAGCGCGATGGCCGCGTGCGGATTGCCGGCGTCGAGCGCATCGCGCACCGGCAGCGTGATCTCCGAGTGCGTCGCGCAGCCTTCGACGAGCAACCCCGTGACGACCGCCGCGAGCGAGAGCGCCCGCGTGTCGATCACCGCACGGCCTTCGTGACGTACGCCTTCTGCTGCCACCGGATCTCGCTCGTCGAGGTGTCGATGACCTGCATGAAGACGAAGTACTGCACGCGGCGCGCGTCCTCGGTCCGCTCGTCGGACGCGCCGATCTTGCCCGTGATGTAGAACTGCACGCCGAGCTGCTTGCCGTACTGCGGGATGTGCCGCGGGTCGAACACCGGGTGCTGCGCGCCCTCGACCTGGCGAATCATGTCCGCCTGGCGCGACTGATCCACGACGCGCGTGATGTTGCTGTTGACGAGCCACGTCTCGGTCTCGGACAGCATCGCGTCGAGCTGCGAGTCCACGTGCTCGTCGGTCTCGTTCTGGAACGGCGCGATGGCGACCGTCTGCCGGCTCCCCTGGCCGGCCTTGACGCGCCACTCATCCATGATGGGTGCCTCGCGCATCTGGTTGAGCAGCGTCTGCAGGGTGCGCTCGATGTCGTCCTTGTCCAGGCCGGTGCTCATGGCCGGCTGATCGATGCTGGGGTCGTTCGCACCGCGCACGTACTCTTTGCCGCCACAGGCGCTGCATGCGAGCGCGGCGATGGCGGCGGTCCCGAGCAGCGCGGCGAAGGAAGTCCGTCTTGTCATGGTTTGCCTCGGCGTCACGTTGGACGGGGCGAGATTGTAGAAACTCACTGGCCTGTCAGCGAGGAGATTTCGGCATGGCACGGATGCCACGCCCCCTGTGGACGCACGGTCATGGTCGGTGACGTAGCCACTTCACTGGCACTGCAGCTCGGCCGGAACCGAGAACCAGAGATGCATCTGACGGGCGCATGAACACAGCCATGGCCCTTCCCGGCGTCCTCTGCGCATGCGCGCTGATCGCAGCCGGCTGCTCGTCGACGGCGGATTCTTCGGGAACGCAAGGCGGCGCGCTGCACTCCTCCAATGGCTCAGTTGATCGCCGGTGTGGCGGCGATGACGGTGGCAGCTGCGCCACTGGCAACGGGAGTTCCAGCGGCGGCGGAGAGATGGACGCCGGGTGCCCCTCCTCGTCCTCCTCCGACGGCGGGATACCGGCGGAGCTCCGCGAATGCCACGTGGACGACGACTGCGTCGCGGTGCGCCAGGCCGGCTGCTGCAACAACGGCTGGAAGGCGGCGGTCAACCGCGAGGAGGTCGACGCGTACGACGCGGAATTCGCCTGCCACGAGCCGCGCCCCATCTGCCCCATGTACATGGTCCTCGACACGCGCGTCGCCGAGTGCAACCGCGTCTCGCTACTCTGCGAGATGGTGGCGATCGACGACATCGCGTGCGGCGGATTCATCCTGCACCCGCACGCGTGCCCTGACGGATACCAGTGCGTCTACGGACGCGTCCCCGATCTCCCCGGCCACTGCGTCGCCGTCAGCCAATGACCTGAAGCGCGCTGCGCAGCTCCACCGCTACGAGCCGGTGCGGGCGATGGCGCGGTCGAGCGCCTTCTCGAGCGCCTCGTGCGACTGCGCGCCGACGAAGCGCGTGTCGCCGATCCAGATGGTCGGGAGGGCGAAGCCGCCGGCGGCCTTGAACTCTGCCTTGTCGGCGTCGATGAGCGCGTCGGTCGCCGCGTTCTTCACGCACGCGCGGTACGCGTCGAGCGGCAGACCGAGGCTCGCCGCGAGCTTCTCGCAGCCCTCGGGCGTCAGGTCGTCCTCGGGCGCGGTGAAGAGCGCGTTCGCCATCGCGTCGCCCTTGCCGAGCTGCTCGCCGCAGCACGCGGCGCGCGCCGCATCCATGGCGTGCGGGTGGCTGCGCAGCGGCATCTGCCGGCGCACCACGCGCACCTGCTTGGCGTGCTCCTCGAGCAGCGGCTCGAGCTCGGCGTGCGTCATGCGGCAGAAGGGGCACTCGAAGTCGACGAAGTCGACGACCGTGGCCTCGCCCGCGGGCGTGCGCGCCATCTCGTCGCGGATGACCACCGGCACCGGCGGCGCGAGGAAGCCTTTGACGAGCGGCACGGCGAGCGCCGCGGCGATCGAGACGCCTCCCGTGATCACCGCGGGGAAAGGCACTTCCGCGTCGGGCGCGACCCAGAGGCGCGCCGACGCCGCGAGCAGCGCGAAGAGACCGGCCGCGTCGGCCACCATGCAGAAGGGGCAGAACTGCCCGATCACCATCTGGAGCATGATGAGCGCCGCCCCGAGCAGCGCCGCGCCGACCGACAGCAGGAGCTGCACCATGCGCGCGCGCCGCCCCGGCCAGCACGCGGCGACGCCGATGGCGATGAACCCGGCGATGCCGAAGAAGGGCATCGGGACGTGCGGGATGGGCGTCGCATACACCGTGTGCTTGAGCGCCTCGCACCCGCCCTCGACGCAGAACGCCGGCGTCGGCCGCACGTAGTCGACCGCGAGCATCGTGCTCGCCACGAGGCCCACCAGTGCCGGCACCAGGGACACCGCCAGACCGATCGCGCCGATTGCCCGTCCGGTTCGCATGCGATTTTCTCCCTCGCAACACGCGGCCCGGTCAACTGCTTCCCACCCATGCTAGAAGCCGGCTCCGTGGCGACCCGGAGCGACGTCCTGGAGCTTCTCGGCTCCGAGGCCGAGCCGATGCATACCCGCGAGATCGCGCGCAGGCTGCGCGTCTCCGAGGTGGACTACCTCGGGCTGCAGCGGCTGCTCGACGATCTGAGCTTCGAGGGGGTGCTGGCGCGGCGGCCCGGGCAGAGGTTCAAGATCGCGCCGCGCACGGCGCAGGCGCGGGGCGCCGAGCGCGAGGGCCTGTTGACGGTTCACCCGCGCGGCTTCGGGTTCGTCGCGAGCCTGGACGCGGCGGGGGACGACGTGTTCGTGCCGCCCGAGGCGCTGGCGGGCGCGATGCACGGCGACCGCGTGAAGGTCCGGGTGCGCTCGCGCGGCGCGCGCGGGCCCGAGGGCGAGATCACCGCGGTCGTCGAGCGCGGGTTGAAGCGCGTCGCCGGCACGCTGCGCCGCAAGGGCAAGAGCGCGTGGCTCGAGCCGGACGACACGCGCGTGCGCGGGCCCATCGTGCTGCCGCGCGCGATGGACGTGGCGGGGCCCGAGGGCAACAGCGGCAACGACGGCGACGCCGTGGTCATCCGGATCACGCGCTGGCCGGAGACGCCGGACGAGAACCCCGAGGGCGCGCTCGAGACGGTGCTCGGCCGGCCCGGGGAGCTGTCGGTCGAAGCGGCGAAGATCCTCGTGCTCGAGGGCATCGAGGAGCACCACTCGGACAGGGCGGTGAGCGAGGCCGAGGCATTCGGCGCCGAGGTGCCCGAGGCCATGAAGGAGGGACGCGAGGACCTGCGCCACGTCCCGCTCCCGACGATCGATCCGGAGGACGCGCGCGACCACGACGACGCCGTGTGGGTCGAGCGGACGGACCGCGGCGGGTACCGCGCGTGGATCGCCATCGCCGACGTGAGCACCTACGTGACGCCGAAGACGGCGCTCGACGACGAGGCGAAGGCGCGCGGCTGCAGCATCTACCTGCCCGACCGCGCGATCCCGATGCTCCCGCGCGCGCTGTCGTCGAACCTCTGCTCGCTGCTGCCGGACGTGGACCGGTTGTGCCTCTGCGCCGAGGTGGAGCTCGACGCGGGCGGCAACCCGATCAAGAGCCGGCTCATTCGCGGCGTCATGCGCTCGCGCGCGAAGCTGACGTACGGCGGCGTGGCGCGCGCGCTCGGGCTCTCGGCGGAGGCGAAGCGCGAGCCGGCGGCCGACGCGATGGTCGAGGGCCTGCGCGTCGCCTACGAGCTGTCGCGCCACCTGCGCGCGCGCCGCATGAAGCGCGGGGCGCTCGACTTCGAGCTGCCCGAGGCGAAGGTGGTGCTGCACGAAGAGACGCGCGAGCCCATCGACGTGCAGCGGCGCGCGCAGGACCTCGGCGTGAAGAAGGCGTACCAGCTCATCGAGGAGCTGATGCTCCTCGGCAACGAGACGGTCGCGCGCTTCTTCCAGGAGCGCGACATCCCGACGATCTACCGCGTGCACGCGCCGCCGGACGAGCAGAAGCTCGATCGCTTCGCGGCGATGTGCGACTCGCTGGGCATCGACTTCGATCCGGAGGACACGCGCGACCCGAAGAAGCTGGGCGACCTCCTCAAGAGCTTCGCCGACCACCCGCTCGCGCCGGTGCTCAACTCGCTGCTGCTGCGGTCGATGAAGCAGGCGACGTACGACGTCGCGAACGTCGGCCACTTCGGGCTCGCGTCGAAGGCGTACCTGCACTTCACGTCGCCCATCCGGCGCTATCCGGACCTCGTGGACCATCGCCTGGTGCACCAGGTGCTCCTGAACCACGACCCGCGTCGCGACCCGGCGGCGCGCGAGAAGCTCGCCGACGCCGCGCTGGCCTCGAGCATCGCCGAGCGCCGCGCGATGGAGGTCGAGCGCGCCATCGTCGACCTGTACCGGACCTTCATGATGAAGGACCGCGTCGGCGAGCGCTTCGAGGGCACCGTGACCGCGGTGGTCGGCTCGGGCATGTTCGTCCAGCTCGACGCCCCGTTCGTCGACGTGCTGGTGCGCCTCGAGGACATGGGCGGCGACGCCCGCTGGGAAATCGACGACGACGGTCTGCGCATCGTCGCCGCGCGCTCGGGCGACGTGGTGGCGCTCGGCGATCGCGTGGAAGTGGAGATCACCGACGCGGCCATCCTGCGCCGCACCGTCTACGCGAAGCGCCTCGGCGGCGAAGGAAGGGGCAAGGGGAGAGGCCGCGACCGCGACCGCGGACGCAAGGGCCGCCAGCCGCCGCCCCCGCAGCGCGGCAAGCACCCGAAGCAGGACCGCCGCGACAAGCACGCGAAGCACGCCAAGCCCGCCACGCAGAAGCACGACGGCCATCGCAAGCAGCAGCCGAAGGGCCGCTTCAAGGGCGGCAAGAAGTAGCGCCGCCGGCGGGCCTTCCTCCCGCGGGAGCCATGTAGCGTCACGTGACGTGACATGACCGGTGCGAGGAACGGATGGCCCGTCCGGCAACGGCGGTCACGGAAAAGAAGTGCCAGAATGAGTGCGTGAGCCGGTTGCACCAGCTCGCGGCCCTTCTCTTCGTCCCGTGGCTCACTGGCTGCCTGGACGTCCCGCAAGTGAGCTTCGGCCCCGACGCGACGGCCGACGCGCCCTCCGACGAAACGAGCGCCCCCGACGACGCGCCCGCGGAAGCGCAAGACGGCGCCGCCGACGCCGCGCCCGCGGACGCAAAGGCGGACGCGCAACCCGACGGCGCTTCCGACGCCGGCACGTGCCCCGACGCCCTTTCCCCCGGTGCGGCCTGGTGCTGCGCCTCCGTCCCGTGCAAAGGCCCCACCGCCGCGGCCTGCCAGTCCGAGTGCACGAACTGCGAGAACGACTGCCCCGGCCAGACCTGCTGCCTCGACAAGCACGGCAACTACCAGGGCTGCGCCGCAACCCCCGCCGCCTGCCC
>DASVWO010000394.1:0-14697 GCA_036393165.1 Polyangiaceae bacterium | reverse complement strand
CGAGCAGGTGAGGGCCTACGTCCAGTCCGTCGCTGACGCGACCCCCGAGAACGGGGCGTCGATCATCGAGAGCTCTGGACTCGCAGTTCGCAAGTCGCCCACCCACGCTGCGCGCGCCTTCACAGCGAAGGCAGGCGCAGTCTCCGGCACGGTGAAGCTCTACGCCGTGTCGGTGGGCCATCGCTCGGCGTACCTGTGGGAGTACTCCGTCGACGGCGGCAAGACCTGGGTGCAAACCCCGGTGAGTCTTCAGGCGAAGACCACTGTCACGGGTCTGACGCCGGGGCAGACGGTTCAGTTCCGGTACCAGCCCGTCAGCAAGACGGGTCCTGGCGACTGGAGCCAGACCGTCTCGCTCATCGTGAAGTAGCGGCATCAACCGCGCCGGCCCTCGGCTCCCTCGCTCGCGCGAGGCGAGCCGGGGGCCGGCTTTCTTCGTTTCACCGGGTCACTTGGCCTTCTTGTAGGTCCCGATCAGCTCGGCCTTGGCGAGCACGTGGCCGCGCATCGCGGTCGTGAGCGCGGTGTCCGTCGGTGAGGCGGTCGGTATCGCCTTGTTGTCGAGCGCGTAGAGCTCGAAGTGGTAGTGGTGCGTGCCACTCGGCGGGCACGGTGGCGTCCAGCCCGGATCGTTCTTGCCGTTCATGCCCTGCTGCGCGCCCTGGGGGAGAGCACCCTGCGAGGCGGCGCCCCTGGGAAGGCCCGTCACGTTGGGCGGGATCTCGTAGAGCACCCAGTGCACGAAGTTGCCACCGGGCGCGTCGGGGTCGCGCACGACGAGGGCGAGGCTCTGCGTGCCGGAGGGCACGTTCGACCAGCTCAGCGACGGAGACAGGCCGGGGCCCTCGCACGAGAACTGAGCCGGTATCGCCTGGTCGTTCGTGAAATCGGCCGAGGTGAGCGTCATGCGCGGCGCCGCCTCGCTCGAGGCTGTGGTTGCGCCCAGCGCGAGCAGTGAAACTGCGGCTGCGACGCTGGCCGCGAACAGTCGTCGACTCATGGTGGGCCTCCTTGCGACAGCCATCCATGGCGAGCATTCGCCGTGCCGCCTCAGATCACGCGTCAGCGCGGCGGGGGCGCGCTGGAGCGCATCCGGGCCGGATCGTCGCAGCTCACCCAGCGGTAGGACTTTCCGCGGGTGGCCATCCGGTCGGCGCACGCTCGCGGCTCTTCGATCGCGCCGTGGCTCGCGAGCAGATCGTGGAGCTCTGCCAGGGTGAGGGCGCCGAAGCCGTAGCGGTTCGCGATGTCCGACATGCGCACGCCGTCCAGGTCGCCTACGCGGTGCCATCCGGAGGCGCGAAGCGCGTTGATGAGGCGCGTCGAGAGCGAGAGGCCGTCGAACTGCAGCTCCCGGAGGGCGACGGGCACGCGGATCACGCACTTCCTCTGCTGCTTCGGGTCCAGCGGTTCGTGCGACTGCCGGCTCGTCGAGGGCAGCGACGGGAGATCGACGACGCCGAGCTCGAGGAGCCTCGCGCGGAGCTCGGCGACCCCGCGCGGGCCGAGGCCCGGGAGTCGAGCGAGCGCGCCGAACGTGAGGCCGTCGAGGTCGCCCACGAATCGGTAGCCCTCGCGCGCGAGCACCGCATCCACCCGCGACGACAGGAGCAGGCTGTCGAGCGCGACGACCCGACGTTCGGCGGGGACGCGAATCGTGCCGGTCGAGAGCATCCCTTCTACTAGCTATACTGTTCCGGATAGCGCGGGCAAGCCGGGGCTAGGCCGACACGTAGAAGCTGCGGCGCACGTTCATGACATTGTCGCCCGAGAAGGGAGCGACGTGCGAAGCGCGAAAGGCGCTTTCGATGCAGGCGCGCGCGTCGGAGGAGGTGCCCGCCGGGAGATCGAGGGCGACGGCCTGGACGGTGCCGTCGGGGGCGAAAGCGACCGTCGCGTGGGCGTAACCGGGGGCCAGGCCTTCGGACTTGCACGCGTCGAAGGCCACCGAGGCGAGCGAGGACTGGGCAGCACCGAGGTCGAAGGCGCGGGGACCGGCAGGAGGCGGCGACGCGGGCGGCGCGTAGCGCTGCGGAGGCTCGGGAGCGACCGGGACGTACTGGACGTAGACGGGGTCGGGGAGATCGAGAATGTCCTCGTGCCCACCAGGCACCGAGTTGCGGGCTTGCTCCGCGATCTCGTACGCGACGCTGAACGCGACGGCCGCGTCATAGGCGGCGTGTGCCCCGCGTCTGCCTGGGCCGCGCGCGCAGCCGGCGCAAAGAAAGGACGAAGCAGCCAGCAGCAAGAAGAAGCGGTTCATGCTTCCCGTCCTGCAACGGCTCGGCCATGCCGTTGTCCTCGCGATGAGCGCTCGTCGGAAGGAGGTCGCGGCACGGCGTCCCACGTCCGGGGTCGGCGTGGGGGCAGCCAGCGTCACCCGCCGACCAGGAGGACCAGGCTCGAGCCTTCGACCGGGCGCGATCGGCGGACGACCTGTCCGTGCGTGGCGCCCTCGGCGGTATCGAGGACGACGCGCCAGTCGCCCGGTGGAAGGGCGAAGCTCAGGGCTTTGCGCTCGGCGTTCATGAGCACGACGAACCCGTCGTCTTCGCCGCGGCCGACGAGATGGAACGCCAGCGTCGCGCGCTCGGGGGCCAGCCAGTCCTTCTGCGTCATCTCGCCGCCCTCGGGGCGGAGCCACCGGATGTCCTCGACGCCGAGGAAGTTGCGGCGGCGGAACGCCGCGTGCTCCCGACGCACGGTCGCCAGCTTGCGCACGTGCTCGAGCATCGCCTGCGCGTCGGGGCTCGGGGTCCAGTCGACCCACGCGAGCTCCGAGTCGTGGCAATAGTTGTTGTTGTTCCCGCGCTGCGTGCGCCACAGCTCGTCGCCCATCTCGAGCATCGGCACGCCCTGCGCGAGAAAGAGCGTCGCCATCAGGCTGCGCGCGAGGGTGCGCCGGCACGCGAGCACCTTCGGGTCGCGCGTCTCCCCTTCCACTCCGCAGTTCTGGCTGCGGTTGTCGTCCCAGCCGTCCTTGTTCCCCTCCCCGTTCGCTTCGTTGTGCTTCTTCTCGTAGCTCACGAGATCGCGCAGCGTGAAGCCGTCGTGCGCCGTGATGAGGTTGATGCTCGCGTGCGGGTGGCGGCCGTCGTCGGCGAAGAGATCGCTCGATCCGGTCATGCGGTATCCGAGGTCGGCGACGACCCTGCGGTCCCCGCGCCAGAAGGACCGCACGGTGTCGCGGAAGCGCCCGTTCCACTCGCTCCAGAGGATCGGGAAGTTGCCAACCTGGTACCCGTCGGCGGCGACGTCCCACGGCTCGGCGATGAGCTTGATGCGCGAGAGGACCGGATCCTGGTGCACGACGGCGAAGAAGGAACTCAGGCCGTCGACGCGCCCGCCGGTGCCGCGCGCGAGCGCCGCCGCGAGGTCGAAGCGGAAGCCGTCGACGTGCATCTCGGTGACCCAGTAGCGAAGGCTGTCGGTCACGAGCTTGAGGACCTGCGGGTGGGTCGCGTCGAGCGTGTTGCCGCAGCCGGTGTAGTCGACGTACTCGCTCGGGTCGTCGCTCGCGAGGCGGTAGTAGACGCGGTTGTCGATGCCGCGCAGGCTCACCATGGGCCCCTCGGCGTCGCCCTCGCACGTGTGGTTGTAGACGACGTCGAGCACCACCTCGATGCCCGCCGCGTGCAGGCGCTTCACCATCTCCTTGAACTCGCGCAGCGCGTCGCCGCCGCGCGTGGCGAAGCGAGAGTCGGGCGCGAAGAAGCCGAGCGTCGAGTAACCCCAGTAGTTGGTCATCCCGCGCGCCGCGATGGCCGGCTCGTCTAGGTGCTGGTGGATCGGCATGAGCTCCACCGTCGTCACGCCGAGGGACTTCAGGTGCTCGATGGCGGGATCCGACGCGAGCCCGAGGTACGTCCCGCGCAGCGATTCGGGCACCCTCGGGTGCTGCCGGGTGAAGCCGCCCACGTGAAGCTCGTAGAGCTGCGTCGCCTGCCACGGCACGCGCGGCGGCCGATCGTCTCCCCAGTCGAACCCGTCGTCTGCGACCACGCCCTTGGGCTTGAAGGCCGCGTCGTCGCGATCGTCGACCACGTCGGGGCTGGCGCCGCGATCGCGCGGGTAGCCGAACACGGGGCCGTGGTAGTCGACGTTTCCCTCGATCGCGCGCGCGTACGGATCGAGCAGCAGCTTGTGCGGGTTGAAGCGATGCCCCTCGCGCGGCGCGAAGGGGCCGTGCACGCGCCAGCCGTAACGCTGACCCGGGCGCAGGCCGGGGATGTACGCGTGCCACACGTAGAGCGAGCGCCAGGGGACCGCGAGACGCGTCTCCACCCCGGCCTCGTCGAAGAGGCACAGCTCGACGCCGGTCGCGTGCTCGCTGAAGAGTGCGAAGTTGACGCCGCGCCCGTCCCAGGTCGCGCCGAGAGGGTGGAAGTGGCCGGGCTCGATCCCCGTATATTGCCAGGCAAATCAGGGTTCGTGATCTTCGATCACGAACCCTGACTTGCTCCGCCTCTCGTCAGGCCCTTCTGGCCTGACGACGACGGAGGTTCGCTCGTGTGATGGCCGGAGTAAATCAGCGAGCGCTGCTGTGTCCTTCGAGAACGAGTGCTCGCTGATTTAGCGACCCGACGCGTCGACCAGCGCGCGCACGGCGTCGAGCCGCGAGGAGACTCCCTCGTCCGCCTCGAGATCCTCGATGGGCCGCGGCAGGCGCCACGTCCAGTTCGCTTCGCCGACAGTCGCCGGCTTGTTGATCCGGTCCGGAATGCCGAGGAGCTCCTGCACGAGCGTGAGCGCGAGTTCGGATCGGGCGCCGTACAGATCGCGCAGAAGTGCCAGCGTGCGGGCCCGCTCGTCCATCTCGTGATGGACTCCCGCGCGGCCGCCGAGCGCGTGCCGGTCGTGATCCGAGAGGTCCCCCCACCAGGAGACGATGGGCGCCGTGTCGTGCGTGCTCCACGAAGCGACGCTGTTCGCGGGGAACTCGCGCGGGTCGCGGAAGACGCCGTCGTCGTTCTCCCACGGGAGCACGCGGTAGCCCGGCATCCCCAGCTCGCGCAGCACGTCGCGAACGAAGGGCGGGATGACCCCGAGGTCCTCGGCGATGACGCGAGGCGGCTCGATGCCGTTGCTGGCGTTCACCTCGTCGAGGATCGCGCCGAGGACGCGGCGGCCGCGCGACGCCTGCGCGTCAGTGCCCTCCGGATCGAAGCGCCCGCGCGCCCCTTGCTCCTTCCGCTTCACCCACTGCCGGAAGTAGCCGACGACGTGATCGAGCCGGAAGCGGTCGTAGAGGCGTGCCGCGTGGCGCGCGCGGGAGCGGATCCACGCGAGGTCGTCCGCCTCCATCGCGAGCCAGTCGTACGCGGGCAGCCCCCAGTCCTGTCCTTCCGCCGAGTACGCGTCCGGCGGCGCCCCGAGCTCCATGTGGAGCTGGAACTGCGAGGCGTGCGACCACACGTCGGCGCTCTCGGCGCAGACGACGAAGGGCAGGTCGCCCATGAGCTCCACGCCGATCTCGCGCATGCGCGAGCGTGCGCTCTCCCACTGTGCCAGGACGGTCCACTGCACGTACGCCGTCTCGAGGAGGCGATCGGCCCGCGAGGAGCGAAGCGTCGCGAGGGTCTGCGGCGCGCGATCGCGCTCGTCCTCCGGCCACGTCGTCCAGCCCCAGCCCGCGTGCGACTCGCGAAGCGCCTCGTAGGCCGCCAGATCTTCGAGCCACGCGCGCTCGGAAGCAACGAACTCGGCGAGCCGGCGCGCGCGAGACGTGTCGCGCTTCCACTCACGCTGGTAGAAGCGCTCGAACGCGGCGTGCAGCACGCGCATCTTCAGATCGCGCACCGTCGCGTAGTCCACGCGGGGCGAGGAGCGGACACGGTCGAGCGCGGCGCGCCCGGCGTCACCCAGCGTTTGCGCCACGAGTGCGGCATCCACGTCCTGCACGGCGTCGACGTCCGCGTAGATGGGGTCCAGCCCGAAGGCCGTAAGCGCGCCGTAGGGGCTCGTCTCTCCCCGAGAGAGCTCGTGCGGGGGCAAGATCTGGAGCAGCCGCTGGCCGCCACGCTTCAGCCACGCAGCACATGCAGGCAGGTCGCTCACCTGCCCGATGCCCCAGTCCCGACGCGTTCTGACGGAGAACAGCGGGAGAACGACGCCGGCCTTTCGCTGCATGCAGACAGCGCACCTTAGCCCAGGCCAGGCGTAACGCAACGCATGCCTGAGTGTCGGTCCGAGCTCGGGCGGATCCAAGGCGCGGGCCCCCGCGGGTGACAGAATGGGCAACGGTGATCCGGCGCACTCCGCCCCTGAGCGTCTTCGCCATCGCGAGCATCGCGCTGCACGTGGGCGCCTTCGTCGGCCTGAGCCACCGGGGCAGCGCCTCGGCCGCGCGGCCGAGCTTCGACGCGGTCCCTGCGCCTCTCGTGGGAGAGACGCTCGACGTGGACGAGGCCGCGCCGGCGGAGGCCGAACAGCAGAGCGGCGACGACGAGTCTTCGGCTGACGACACGAGCCATCCCGGGGAATCCGCGGCGCCCGCGCGCCGTCCGACGCGCGTCGGGTCGAAGGGAGCTGCGGCCGGAGAGGCCCACCCGCCGCCGGCCCTCTTCGGCGCGGTGGGTGTTCGCTACGCGACGGACCTCGCGACGACCTTCACGCGCGCCTTCCCGCAGGCGGCGAGCGCGGATGGCATCTGGAACACGGCGAGCTTCGGATCGGCGGGCATCGCGGAGGTGACCCTGATGCTCGACGACACCGGGCACCTCGAATCGCACGGCATCGGAGGCTCCCCGTCGCCTGCCCTCAGGCGCGGCATCGAGCGAACCCTGCTCCTCATGGGTCCCCGGGCCTTCACGGCGCGCGGGGCGACGACCCGTCTTCGCGTGACGGCGCGCGTGACGAGCGACGTCGTACACGACGGCCTGCACGGCGACGTCTTCGCCCTCAGCGGCGGGAGCTTCAGCGGCGACCTGGGGAGCGCCTTCTTCACCCTGCCCGGGCACGGCGGTCCCGGACGCCGCATCGACGTGGAGCTGCGCCTCCTACCCTGAAGCTCGGCATGCGCCGTGAACTGTCACTGCGCTGCGATGCGGGTGTCAGGACGGAAGCCTCCGAAACTCCATCGTTCCGGGTCAATCGGGGGGAAGCGCCCCTGGATCGTCCTCCCCTGGGTCTCCGCAGCCCCCCTCGCCTGTCTCGTGCTTTCCGCATGCGGCACGGCGCCCGCCGGCCCGGGCGAGCTCACGTCCTCCACGTCATCGGCCATCTACGGCGGCGTCGAAGACACCGGCTCCTCGCAGAACGACGCGGTCGTCGCCATCAAGGTGGGCGACGGGCAGACATTCGAGCTGTGCACCGGGTCCCTCATCGCCCCGAACGTCGTCCTCACGGCGCGCCACTGCGTGAGCGTCCTGAACAACACGGCGATCAACTGCGACCAGAATGGCAACTCCCTCGACGACGGCCCCGACGTCGGCGGCGATCAGCCGCTCGCCTCGATTCACATCTTCGCCGGAGCCACTCCGAACCTGCTCGGCACGCCGGACGCGAACGCCGCGCAGCTCTTCCACGGGCAGAGCACCACCATCTGCAACTCGGACGTGGCGCTCATCCTGCTCGACAAGAGCATCACGGTCGCGCCTCCGCTCCGCGTGCGCATGTCGTCGCCGGTGCTCGCGTCCGAGAACGTGCGCGCGGTCGGATACGGAGCGAACGACCAGAACGTGCAGATCGGGACGCGCTTCCGGCGCGACGACGTCTCGGTGCTCGCGGTGGGCAGCACCGTCTCGGCGTCGATGACGCCCCTCGGGTCGAGCGAGTTCGAAGCCAGCGAGGCGATGTGCAACGGCGACTCGGGCGGTCCCGCGATCGACGAGAAGACCGGAGCCGTGGTCGGCATCGTGTCGCGCGGCGGCATCACGTGCACCGACACGACGGGGCACGTGTACACGTCGCTGTCCTCTTTCCAGTCGCTCTTCGAGCAGGCGTTCGCGGTCGCCGGCGGGGCGCCCGTCGACGAGAACGCGCCCCCCTCGGGCGATGGCGGCGGGGTGGGGACAGACGGCGGCTCCTCCACGGGCCCCGGCTCGCCGGCCGGATCGAGCAGCGGTGGGACCGGATACGGCAACGGATACGGCGGCGGCCAGCCGCTGAACCTCCGCGCCGGACAGGGCAATTCGTGCTCGACGTCGGGGACGTCGGGAGGCGGCTCATCGTGGCTGGCGCTGATCGCGCTCGGAGCCGTCGCGATGCTGCGCGCGCGCCGCCGATTGCGCTAGAGTCGGCCATCATGTCCGACTCCGTCCCTCCGTCGGAACGTCGCGCCGGCGTTCGTCACCTCGCATGCTTCCCTGCGTCGCTCGAGCGACCGGACGGAGAGCAGCGGCCGTCGATCATCCGTGACCTCAGCGAGTCTGGCGCGCTGCTGCTCGTGCGGACGACGAAGATCGCGGTCGGCGACGAGGTGAAGCTCCAGCTCTACATCGCCGACGACCCGGCGACCTCCCGCGACGCCACCGCGCGCGTCGTGCGCGTGGAGGACCTCGTTCCGGGTGACGCCGGCCCGTGGCTGCGCCGCGTGGCCGTGCAGTTCGACGGGCCGCTGACGATGTATGCCGAGGAAATCAAAGCGTTTCGCGAGCGTGCGGAGCGGCTTGGGCTGAAGTAGCTCGAGTAGCGGCCTCCCCCTTTTCGGCCGTGGCGACCTCACGTACCGTGTGAGGTCATGCGAAAGCTCGTGGTCCGTGTCCTGAAGGTGGTGGGGATCCTTCTGGGGCTGCTGGCCCTCGGAGGGGGAAGCTACGTGTACATGCAGTGCTCGGCGTTCGACGCCAGCATGGCGAAGGTCTACGACGTTCCGGTTCCGAACCTGACGCGCTCGACCGATCCGGCGGTCATCGCGCGCGGCGATCACCTCGTCCACTCCGTGGCCGCTTGCGGCGTGGCCGACTGCCACGGCGCCGATCTGGGGGGTGGTCACGTCATCGACATCGGGCCGGTGGGCAAGATGGCCGCGCCGAACATCACGGGAACCGGCCTCGGTGCCGCATACACCGACGGCGAGCTCGCTCGCATCATCCGGCACGGGATCAAGAAGGACGGCTGCTCGGTGCGGCTGATGCCCTCCCAGGATCTCACCTGGCTGCCGGACTCCGAGGTCGTCGCCATCGTCTCGTACATCCGCACGGTTCCGAACGTCGACCGTCCAAACGGCACCACGACTGTGGGCACCCTGGGCAAGGTCCTCGACCGGCAGGGCAAGTTCCACATGGACGTGGCACGGGTGATCGATCACACGAAGGTGGAGTCGCCGCCTGCCCCGGAGCCGACTCCGGCCTACGGCACGTACCTCGGAAGACTGTGCTCGGGTTGCCACGGCGAGGGGCTGAGCGGCGGGCCGATCCCGGGTGCGCCGCCGTCGATTCCCATTCCTCTGAACCTCACGCCCGACAAGACGGGTCTGGCCGACTGGTCCTACGAGGACTTCGACAAGCTGATGAAGACCGGCGTCCGCAAGAGCGGCCGCAAGCTCGATCCGTTCATGCCGGTCGAGAGCTGGAAGAACTTCGACGACACCGAGATGCACGCGCTCTGGTCGTACCTGCGCACCCTGCCGCCGACGCCCTTCGGCAACCGCTGATCAGGGCAGGTCCGGCGTCGGGATCGACCCGCCGCCACGCACGTAGTCCACGACCGCGTCTCCGAGCGACGCGTCGGCCTTCTGGCAAGCGGCCGATACGTCGCCGCTCATGGCACCCTGACACTCCTTGCCGCGCTTCGCGCGCCAGTGCTTGACGTCGGCGCTGGCCGCGATCAGCGCATCCTGCGTCGGGCCGGCGATGCGATGCCACTGGAGGCGCGCCGTCCGCGGCCTGGGAGGCTTCGACTTGGTGATCATCTCCGCGTCGACCGCCATCGCGCAGCTCCCGTCCCAGCGCAGCACGTCGTAGCTGCCGGTCGAGTTGCCGACCTGGATGCCGCCCTTGGGAACGCCGTGGAAGCGCAGCGCGAGCACCTCTTCGTCGAACGCGAGCTCGTCCATCTTCCCGCGCAGATAGAGGCGCGTGAACGGAGTGTCCTTGCCGAAGAGCCAGAGGGCGATGTCCTGGTGAGGCTTCGTGCAGAGGCGGTCGACGAAGTCGCCCGGTGGCGTGCACACGGCGGCCGACGCGTCGGCGCACTTGGTGGGGAGCCCCGCCTCGGCCGCGCTGGGTGGATCGTCCGTCGGCGTGGACGTGCCGGTCGCCGCCGCGGCGCTGGCAGCCGGAGCTTCGGGGGACGATGGAGGAGGCGCAGGCGCTGCGGATCCCCCGCACGCGCCGATCGCGAGAAGCACGATGATGGAGAACCGGGACATCGGAGCCCGAGCTTACCGAAGAGACTCGACAAGCGGCGTGAGTTGATCGATTCCGTTGCGGATGGAGCGGCTCCTCGCGACCGCAGCGCTCGGGGTCCTCGTTGCGTGTGGAGGAAGCACGCCGGTGGGCACGGTCCACGACGCGGGAGCGGACAGCGGCGATGGCAGCTCGGGGATCGGAGGAGGCGGTGGCTGCCCGGGGAGCCTTCCGAGGCCAGGATCCGCGTGCTCGCCTTCCGGGATCTCGTGCGAGTACGGGAGTGATCCCAACCCGCAGTGCGACGTGATCGTCACCTGCCGGGGAAGCTCCGGGTGGAGCGCGCCGCCCCCCGGGTTCAACTGCGTGCCGGGCACCTGCCCCGCGAGCTACGCCAGCGTGCCTCAGGGACAGGACTGCTCGCCGCAGGGCCTGGACTGCGCGTATCCGGAGGGCCAATGCAACTGCGCGCAGACCGTGCCCGTGACCCGACCCAATCCCGTGTGGCAATGCTCGACGCCGGCTTCCGGCTGCCCGGAGCCTCGCCCGCGCGAGGGCACCACCTGCACCTCGCCGGGGCTGACATGCGACTACGGCGCGTGCCGAGGCGGAGTCTCCCTGGAGTGCTCGGACGGCTACTGGCGCGTAGCCGTCGTGCCCTGCCCTGCGTAAGGTGCCTGCGATGCGGCGTCTGGCATTGACCCTGCTGATTGCGACCGCCATCGCCTGCGATGGCAGCGGCAACGCGCACACCTGGTCGGTGAGGGCGGGGTTCATCCGCGACGCGCAGGGCCGCGCCGTGGTGCTGCGCGGCGCGAACGTCTCGGGCAAGCAGAAGCAGGCGCCATGGTTCGACTTCCACGGGCCCGCCGACTTCGGACGCATGCGCAACGAGTGGGGCATGAACGGCGTGCGCTTCGTGATGCAGTGGGCCGCCCTCGAGCCGCAGAACGGCACGTACGACGACGCGTACCTCGACGCCGTCGCGGAACGGATCGGGTGGATGCGAGACGCCGACCTGCAGGTGGTGCTCGACATGCACCAGGACGTCTACGGCATCGGATTCGCGGAGGGCGGAGGCGACGGCGCACCGCTGTGGACGTGCGACGCGTCGAACTACGCCTCCTTCTACCCGACCACCCCGTGGGCGATCGAGGACCTCGAGAAGGGCGTGACGTCGTGCTTCGACGGATTCTGGAACGGCGCCGACCTTCAGGCGCACTTCATCGAGGCCTGGCGCCGGGTCGCGGCGCGGCTCGCGGGATACGACAACATCGTCGGCTTCGACGTCTACAACGAGCCCTACTGGGGCTCGCACCCCATCGAGGAGTTCGAGCCCGATCTGCTCGGGCCGTTCTACGAGAAGGTGGTGCCCGCCGTGCGCTCGGAGGCGCCGGGATGGGTTGCGTTCATCGAGCCCTCGTCCTCGCGCAACCTGGGCGGGACGACGCACCTGCCGGTGCCGACGTTCGGCGACTTCGTCTACGCGCCTCACTCGTACGACGTGAACGCCGAGATGGGCATGACCTTCGACCCGTCGCACCGAGCGGCGATCCTCGCGAACGTCGCCGCCCTGGCCAGGGAGGCGAACAGTCTCGGGGGCGCGCTGTGGATCGGCGAGTACGGCGGCACGGCGAGCGATCCGACCATCGAGGCGTACATGACGGCGCAGTACGACGCCGCCGGCGCGGTGGCCGCGAGCTCGATGTACTGGGACTACACGAAGGGCAACTACGGGCTCTTGAACGACGACGGGACCGACGCGGAGCCTCTACTGCAGACGGTGGTCCGTCCGTATCCGGAGCGCGTCGCGGGAGATCCGGTGTCGTGGACGTTCGACGCCACGAGCGGCGTGTTCACGTTCACGTACCGCCCGGATGCTTCGAACGGGGCGCCGACGGTGGTCTCGGTCCCGGTGTCCGTCTATCCGTCGGGATACACGGTGACGTGCGGAGGCTGCGCGTGGAGCGTCGCTCCCGGGAGCCTCACCATCAGCGCGCCCGGGGCGGCCAATCCCGCCGTCGTCACGCTGAAGCCGCTGGCTCCGTGAATCGCTCCGTGTAGCCCTCGGGCGCGACGGCGCGGTAGAGCGCCTCGACGAGCGAGACCGCTTCCGCTGCAGGGAGCGTGACCTGGTCGCCTCCGCGAAGGCCGAGGGTGATCCCCTCGCTCGCTTGCCGGCGATCGTCGAAGAAGAAGCCGCCGTACGTCTCGACGTAACCGAGCAGCGGACGGTGCAACGTCGTGCGGAAGAGCATTCGCGCGAGCCAGTAGCGAGGCACGCGAGCGCTGGTGGTGCCGATGCGGATCGTGACCTCGGTCGCATCCGCCTCGGCGGCTTCGACTCCGGCCCGTGAGAACGGAAGAGGGTGACGGGGACCGTCCTCGAAGGGCGCGATGGGTGATCCGGGTACTCGGCTCCACGACTCCGGCGGCGGGGACGCGTCGAGCGTGTCGCTCTCGAGCACCAGGGCCCGCGCGATGGAGGACGCATCGAGCGAGGCGCCCGGCGGAACGTGAATCAGGTCGCACGAGGGGAGCGCGACGACGTAGGCGCCCCGGGGAGCAGCGAGGCTCCCGGGCGCGACGACGAGACGAAGCGTGGCGTCTCCGATGCGCGCCAGCGTGCATGGCTCGTCGTGGAGCGCGTCGAGGAGCACCAGCGGCGGAGGTCCGTCGACGTACGGCTTGGCGTCCGCCTCGCGTCCGGCGCTCACGCGACGCGCACCGATGCTCGACGCCGTCGGCTTGCACGCGCAGAACACGAGGCTCGTGCCGCAGCGGCGCATCCCGGGAGGCGGCACGACGGGCGCGAACGGCGGGCGAAGCCGCCCGGGCCAGTGCATCGCTCCCAGCGGGTGGAGCACGAGGTCGCCCACGCGGTGGTTGTAGCGGGCGACGTCCTGCCCGGTCGCCGCATCCGCGACGAACGTGCGCAGCGGGAAGCCGTCGACGAGCGCGTCGCCGGTCGGCAGCGCCATCGCGTACTCGTCCGAGACGTTGACGTGCGCGAAGTAGAGCGGCTCGCTGGCCGTGGCGATCTCGAGCTGCGCGTCGCCGACGCGCGCGACCACCGTCAAGTGGTGCTCGAAGCGCCCCGGCCGCGCCGCGAGCTCCAGCAGGTTCGTGCGCGCCGTGCTCACGGCATCCGCTCTCGCAGCCAGGGGACCACCACGTCCATGAGGCGTTCGACGTCCGGCGCCTCGCGCTCGCCGAAATCGGGCTCGAAGTAGTGGCGAGCCCCCTCGACGCGAGCGAGACGCTTGTCGCTCGCGGCGCATGCGTCGAAGACAGGGCGCACGTCGCGGTCGAAGTACACCTCGCGGTCGCACGCAGCGTGAACCATCAGCGTCGGGACGTCGACGTGGCGCACGTTCTCGACGAGATCGGCGCGCGACGAGAGGCCCGACCACGTCGAGAGCCAGGCGCGAGGGGTGCACGTGCGGGCAAAGCCCATGGCGGCCAGGTTCATCAGGTCCGGCCGCTCGCTCACGAGCGACCCGTACTCGCGCGTCGCCCCGTCCGGGTCCGCGTCAATGCGCGGGTCGACGAACGCCGGATTCGCCATCGTCCGGTGGACGAGCATGATCGGCTCGTACGCCCGATGCTTGAGCACGGCCTGTCGCTCGGCGAACGGGCGATCGGCGAAGCCGGCGCGCTCCGACTCCTCGGTGGCCGCAGCGTGCTCGGCGAGCAGCTCGCGGGCACGCGCGTCGATGCGGCGTACGCGCTCGACCTGCGCGTCACGCACGTGGGCGAGGAACTCCCGTGCAAAGGTGGACGGTTCGGGCGGCTCGCGGAAGCCGTTGCGCACGTCGTACACGTCGAGCGACGGGTCGCTCGCGAACGCATCGCGCTCGTCGACCACCGCCGCGTCGATGGATCGGAGCATCACGTGCCCCTGCCCCCGATGCGCCGCGACGATCACCATCGCGTCGGCCGGAGCCATGTCGGCGCGCGCGAAGTGCGTCGGCGAACCACCCGGGGATCGCTCCAGGCGCGCCGACGGCGCGAGGGATGCCTGCGCCTGGTAGTAGCCCGCGAGGGATCCTCCGCCGCAGTTCCCGAGGAGAACGACACGCTGCACCCCCGCCTTCGCGCGCAGCCACTTCACGCACGCCGCCAGGTCGAGCAGGAGCTCCTCGTGCTCGCACATGGTGTCGTTGTTGACGTGCCGCCCGTTCGCCGCCAGCACGCCGAACCCCGCCGCGACGAGCCGAGGCACCGTGTAGTGGTGCGTGAAGTCGACGCGCGGGTGCATCACGACGACGCCGGTGCGCGGCGCGGGCGCTCCCCCTCCCGACGGCGTCCACCAGAGCGCGCGAGCCTGCCGCATGTCCTCCGTGCGCAGGGCGAGCGACGTGCACTGCGCCGACTCCGGCGGTCGCCGGAACCAGAACGGCGTCGT
>DASVWO010000393.1:0-11966 GCA_036393165.1 Polyangiaceae bacterium | reverse complement strand
GCAGCTCGCGGACTTCGTGGTCGGCGCGGTCATCGGAGTCGCCCTGCTGCACACTGGACTGTCGGCTCGCATGCGCGACGTCGCGGCGCGCGTCACGCGCTTTCGCTTCGTGCACGTGGCGATCTACTGGGCCTTCTACGTGCTCCTCACGAGCATGCTCGGCTTCCCCCTCGGCGTGTACGAGGGCTGGATGCGCGAGCACCAGTACGGCCTGTCGAACATGACGTTCGGCGCGTGGCTCGGCGACGAGGCGAAAGGAGTGGCCCTCTCGCTCGTGCTCGGAGGCATCGCCATCCCGGTGCTCTACGCCATCCTGCGACGCGCGAGGACGCTCTGGTGGGTCTGGGGATCCTTCGCGGGCGTCTGCTTCCTCGCGTTCGTCGTCACCATCGTGCCGGTCTTCATCGCGCCCGTGTTCAACACGTACACGCGCCTCGAGGACCCGCACGTCCGCGACCCCATCCTCGCGCTGGCGCGCGCCAACGGCATCGACGCGCACGACGTCTGGCAGTTCGACGCGTCCCGGCAGAGCAAGCGCGTGAGCGCCAACGTGAGCGGCTTCGCCGGCACGATGCGCATCTCGCTCAACGACAACCTGCTGCAGCGCTGCTCGCAGGAAGAGATCGAGGCCGTCATGGGCCACGAGATGGGCCACTACGTGCTGCACCACATCCAGAAGCACATCGTCGCGTTCGGCATCGTGATCCTGCTGGGCTTCCTCTTCGTGCGCCTCGGCTTCGAGCGCATGCGGAAGCGCTACGAGGGGCGCTGGCGGGTCCAGGGTATCGACGATCCGGCGGGCTTCCCGCTCTTCGTGCTCCTCTTCTCCGTGTACGGGCTGCTCGTCACGCCGGTGATCAACACGATCATCCGCACCGCCGAGGCCGAGGCCGACCTCTTCGGGCTCAACGCCGCGCGCCAGCCCGATGGTGCGGCCCAGGCGGCCCTGAAGCTCGCGGAGTACCGGAAGCTCGACCCGGGGCCCATCGAGGAGCTCGTCTTCTTCGATCACCCGAGCGGGCGCCACCGCATCGAGATGGCGATGCGATGGAAGGCCGAGCACGTCGGGCCGCAGAGCTTGCCGTGAGCCAGCCGTGGCGAGACTCTCGCCCCCGCGCGCGTCCGGGAGCAGAATGAGGGCATGGGCGTGAGGGGGAACAGGGGAGCGGTGGTCGTGCTCGGGTCGGCGCTCACGCTGATCGCGTGCGCGACAGGCGCTAGCAGCGGCGGCGGATTCGGCGGCGGTGACGACGGTGGCGGCGGCGGCGCGATGGACACGGCGCAGCCTCCGGCCGAATCCGGGGGAACGAGCGAGACGGGGGGCTCGTCGAGCAGCGGGGGAGGGTTCGACTCGAGCGGCTCGTCGTCGTCCTCCTCGTCCGGCGCAGGCTTCGACGGCGGCGGCACGACGGACACCGGCGGTCCGCCCGTGGACTCGGGCGGCGGCGGCTGCTCGATCACCTCCATGACCCCGTGCGCGGCCAACGCCGAGTGCTGCATCATGAACAACGCCGCCGTGTGCATGTGCGTCGTCGGCAGCGGGACGCAGGGCAGCACCTGCACCAGCAGCGCCTCGATGCAGTGCGGCCCCGGCTACGCCTGTGCGGGCCCGCAGGGCGGCACCACCAAGTGCTACGCGTGGTGCGCCATGCCGAACGGCATGTGCCCCTCGGGCACGACGTGCATGGCGCTCAGCAATGGTCCGGTGATCAACGGCGTGACGTACGGCATCTGTCAGTAGCGCGCGGCCTGAACGACGGCGCCGAGCAGAGCGCCGCCCGCGACGAGCCACGTCGTGTTCAGCCGGAACCGGATGAGGGCGACGGCTCCCGCCAGCGCGATGGCGACGGTGGGCACGTCCACGAGCGCCGCCCGCGCGAGCTGCACCGTCACCACCGCCATGAGCGCCAGGGCGGCGACGTTCACGCCGTCGAGGAACGCCGCGGCGACGGCCGACCTGCGCACGCGCGCGACGAGCGGTCGCACGAGCGCGACGAGGACGAAGCCGGGGAGGAAGATGCCCACCGTCGCGAGCGCCGCTCCCCACGCCGCCGACCCCGCGCCCGCGCCGACCAGGTAGCCGATGAAGGTGGCGGTCGTGAAGACCGGACCCGGCGTGACCTGGCCGATCGCCACCGCGTCGAGGAGCTGCGCCTCGCTCAGCCAGTGCAGGCGGTCCACCAGATCGGCGCGCAGGAAGGCGAGCAGCACGTAACCGCTGCCGAAGACGAGCGCGCCGAGCTTCAGGAACGTGAGGAAGAGCGTCACGAGCGAGAAGGTCGCGGCCGACGCGGGAGCCGCCGCCGTCGCCGCGAGCAGCGGAGGAGAGAGAACGCGCGCGCCGCTCTCACGGGCGGCGAGACGACGCACGAGCGCGCAAGCGACACCGCCCCCGACGAGGACACCGATCGCGTCGACTCCGAGCGCGAACGCCGCGCACGCGGCCGCGCCGATCAGCGCGAGCGGGACGGAGCGCTTGAGCGCCGTCGGCCCCAGCCTCCAGAGCGCCTGCACCACGACGGCGATGACGACCGGCTTGATCCCGTAGAGGACGCCCGCCACCTGGGGCACGCCGCCGAAGCGCACGTACGCCCAGGCGAGCGCCGCCACCATCAGCGCCGCCGGGAGGATGAAGCACACCCCGGCGAGGACGAGCCCGGCCCACCCGGCCTGCTCGTAGCCGATGAAGATCGCGAGCTCCGTCGAGCTCGGGCCCGGGATCAGGTTCGACGCGCCGAGCAGGTCGAGGAACCGCTCGGACGACAACCATCGACGGCGCTGCACCACCTCGGTCTCCATGATGGCGATGTGCGCCGCCGGCCCCCCGAACGCCGTGAAGCCGAGGCGCAGGAACAGGAGCGCCACGGCCGCGAGCCGCGCTCGGGGCTCAGCGGGGGCTCGCTCGTCCACCGATGCGCGCATCGAGAGAAAGGGGGCCTGACCCCACGAGAAGGAGGAACACGCAGCCAAGCAGCATGCACCAGTCGGTGCGCGCTTCGTGCGCCATCGCCCAGAAGCCGCCCTTGAGGAGCATCGGGATCTTCGTCGTCGCGATGGCCACGATCATGTCGACGATCAGCGGGATCGCCGCCAGGCGCGTGAGCAGGCCCACGAGAAGCAGCAGCCCGCACACGACCTCGACGACCCCGACGAACGGTCCCATCACCTCTGGCGCCGGGATCCCGATCTTCGCGAAGCGCCCCGCACCGAGCGCCGCGGGAAAGAGGAACTTCTGGATCCCCTCCGACAAGAAGACGCCCCCTACGAGCAGCCTCACGAGCAGGGTCGCGGCTGGCGCGCGCGCGTCCGCGATTCGGTCGAGTGCGGTGGGCATGTGCGTACCGGGGCTCGTGGCTATCGGCGTGCCTTCTTTGCAGGCTTCTTTGCTGCCTTCTTGGCCGACCTCTTCGCTGACTTCTTCGCTCTCGTCTGCGCCACGTCTGCGAGGACCGTCTCGTAACGCGCGATGTACTTCTTCGCGGGAATGCGACGGATCGCCTCTCCGACGACGTCGAGCGCCACGTTCTCGAGCTTCGTGAAGCGCACGCACGCCTTGCCCATGTCGAGCTTCTTGCCGGTGCGCGCCCACGCCTCACGGAACCACCTGGCCTCGTTGGTCATCCCGCCGGGCTTCTCGGTGCAGCCGCAGTAGACGCCCATGAGGTAGAGCGACATGTGATTCTTCTGCGAGGCGAGCGCCGCGAAGGGCAGCGGCTGCTTCGGATCGGCGTGGTAGCCGCGCGGATAGACCTTGTGCGGCACGTAGTAGCCGATGATGCCGTACTGGATGCCCTCCTCGTAGTCGCCGTCGAGGTTCTTGCGGATGACGTCGCGCACCGCCTCGATGGCGGCCCGTCGATCCGCGGGCAGGGAGGCGAGGTAGGCGGCCACGGTCTTGGCAGCGGTCTTCATGGCGGGCGAGCGTACGATGGACGCGACGATGAAGCGATGGGGCGAGATGACGTCGCCGGAGAAGGCGGTCCTGGCGCTGGGGGGGGTGGTCTTCCTCGCGCACGTGCTCGCGTCGATGCTCGGACCGTATGGCTTCTTCCGCGACGAGCTGTACTTCATCGACTGCGGGAGGCACCCGTCCTTCGGATACGTGGACCAGCCGCCGCTCATCCCGATGCTCGCTGCGGCGTCGATGCTCTTCGGCCGGACGCTTCTCGTGCTGCGCGCACTCCCGGCGCTGGCGCACGCCGGGACCGTGATCGTCGCCGGCGCGATGGCCGCGCGCGTGGCGCGGAGCCTCGGTGAACGTGAGGACGTTGCGCGTGTCGTGGCCGGCGCGTCCGTGGCGCTGGCGCCAATGTACCTCGGACTTCACTCGACGCTGGACACGACCTCCTTCGAACCGCTCGCGTGGACCTTCATGGCGTACGCCGCGGCTCGAGCATCGCTGGGCGGCGAGCGCCGGTGGCTCGTGAGCCTCGGCATCGTGGCGGGCATCGCGATGGAGGCGAAGTACGCGGCGCCCTTCTTCCTCGCGCCGCTCGTGGCGGGGATCGCGCTCGGCCCCTCGCGACGCATCGTGTGGACGCGCGAGGCGAGCGCCGGCGTGGCGGCGGCGGTGGCGCTCGCGATGCCGAGCGTCGCGTGGCAGCTCGGGCACGGCCTTCCTTTCCGCGAGCTCCTCCACGCGGCGTCGCACGGCAAGAACACGGTGGTGCCGCCGGGGCCGTTCCTCCTGAACCAGCTGCTCGTGATGAACCCTCTGCTCGCGCCGCTCTGGATCGCGGGCGTGGGCTGGGCCCTCTTCGCACGGCGCCTCGCGCCGGTGCGCTTTCTCGCGATCGCCTTCGTCGGCGTGCTGCTCGAGATGATGCTGATGCACGGGAAGGACTACTACGTGGCTCCCGCGTACGGCGTCGCGTTCGCGCTCGGCGGGGTGTTCGCCGCGCGGGTCGTGCGCACGCGAGGCACGAGCGCCCTCGGCGCATGGTTTGCCCTCGTGGTCGCTCTCACCGTCGTCGCCATCCCGACGTCGATGCCCGTCCTTCCGCCCGCGTCTCTGGCCCGCTTCGTCGTCGCGACGCACACGCAGCCGCAGGCGCAGGAGAACAAGCAGCGCGGCGCCGTCCTCCCGCAGCTCATGGCCGACATGGTCGGCTGGCGCGAGCTCGAGGCGACGGTCGCCGACGTCTGGCGCGCGCTCCCCGCCGACGAGCGCGCGCGCACGACGATCATCGCCGGCAACTACGGCGAGGCGGGCGCGCTCGATCTCTACGGCGCCGACGACGGCCTTCCTCCCGCGCGCAGCGGCCACAATCAGTACTACCTCTGGGGGCCCGGCGACGACGAACCGCTCGTCATCCTCCGGGTCGGGGGCGATCCCGACCGCTGGAAGGACCGCTGCGACGAGCTCACGATCCCGGCGCGCTTCGGCGCCGACTACGTGATGCCCTACGAGCACGATCGGCCCATCCTGCAGTGCCGCCACCCGCGCTTCTCGCTGCGCGCCGACTGGCCCGACTTCAAGCACTACGAGTGAGCGCCTCGCGAGGGGTGCGTAACGCAAAGCGTCAATAGGAAACGCCGCCGAAAACTCCCCGAAAAGTGGCGGGCCCACGATGTCGGCCCATGCGATGTCGCCGGCTCGCCCTCGCCATCGTTGGCGTCACTTCGTTCCTGACCTCTCCGGCTCGCGCCCAGAACAGCAAGAGCCCTGCTCCTTATGCACTGCCGTTCGGACTCCGCCCCACGTCCGCCTCGTCGGCGGTGCGTGCCGAGACGGCCTACGGCCTGGACAGCGGTGCTTCGAGCACCGTCGTCCAGTACCTGAGCGCGTCCTACGCGCCCATCGAGCCGCTCTCGATCTATGCGCGCGGCGGCTGGGTCGACTTCATCCCCGAGGGCAAGAGCGCGAGCACCACCTTCACCAACATCGCGATCGGTGTCCTGTGGGCCGGCAAGATCGTGCCAGAGATCCGGTACTCGGCGACGATCGGTAGCGGCCTGCCGGTCGGAGAGGGCGGCGGTGCGGCGCCGAATCCCGGTGAGGCGGCGGCCATCGCGGCGGGCAACCTGGCGCGATCCCGGTTCGAGGGAGCGACCATCTTCTCGCCCGACGACGTGGCTCCGTTCGTCGGTGGTGACATCGCGTGGGTCGCCAACGGCCTCACCGTGCAGGCCGAGGCCACGATCTTCGAGCTGTTCCGCGTGACCGGCGCCCCGACGGATCCCGACGCGACGAAGACCAGCCTCTCGATGGGACTCAGCGCCGGTTACTTCG
Organism: Polyangiaceae bacterium; assembly: GCA_036393165.1. GTDB lineage: Bacteria > Myxococcota_A > Polyangia > Polyangiales > Polyangiaceae > Palsa-1150. The sequence continues at coordinate 5,734 of DASVWO010000393.1, read as the reverse complement.
TCATCCCGCAGCTCTCCGTCGGCCTCGAGGTGCGCGACCAGAGCTTTCTCACGACGCCCGCGGCAGTGCAGGCGGGGAGGGTCGCGCGGAGCTGGGTCACGGCCGGCGGGGGCGTGCGCGTGCACCTGGAGCTGGCGGACCACCTGTGGCTGCGACCGGGGCTCGCTTTCTTTCAGCCGCTGAACGACCCGTCGCCGACCATCTCGGCGGGCGACTACCACATCGTGCAGCTCGACCTGCCGCTGACCTTCTGATTCGGAGAAACGACGATGAGCCGATGGATCACGGAATGGGAGCCGGAAGATCGTGCCTTCTGGGAGCGGACTGGCCGGCGCATCGCGCGACGCAATCTCGCCTGGTCCATCGTCGCCGAGAACATCGGGTTCTCGGTGTGGATGATGTGGAGCGTCGTGGCCGCGCGTCTTCCGGCAGCGGGTTTTCACTACGGCACCGACCGGCTCTTCCTCCTCGTCGCCGTCCCGGGGCTCGTCGGAGCTCTGATGCGGGTTCCGTACACGTTCGCGGTGCCGCGGTTCGGAGGACGCAACTGGACGATCGTCAGCGCTCTGCTGCTCCTCGTCCCCGCGTCAGCGCTCGCCTTGCTCGTCGCGCATCCCGAGACGCCGTTCGGTCTGATGCTCCTCGCTGCCGCCACGGCGGGCCTCGGTGGAGGCAACTTCGCCTCGAGCATGGCGAACATCTCCTTCTTCTACCCGGACCGCGAGAAGGGCTGGGCGCTCGGTCTCAACGCCGCCGGGGGCAACATCGGCGTGAGCACGGTGCAGCTCCTCGTTCCTCTCGTCATCGGCGCCGGGGCGGTGTCGCTATCGCGCGCCGGGTGGATGTGGATGCCGGCCATCGCCGTCGCAGCGATCGGGGCCGCCCGGTGGATGGACAATATCGCGTCGGCCCGATCCTCCTTCGGCGATCAGCTCGCCGTGACCCGCCACAAGCACGCGTGGATCGTCGCCTGGCTCTACGTCGGGACGTTCGGCTCCTTCGTGGGGTACTCGGCGGCGTTCCCGCTGCTGCTGAAGACCCAGTTCGGCGACTTGACCGCCAACCTCGCGTTCCTCGGACCGTTCGTCGGATCCCTCGCCCGGCCGTTCGGAGGCAGGCTCGCGGATCGGGTCGGAGGCGCGCGCGTGACGTTCTGGAATTTCATCCTGATGGGCGCGTCGGCGCTCGGTGTCCTCTCGGCTCTCCGAGCGCATGCGTTCACCGGGTTCCTCGGCTGCTTCCTGCTCCTCTTCGTCACGAGTGGCGTCGGCAACGGATCGACCTATCGCATGGTCCCGGAGATCTTCCGCGTGCGCCGCGAAGCGGCTGCGGTCCTCGGGCTCAGCTCCGCCGTGGGGGCGCTCGGGGGGTTCTTCGTTCCCCAGTTCTTCGGCGCGTCCATCCGGGCGACCGGCTCGCCGACGTCGGCGTTCGCGATCTTCGTCGGCTTCTACGGCACCTGCCTCGTCATGACCTGGTGGCACTACCTCCGCGAGGAGGGACGTGCGTCGATACCTCGAGCCGCGCTGCGCAGACCTTGAACTCCGGCATGCGGCTCGACGGATCCAGGGCGGGGCTCGTCAGGAGGTTCGCGCAGCGATCGCCGCCCCAGTGGAAGGGCACGAAGAGCACGTCGGGCCGCACGTCGCGCGTGACCCGTGCGACGAACGACGCCCCGCCGCGGCGCGTGACGACGGTCACCTCCTCGCCGCCCTCGATGCCCAGCGGCCGTGCGACGGCCGGATGCATCTCCACCACAGGGTGCGGAGCGACGCGCACGAGGCTCTCGATGCGCCGTGTCTGCGTGCCCGACTGGTACTGCGCGAGCAGTCGCCCCGTCGTGAGGACGAGCGGGTACTCGGCGTCCGGCTCCTCGGCGGGCGCCGCGTGGCGCACGGCGAAGAACCGCGCCCGCCCGCTGGGCGTGGGGAAGCGCGACTCGAAGAGGCGCGGCGTACCCGGATGGTCCTCCGACGGGCACGGCCAGAAGACGCCTCGATCGCGATCGATGCGGTCCCAGGTGATGCCCGCGTAGTCCGCGGGGCCGCCCGCGCTCGCTCGTCGGAGCTCGTCGAAGACGGCGCGCGGATCGTCCGACGGGAAGCGCCCGCCCTCGCCGATCGCGTCTGCGATCGCGCGGATGATCGCGAGGTCGGTGCGAACGCCGGCCGGCGGATCGACTGCGACACGCCGGCGGATGACCCGCCCTTCGAGGTTGGTCATGGTGCCGTCCTCCTCGGCGAACTGCGCGCTCGGGAGGACGACGTGGGCGAGAGCCGCCGTCTCGGAGAGGAAGAAGTCGCTCACGACGAGCAGGTCGAGGCCGCGCAGCCGCGCTTCGACGGCGGTCGCATCGGGCGACGAGACGAGCACGTTGGACCCGAAGACGAGCAGAGCGCGCACGCCTCCTGGCGCGCCCATCGTCGAGAGCATCTCGTAGGCCGAGGCTCCCGCGTCCGGGAGAGACTCCGGGGCCATCCCCCAGACGCGCGCCACGTGGGCGCGCGCGGCGGGATCGTCGATTCGCCGGTAGCCGGGGAGCTGGTCTGCCTTCTGCCCGTGCTCGCGGCCGCCCTGTCCGTTGCCCTGTCCGGTGAGGCATCCCCAGCCGCTGCCGGGACGACCCACGAGCCCGAGCGCGAGGGCGACGTCGATGAACGCGAGGGCGTTGGCGACTCCCTGCGACTGCTGCTCGCAGCCGCGGCCCGTGAGCACGAAGGCGCGCGAGGCGCGGGCCAGCGCGTGCGCCGCGCGCTCCAGGTCGCGCTGCGGGACGCCGCTGATGCGCTCCACCCGCTCGGGCCAGTAGCCGGCGACGAGCGCGCGCACGTCCTCGAACCCCTCGGTCCGGTCGCGCACGTACGCTTCGTCGACGAGGCCGTCGCGCACCAGCACGTGGAGCAGTCCGTTGGCGACGACGGCATCGGTTCCCGGGCACGCCGGCAGGTGCAGGGTCGCCGCACGGACCGTCGCCGTGCGGCGCGGATCGACGACGATGATCTCGCCGCCTCGCGCGCGCACGCGATCCAGGTGCTGCACCAGGGGCGGCATCGTCTCCGCCACGTTGCTCCCGGCGAGGAGGATCGCGCCGGCCTCACCGAGATCGGCGACCGGGAAGGGGAGTCCGCGGTCGAGGCCGAGCGCGCGTGTGGCGGCCGTGGCCGCCGACGACATGCAGTAGCGGCCGTTGTAGTCGATGCTGCGCGTGCGCAAGATGGCGCGCGCGAGCTTGCCGACCGCGTACGCCTTCTCGTTGGTCAGCGCGCCGCTTCCGAAGACACCGACCGCGTCGCGTCCGTGACGCTCCTGGGTCCGCCGGATGGCGGAGGCGATGCGGCCGATGGCTTCGTCCCAGGTCGCCGGCACGAGGTCGCCGCGCTCGTCGCGCACGAGCGGCGTCGTGAGGCGGTCGGGAGCACGCAGCAGCTCGGCGGCGGTGAAGCCCTTGATGCAGAGGGCGCCGCGGTTGACGGGGAACTCCGCGTCACCCTCGACGGGTCGGGCCGCGCCTGGCGACAGGCGCATGCCGCACTGGAGCGCGCAGTAGGGGCAGTGCGTCCGCGTGCTCTCCACGACGCATTCCGTAGCGCCGCTGCGTTTCGCTGCGGTTTCGCCGACGATTCGTGGGGATCACGGGACCTCGCGCGCCAGCTTCGCTGCGGAGACGAACGTGTAACCCTCGGCCGCGATGCCGTCGACGATCCGCTCCAGCACCGAGGGGTCGTACACGGGGTGGAAGAAGAACCCGGCCACCCCGTCGCGCACGACGCGCATCGCCTGCGCGCGCGCGACGATGTCCTCGGCCGTCTCGGGCGCCTGCGCGGCGTCGCCCTCCGGGACGTAGTGGTCCAGGTTCTCCGGCACGACTCGCCAGCCGTACACGTCGCGCACGGCGAACGGGAAGAGCAGGGAGAGCGACTGCCCGATGTCTTCCGACCGGCCCTCGAGGGTGCCCGCGAAGAACGTCTCTCTCTGGAACGACACGTCGATCATCCGTGCGATCGCGCGCGAGCTCTCCGGCGAACCCACGTAGTGCGGGTACTCGAACATCCGCGGCCGGGGCAGCCCTGCGGCCGATAGCTCGTCGAGCGCGCGCTGCACCCGATCGGTCGCCCATGCTTCCGAGCGATCGTCGAGCGAGAACTCGATGTCGGCTCCGGTCGTGCCGGTGCGCTGGTGCGTGTACCCGTGCAGCACGAGCTCGCCCCCGTTCGCGAGCATCGCGCGGATCGCGGAGGCCACGGCCGGCGCGTCGCGCATGCGGGTGCGGCCGGTGGGATCCTGGAACACCGGGACGACTGCGACCGAGAAGGGCACACCGCGCGCCGACAAGCGGTCGGCGATCGCGCGCAGAGCTGCAGGGTCGGATCGGGGCGTCACGTCTTCGATCCGGATGACGGCCCTGTGTCGCTCGGGTGTGCCCGGAGCCAGAGCGTCGAACAGCATGTCGCAGAACGCGAGGTACCGATCGCCGGACGTGACGTACGCGAGCGGGTTCTCGCCGACGTAGGTGAAGCGGCCCGTGCGAAGCGCCCAGGGCACGCGCGTGCCGTCGTCGCGCTCCGCCCACGCGATCACGCGCGCCACCGCCGGATCGACCTGTTCGTACGTCGTCACCCCGGCCGTGCCGTCGGGTGTCCGGCGGGCGAGGCGGACGCCGGCGTAGCTCACGGCGTGGAAGGGCCCCTCGTCGATGCCCGCGGGAACGAAACCGAAGCGCGCACCGAAGTCCGCCGCGCGCCCGGCGAGCTCACGGACGCTGCCCCCGATCCACACCACCGGCGCCGCATCGGCGAGCACGTCGTCGACCAGGTCGTCCGCGAGCGGTTCACCGGTCGTCGATCCCACGTAGACGGTCGCGTCGTAGTCGCGCATCAGGCCGCGCCGGTAAGCGCGGAGCGGAATCGCGGTCCATATGCCGAAGTGGCTCGCGACGACGCCGACGCCGGTCGCATAGAGCTCTCCGAGCTCCTCGGCGTCGCCGTCTTCGTACAAGATCAGGCACCGCGCGCCGCGACCCTGCGAAGCCGCAACCGCGGGGCGAGAGGGCACGCTCGCCGCGGGGATCACTCCGCACGCCGTCAGCGCCACGAGGACGAGGGCGCCCGCGATCGTTCGCGCACGCGCCACGCGCTCTATCCACCGGCCATGATCCCGCGAAGCACGCCCCAGAGCGGCCGCGTCTTCGGGATCATGTCCTCGCTGAAGTACCACCAGAAGAAACCTCCGGCGAAGCGCGGCTCGTCGATCCTCGTACCGTAGTCGAGCCGAAGCTGCTGCTCCTTCGCGGCGGACCGAGCGGTTCCGCACTCGCCGAAGCCGAGCGCGGCGCGCGGGAACATCCGCGCGAGCCGCTGGAACACGGCAGGCCAGTCGGGCCGGCGACCGCCGCAGTCGTCCTCGTAATAGCTCACGAGAACCTGGTCGAGCCCGTCGCGCATCGCCGGCGGCACGTAGGCGCCGGCCCACGCGAACATCTCGTGATCGGGCGCGTCCACGCAACCTTCGTCGTAGTGGAGCGTCAGGGCGGTGCGAACGCCACGGCCCTTCGCCTCGTCGTAGGCCCCCGAGATCTTCCGCACGACGTCGCTCGTTGCGCCGAGCCATTCGCCGTTGACCTCGTTGCCGATCTCCCAGACGTCGACATCGGCGCCGAGCGCGTCGAGATACTCGCGAGTCCGCGCCCGGTACGCATCGACGCCGATGTCGACGACGAATTGCGAATCGAGGATCT
>DASVWO010000392.1:0-5260 GCA_036393165.1 Polyangiaceae bacterium | reverse complement strand
ATGCAACCGAGGGGACCACGCGTCGCACGAGAGACCCCGGCTCGCGCCATGCCTCATTCACCCGACGCACTCCTTCGCACGCGAACATCGCGAGCACGGGCACGGCAGGCACACGGTAGCGCGAGCTGACGAAGAACGCCGCGACGACCAGAGCCTGCTCCGCGACGAACCCGTGCAGCAGCCAGAGGCGCCGGCGCTCCCTCCAGCAGAGCGCCATGCCCACCAGCGCGAGCGGCACGAGGATCCCGTCCGGCACGTACGGCGACCGCCCGCTGACGAGCACCGAAAGCGGTCCGGATCGCAGCGTCTGCACGTCCGTGTCGCGCGGGATCTCCGGGCCGTCGAAGTAGAGATAGAGCTTGCGCGCGTAGAGCGACGCGGCCTGCGCCGGATGCTCGCGCCAGAACGCGAGGCCCTGCTGGTAGTACCACGCGGACGCGCCGCCCTCGCTCTCCACCCCGGAGTGGTGCGGCCGGTCCTTCAGCTCGTCCCAGTGCACCCCGGGACGGATCGCCAGCGTCTCGTCGTAGTGCTCGTTGTTGCCGAGGTAGAAGTTGATGCCGCCGTTGGTCGAGATCAGCACGAGCTCGTGCCCGCTCTGCCAGTTGCGCGCGGTCACCGGCGCGATGGCGAGCACCACCCCGACGACGAAAGCGCCCACGAGCGGCGGCCTGCGGAGCCACCACGCGCCCAGCGCGGCGAACGGCAGCACGGTGGGTCCGAAGATCGAGGCGACGCCGAGCGCCGCTCCCGCGCCGAGCGCGTCCCCCCATCGCTGCTTGTCTCCGGCGCGGAGCAGCGCCCAGAGGGCCAGGAGATCCGCCGCCAGCATCCACACCGGCGGCAGCAGCTCGTAGCACTCGAACACCAGGACGCCGTGGACGGCGCAGACCGCGGCCGTCGCCAGAGCCACGCGCGGGCCCAGGAGCCGCTTCGCCACGACGTACGCCAGCGCGATGCTCGCGGTTCCGACCAGCGCCTGCACGAGCCTGGGCGCCATCAGCCCCGACCCCGCGACCTTGAACACGAGGCCGAGCGCGTAGGTCAGCCCCGGAGGATGGAACCAGGGTCGCGGGTCCGGCACCTGCCCGGCCGCGAGCGCCCGGCCCATGACGACGTAGCGCTCCTCGTCGACCACCGGATGATCGAAGAGCAGGTCGCCCTGCCGGCTGAGGATGTACGCCACGCGCAGCGCCAGCGCGACCGCGAGCACGACGCCCAGCGCCGTGACCTCACGCCGGACCTCGCGCTTCACGCGACGGATTATCGCACGTCGGCTTATCCTGCCGCCGCGCGATGCGAGCTCCCCGCCCCTGGCACTTCCTCGTCCTCGTCGTCCCGTTCGGCGTCTCGTTCGGCTGGGTCGGCGTCGCGCTGCCGTACGTGGCGCGCCAGAAGGGCATCCCCGTCGAGGCCATCTCGAGCATCCAGGCCGCGGCCTTCCTGCCTCACGCTCTGAAGGTCCTGTGGGCGCCCGTCGTCGACGCGACGCTCACCCGCAAGGCCTGGTACGGCATCGCGCTCGCGCTGCTCGCGGCCGGCACGTTCGCGATGGTCGCGATGCCCATCACGCCGGGATCACTCGGTGCACTGGGGGCCGTCGTCGTCGCGTCGCAGGTCGGCCTCACGCTCCTCTACATGGCGTGCGAGGGGACGCTCGGCCGTGCCGTGCCGGCGGAGCGCAAGTCCACGGCGGCGTCGTGGCTGCAAGCCGGCACGTTCCTGGGAATGGGGGTCGGCGGCGGCCTCGCGATCGAACTCGTGACGCACCTCTCCGGCCAGCTGTCAGGCGCCATCATCGCGCTGGGCATGTGCCTGTGTGCGCTTCCCCTGCTCGCGTTCGACGAACCCTTGGACGGCGGGACACACTCCAGGGCAGGCGCTGCCCGCGAGCTGCTGCGGGACGTATGGTCCCTGATCCGTTCGCGCGCGGGCGTCGTCGCGATCTTCTTCGCCGTGTCGACCGTGGGCGCGGGCGTGGCGAGCAACCTGTTCAGCGCGCTCGCCGACGACTGGCACGTGTCGCGCGCCCTGGTGGAGACGACCAACGGCTGGCTCGCCGGCATCGTGCAGGCGTCCGGCGCGGGCCTGGGCGGCTGGGCGATGAAGCGCCTCGACCGTCGCGCCGCGTACATGATCGCCGGAGGCATGAGCGCCACGATGGGCATCGCGATGGCGCTCGGACCACGCGACTGGTGGGCCTACGTCGGTTTCACGCTCGTCTACAACCTGTTCGCCGGCGCTGCCTACGCCGCGTTCAGCGCCTTCGTGTACGCCACCATCGGCAAGAGCGCGGTGGCCACGAAGTACAACATCCTCGCGTGCATCATGAACGGAGCCATCTCCGGCAAGTACGCGCTCGTGGGCCGGGCGAGCCGGCGCTGGGGAGGGACCGGCGTGCTGCTCTCGGACGCGACGATCACCTATTCGGGGATCGTCATGCTGCTCATCGTCATCGCTATTTCAGCGCGGCTGGCTCCGAGCGAGCCAGCGTCGTTTCCCGCAGCACCTCGTGGGCGGCGCCGGCCTCCTGCGCGGCAGTCGGGCGCTTCACGAGGACGACGACGAGCGGCTTCGCCGGGCGCCCGTACACCGTGACGGTCGGCACGACGTAAACCTGTGCGGACGCCGCCGGGGCCGTCGTGGGATCCGCCAGAGCTGGAACCGCCAGCATCGGGAGCGCGAGGGCTGCCGCTGCTGCCGAAAGCACGAGTCGCTTCATGGAAGGCCTCCTCACGGATGCGACAACGCCCCGGCGCCCTGGTTCCCTCCCACGACCTCGTCGATGGGGTGGCCGTCCCCGGCGATTCCCAGCAGAGCTCGCACCGTCGGCGCCACGTCGGAGAGCGTGTGCCTCCGCGAGGCCGGGAGCAAGCCGTGGCCGTGCACGTCTCCGCCGGCCGCGACGAACCAGACCCGACCCGACTCGGGGTAACGCGCCCCGTGATCGCGGAACGAGTAGGCCCGACCGTGGTCGACAGTGACGAGCACGGTGGTGTGCCGCCCGCGCGCGCCCATCCCGCCGAGCGCCGTCTCGAGCTGGCCGAGGAAGGCGTCCGACTGGTGGATCGCATCGAGGTAACGCCGGTAGTCGTTGCGGTGTCCGTACTCGTCGGCGTCGCCCAGTCCCACGAAGAGGAAACGCGGGCGCTCGGTCACGAGGACGCGAAGCGCGATGGCCGCCGTGTAGGCGTCGGGTCGGTAGTCCCCTTCCCCGGGCCACGGCTTCACGGGCGAGGCCTTGTCGATCAGCGAGGCGGTCTCGGCGTCGGCACGGAGCGTCTCGCCGCGCGCCAGCAGCTTGCGACCTGCCGTCATCACGTAGCGCGACGCCTCGGTGCCCACGGCGCGCGCGATGTTGGGCCACGACGTGACGATCGCGACGTCGTCGGCTCCGCTCGAATCGCGAACGTCGTCGGCGATCGTGTGCGCGGGCGGACGCGGGCATTCGTTGCTCTCGCAGCCGGGGTCCGGTCGGCCCGCGAAGATCTCGAGGTACCCCGGCATCGAGATGAAGCGAGGCCCGCTCGCCGTCATCTCCTGCCCGTGGCCGGGGGCGCCGATGGCGACCGCATCGTCATCGAGCATGTGCTGCAGGTTGGGCACGAGGTCGCGCGCATTGGCCCACACGAGCGGGTCGAGCCCGCGGCGGCGGGCGAAGTCACGGTCGGCGCCGCCGAAGACCTCCTGCCACCGGACCCCGTCGAGCACGACGAGCACGACGGCGCTCTCCGATCGCTCTTCCTGGGCACCGTCGGTGGGCAGCGGGGTCAGCGCGAAGGTGTGCGGCTCGCGCGGTGGCAGCGGTCGTTCCTCGGCCGCGCCCCACGCGCCTCCCCGTCCCAGAAACGACACCGGCACCGCGAAAAGCAGCAGCGCGGCGAACCGGCGTAGCGAGCGATGCACGGGACAGTCTGGAGTCTGTCACGGCGGCCCGTCCTGGCCAAATGTCCGGAAAAATCCAGCAGATCAGGGATGGGGACAGTAAAGCGTCAGCGAGTTTTCGATGCAGTCCGGGTAGCAGGGCAGGAAAGACGTGTACTTGAGCAGGCACTCGCAGCGGCCGCCGTCTGCGACCGTGAGGCACTGCGGGGGGATGGGTTGGCATCCGAGGGCGAAGGCGTCTGCGGACGCCTCGGCGTTGCACGAGCCGTTGAAGGCGGTGTACCCGGTGCCGCCGCCGAAGCAGTAGTCGGTCGCTGGGCACGCGCACGACTTGCACAGGGCGATGGGACTGTATCCATCGGGCGGAGGAGGGTAAGGCGAGTCGTACGCGTAGAGCCCATCGTAGTAGGCCCCGGCGTCGCCACCGGGCCCCGTGGGCTGGTCGGTGCTCGACGGAGCGCCGACGACGGTGTTGCCCTGGCCGAGAGGCTGCGTGCTGTCGGTGCACGCCGCCGCCACCAAGGAGCCGGCTGCTCCGCCGAGCAGAACGACCGCCCACCAGATGCGCCGCATGAGCGAAGCCTAGCGCGCGAAGGGAGCGTCAGAAAGGATCGTTGACGAAGAGGAGCTGCCCGGTGGCAGGTGCACACACGAAGACCTCCCGCCCGCCGGCTGCCACCGCGCAGTGCGATCCCATGAGGGTATCGACCCGTCCGAGCACGCTCGGCATGCCGCTCTTCGGATCGAGGTGCACGACCGCCATCGTCCCGGAGTCCTGCGAGGGGACGTAGAGGCGGAGCGTGGCCGCGTCGTACGTCACCTGATCGAGTCCCGAGCCGCCGGGCGTGACGGCGCCGATCGTCTTGCCCGTCTTCTCGTCGAGCACCGACACGAGCCCGCCCTCGCACGCGACCATCACCCAGCCGTGCGCGGCGTCGACCTCGAGGCCTCGTGCGGTCTTGCAGCCGTTCGACCACGTGCCGACGACCATTCGCTTGGAGACGTCGATGGCGTACGTGCTGGCGTCGCCGTTGGTGAACGCCAGGCCGCTCGTCCCGTCGATCGCCAGCGACTCGGAGGCGGGCACGCTGATCGTCGCCGCCGACTTGGGCGCCGTCTGATTCGAGGTCGACACCGTGAAGACCTCGATCTGCTTCGACCCGGGCTCGGTGACCCACACCTCGGTCGTGGGGGCGGCAAAGCGCACGTACCCGGGCGTCGCGGCCAGCATCGCGGTGAACACGACCTTGCGCGCCCGCCCGTCGATGACCGTCAGCGTCTTGTTGGTGCGATCGGTGGCGTACACGGTGCCGCCACCCTCGTCGGCCGAGGTGACGCCGAAAGAGTCGTCGCCCGTGTAGGTCGGAGACGAGGC
>DASVWO010000391.1:0-5642 GCA_036393165.1 Polyangiaceae bacterium | reverse complement strand
CAGGACCGCACCTCCATGACGAGCGACCCGTCGTCCCCGGCGTGGGCGAATCACTCGAACTGCCCAGACACGGCGGCAGACAACTGCGACCCGATCAACGGGCGCGAGTGGGCGACCAACAAGAGCGACCTCGAGTTCTCGTGCACCTTCCCGCTGGTCACCGTGAACGGCGGGCAGATCGTCGCGTTCCAGAAGGACTGCACATCGCCAGGACCCGGCGACCAGTACAAGGGCGCTTGCGACTGCGCGATGGGCGCGCTCAACGCCAATACGCAGCTCTGCCAGAAGGGCAGCGGCGGCTACGTGCCTGTGCAGATCAACGCGAAGGCCTATCCCCCGGTACGCGAGCTGCTCATCGCGAAGGCCATGTCGCAGTCGACGTCCGGCAACCAGGGCATCGTGAGCAGCATCTGCCCCATTGACCTCGACATCGGCCAGAGCGTCGCGCAGGCGCAGCAGGATCCCCTCTTCGGCTTCAACCCCGCGATGAACGCGGTCATCAACCGGCTCCGCACGGCGGGCGCGAGCACCTGCATGACGTACGACCTCTCCCGCTACACCGTCGATGCCGGCACCGGCGAGCTGCGCTGCACCACGTTCGTGCAGCTCCCGAAGGCGACCACCGGCACGTGCAAGGTCCCGGGCAGCGCGTGCAGCGCCAATGGCCTCGTCGCCCCCGACGCCTCCCTGCTCGCGACGTTCTGCGACGAGCTCGAGTCGCGCTACCGCGACGGCGGCAGCCAGCAGGGCCCCACCCGCGATCCCGCGACCATCCCCGTGTGCGCCCTGCCGCAGCTGATCCTCGATCCGAACGACACCACCGACTGCTCGCAGTCACCCGCCCCCGGCTGGTGCTACGTGCAGGGCGCCGCCGCGCAGCGCCTGGGCTGCTCCTCGACCATCGCCTTCGCCAGCAACAGCCCCCCGAACGACACGACCGCCTACCTCGAGTGCCTCTCGCAGTAGGGGGCTCGTCCGCTGCAGTGGCGTCGGGCATGGGGCATACTCCCGGCATGTCGTCGCCCGCCGCGAGCGCGCCCTACACGTGGGACGACTTCGTCGCGCTCGGAGAGGACGACCTGCGTGAGCTCATCGACGGAGAGCTCGTGGAGGTCGAGGTGCCGACGTTGCTGCACGAGTACATCGTTTCGCGGCTGTGCACCTTCCTCAACGAATGGGCGCTGCCGCGCAAGGCCGGATTCGCCGTTGCCTCCGGTTACAAGGTTCGAATCACGAACAAGCGTGGCGTGATGCCGGACGTCCAGTTCTTTCGTTCCGGCAGGGAGCATCCCGGGAGGACCGAGCTGGGACTCGTGTCCGGACACCCGGATCTCGCCATCGAGATCGTCTTGCCCTCGAGCGCTCGCTACGACCGCATGACGAAGCTCGCGTGGTACGCCTCGATCGGCACCACCGAGTACTGGATCGTGGATCCCTCGACGCGCATGCTCGAGCGGCTGGTGCTGCAGGGCGACCATTACCTCGTCGCGGAGGTGCTGGGCGACGACGCCGCGTTCCGGCCGGACTCGTTCGAGGGGCTCGAGATCCCCCTGGCCGAGCTCTGGACGATGCCGACGGGCTGAAACGCGCTATATCGCACCGCCGCCGTGAGCTTCCGTTACCTCGTGCACACCTTCGGGTGCCAGATGAACGTGCACGACTCCGACCGCATGGAGGGGGTGCTGCGCGCGGCCGGCGGGGCGCCCGTGGAGCGCGCGGAAGAGGCGGACCTCGTCGTCTTCAACACGTGCAGCGTGCGCGAGAAGGCGGAGCAGAAGCTGCGGAGCGAGGTGGGGAAGCTCGCGCCGCTCAAGCGCGCCCGGCCGGACATGGTGCTCGCCGTCGCCGGGTGCGTCGCGCAGCAGGAGGGCGACAAGCTGCTCGATCGCGTGAAGCACCTGGACCTCGTCGTGGGGCCGGACAACATCGCCGAGCTGCCCGCCCTCGTCATGGAGCAGATGGGCGGCGCACCGCCCGTCGCGCGCACCGAGTTCGATCTGGCGGCGCCGCGCTTCCTCACGGCAGATCCGGAGCCGGGACGGGCGCCCGTGGTCGCGTTCGTGACGACCATGAAGGGGTGCGACGAGCGCTGCAGCTTCTGCATCGTCCCGACGACGCGCGGGCCGGAGCGCTATCGACCTGCGCGCGAGGTCGTCGACGAGGTGCGGCGCTTCGTCGAGGCCGGATCGCGCGAGGTCCTCCTGCTCGGGCAGACGGTGGACAGCTTCCGTGATCCCGAGCTCCCGCCGCCCGAGAGCGAGGATCCCGACGAGTCTCAGTTCCCGCACCTCCTGCGCCTCATCGCGCGCGAGGTCCCCGGGCTCGCGCGTCTGCGGTACACGAGCCCGCACCCGAGGCACGCGACGGCGTCGCTTGCGCGCGCGCATGCGGAGCTCGACGTGCTCGCGAGGCACGTGCACCTCCCGGTGCAATCGGGCAGCGACCGCGTGCTCCGCCGCATGATCCGCCGCTACACGCGCGCCGAGTACGTCGCGCGGATCGAGCGCCTGAGAGCCGCGCGCCCGGGGCTCACGCTCTCGACCGACGTCATCGTGGGCTTCCCCGGAGAGACCGAGGAGGACTTCGCGCAGACGCTCTCGCTCGTGCGCGAGGTCGGGTTCGTCTCGCTCTTCGGCTTCAAGTACTCCCCTCGCCCCGGAACGCCCGCGCTTCGCCTGAAGGACGACGTGCCGGAGGACGTGAAGAGCGAGAGGCTCGCGCGCCTCTTCGCTGCGGCCGAGGAGATCGGCGCTGCACACCTCGCGTCGCTCGTGGGGACGAGGCAGCACGTGCTCTTCGAGGGCGCGAGCAAGAGCGAGGACAAGGGGGATGGCGCACGCCTCTTCCAGGGAAGGACCGAGCGCAACGAGATCGTGCACGTGGAGCACGACTCTGGCGCACTCGTGGGCGAGATCGTCGCCGTCGACGTCGTGAGGGCCAATCGGCACTCGCTGCTCGGGCGCATCGTCGGCGATGTCCCCCGGCCGGCTACCTCAGCGAGGCGCACGCTCACGGTCGTCCAGGCCTGAGGGACGCGTCCGGACCGGACCACACACGGTGCTGGGCGCACGGTACCCGGTGCCAGGCGCATGGGATCGAGCGTCATGCGCCACATGTCGCACGCCGAGCAGCGATGACCAACTGCCTGACGCACATGATCGGCACATGTGCGCCATACGGAGAGTCGACTTTAGACCACGGCCGTCATCTGGCGCACGAGGAGCAACCGCGTGCACCCATCTGTCGCACGCAGGCGCACCGCATGCCGATGGATGCGCCTGACCTGGCTACATCGCCTGTCGCAGCTGACACGCTGGCGCACATCTGCTCTCCTGATGCGCCAAGGACAGCTTGCCATGCCCCTCATCCGCATGCTCATCGAGCCCTCGCTGGTCGTCCGTGCCCAGTCTGCGCTCGGAGTGAGCCAGGAGCAGCTCGGAAAGCGGCTCGGCGTCTCTCGAAGGACGATGACGCGATGGATCTCGCGCCACGGTGCCCCTTCCGCTCAGGAATGGGCGGCGCTCGCGCGCCTCGTTCACCCGAAGGACCGCGCGCTCGCCGCGAAGATCGCGTCGGCGCTCGGCGAGAGCCTCGTCAGCCTCGGCATCGAAGCCCCTCCACCTCCCCCACCGCCGCCGCCTCCGCCCCCTCCTCCTCCACCACCGCGCCCCTTCCCACCCGCGAGCGATCTGGTCGACTCCATCGTCTGTGCCGCCGCGGACGCCATCGGGCTCACGCCCCGCGCGGTGCGCCCGGCGCTCGTGGCAGCGTTCGATCGCCACGCCTCCATCGGTCTGTCGCTCGAGGAGGTGCGCGCAGAGCTGCGCTCGCTCAGCCAGAAGGACGTAAAGCGTCCGGCGGAGAGTCCGGCGCAGAATCCGGCGAGCCCGCGTCCGCAGGGAGGATGACGCCCGAGAACGCCTGCACCGACTGGCATCCCCCGAACTGGGGGCACGCCTTGCCGGTCGGGCTGCTCACGCCGTAGCTCACGGTGCCCTGCACGGTGTCGTACTGGAAGTTCGCGGTCAGCGTCGCTGTCACGCCGAAGCTGCACCCGTCGAGGCGCGCCATCGCGTCGGTGGGCCCCGCGTCGGGGCACGATCCCGTCGTGAGCGACGCCTGGTTGCCCCCGAGCACGCCGCAGAGCTGCGGCGTCCCCGTGAGCGCCGCGACGTACGCCCCCGCGTCGCCGCCGACGACGGCCGAGATGTTCGCGTTGTTCGTCGGGTCCTGCGCGAAGCTGAGCGCCACCCCCTGCGCCGCCTGACGCTCGGTCCACCCGGGCAACGAGCACGGGTTGGCCCCGTCGACGATCGACACCGAGTACAGGCCGGCCACGTTCGGCTCGGTGGCGATCGACGCGGCGCTACACGCCGCAGCGGCGCACGCCGCGACCAGCAGCGCGCGTTTCACGAGCGCGCCCTCACTGCCCCGTGACCGAGAGCGGCATCCGCGGGGGCACGTCCTGACAGAGGATGGACCCGCTCGCAGCCGCTAGGGTG
Source organism: Polyangiaceae bacterium (assembly GCA_036393165.1). GTDB lineage: Bacteria > Myxococcota_A > Polyangia > Polyangiales > Polyangiaceae > Palsa-1150. Next base: position 1,140 of record DASVWO010000391.1, on the reverse strand, counting down.
AGCCATCCAGTGTACTGGACACCCTGCGGGGGGCCGATGATCGAGAGCTCGCCGGACTGAGGCATGTTTCCTCCCCCCGAGAGCGTGCCGCCCATGAGGTTGCTCGTGAACGTGTTCGGCGTCCCCGGCGCGTTGGTCGACGTCGTCACCGTGAAGTCGACGTTGTAGTTGCCCGTGTTGTTCACGGTGAAGTTGGCGAACGTCGTCTGCCCCGCCGCGACGCTCGTCGTGACGGTCATGGGCGTCAACGTGAGCACCGCGCCCTGCGCCGTCTCGTGGAGGGCGACGGTGTGTTGCATGTCGCCCATGGCGTCCGTCGTGATGGCGAGCGTGTCCGCCAGGCCGTCGTTGGCCGTCGTCGCGGGACTGACGACCGCCTTGGGCACGACGCTGATGCTGACGGTGCTCGCTTGCGGCAGGGGGTACATGTTCCCCAGGACGAGCGTCGTGCCCGTGCTGTCCTGAAGCGTGAAGTACGAGTTGGTGCCCTGCCCGAGCGTGGGAATGAAGTGCGCCGCGGCGCCGGTGTTCTTGATCTGCACCGTCACGGGGGTCGCGGGTGACTGGTTGCACTGCACGTTGCCGAACTTGATGTCCGTCGGCGTGACCGAGACGCCGGTCGTGCCCGCGCCCTTCAGGCTGAACATGGAGGGCAGCGCGGCGCAGAGCGGAACGCCCGCCAGGTTGTTGAACACGAGGTTGTCCGTGTAGTTCTGCACCATCGTCGGGGTGAAGGTGATCTGCGCCGCGCCCGGCTGGCCGGGGCCGATGACGAGCGGCGGCGCGGAGGTGCCGCCGTCGGGCAGCGCATCGGCGACGACGAAGTAGCTCGTGGCCGTGGCGAGCCCGAGCTGTGCCGGCATGTTGCCGTTGTTCGTGATGCTCAGCTGGTACTCGGCCGACTCGCCGACGGGCACGCCCCCGAAGTCGTACGCCGTCGCGCCTTGCGCCAGGGCGAGGATGACTCCCTGCGCCGTCTGGTGGAGCTGGATCGGATAGCTCTGCATCGTGGCGCCGATCGTCGCGCTGACGGTGATGGCCGCCCCGTAGTAGTCGGTCGCGACGCTCCCTCCGCTCGCCGGGATGGGCAGCGGCGTCACGGTTACGAGCTGCGTCTGTCCTGCGGGGATCATGCCCATC
>DASVWO010000390.1:0-5122 GCA_036393165.1 Polyangiaceae bacterium | reverse complement strand
AAGGTCGCGAAGATCGAGCCGTACGTCCAGACGATCCTGAGCCAGCCGAAGAACGAGCTGATCATCAACTTCCCGGTCCGCATGGACAACGGGGAGGTGCGCCTCTTCAAGGGCTACCGCGTGCAGCACAACAACCTGCTCGGGCCCTTCAAGGGCGGCATGCGCTTCCATCCCCAGGTGTCGCTCGACGACGTGAAGGCCCTGGCGGCGATGATGACGTGGAAGTCGTCGCTCATGCGCCTGCCGTTCGGCGGCGGCAAGGGCGGCATCAAGTTCGACCCGCACTCGGTGAGCAAGCAGGAGCTCCAGCGCATCACGCGCCGCTTCACCCACGCGCTCGGCGAGAACATCGGGCCGGAGTACGACATCCCCGCGCCGGACGTCGGCACGAACAGCCAGACGATGGCGTGGATGATGGATACCTACTCGAACATGGTGGGGTCCGCGCAGAAGCAGATGGTCAAGGGCGTCGTCACCGGCAAGCCGGTGTCGAGCGGCGGGACGCTCGGGCGCACGAAGGCGACGGGGCAGGGGCTCGTCTTCTGCATCCTCGAGTGGGCCAAGGAGCGCGGCTTCTCGCTCGAGGGCTCGACGATGAGCGTGCAGGGCTTCGGCAACGTCGGCTCGCACACCGCGGTCATCCTCTCGAAGCTCGGCGTGTCGACCGTCGCCGTCGGCGACCACACCGGGTACATGTACAACCCCGAGGGCTTCAACGCGCACAAGCTGCAGGACTACGTGGCCGCGCACGGAAGCATCGCGGGCTACCCCGGCGGCAAGCCGATCACGCGCGAGGAGTTCTTCGGCGCGAAGGTGGACATCTTCGCCCCCTGCGCGCTCGAGAACCAGATCGGCGAGGCCGAGGCGAAGTCGCTCGACTGCAAGCTCGTCGGCGAGGGCGCGAACGGTCCGTGCAACCCGCTCGGCGAGAAGATCCTGCTCGACAAGGGCGTCGACATCCTGCCGGACGTGCTGGCCAACTCGGGCGGCGTCACCGTCAGCTACTACGAGTGGGTGCAGAACAAGCGCAGCGAGATGTGGACCGAAGAAGAGGTGGACGCCCGCCTCGAGGTCGCGATGAAGCGCGCCTACCGCGAGGTGAGCGACTTCGCGCGCCAGAAGAAGTGCGACATGCGCGTCGCCGCCTACTCGATCGCCCTGCAGCGCATCGAGGCGGTCTACAAGGAGCGCGAGATCTTTCCGTGATCACAGGAAGGTCAGAAGATCAGGAAGGACTTCTGATCTTCTGATCTTGCTGTTCAACTCTCTCCCATGCCCTACGTCCGCACGCGCCTCGGCCGCTGGTTCTACGAAGAGCGCGGCGCCGCTCGCAAAGCGGGCGACGCGGCGATCGTGCTCTGGCCGAGCCTCCTCACCGACGGGGGCATGTGGAAGAACCAGGTCGAGCCGCTCGCCGCGCTCGGGCGGGTCGTCGTCTTCGACCCGCCGGGGCACGGCAAGAGCGAGGTGCCGCCGCCGTTCTCGCTCGAGGACAACGCAGACGCCCTGAGCGACGCGTTCGGGGAGCTGCGCATCGACCGCGCCGTGATCGTCGGCCTCTCCTGGGGCGGCATGGTCGGGATGCGCATGGCGCTGCAGCACGCCTCGCGGGTCGCGGCGCTCGCGCTGTTCGACACCAGCGCCGATCCAGAGGACCGCGCGCGCGCCATCAAGTACCGCGTGTTCATCTCCTTCTACCGGCGCTTCGGCATGCCGCCGGCGCTCTTCGAGGCGCAGATCGCGCCGGCTTTCTTCTGCGACGAGTCCCTGCGCTCGCGGCGCGACCTCGTCGAGCGCTTCGAGCGCACGGTCAACGGCTTCCCGCGCGAGGGCGTCGCCCGCTCCGCGCTCGCCGTCGTCGTCCACCGGCGCGACATCACGCCGCGCCTCGCCGGCATCCGCGTGCCGACGCTCGTCGCGTGCGGGCGTGAGGACCGCGCGACCGAGCCGCATCACGCCGAGCGCATCGCGTCCGGCATCCCCGGCGCGCGGCTCGCGTGGATCGAAGGCGCGGGGCACCTCACGGCGCTGGAGCAGCCGCGCGCCGTGACCGATCTGCTCGCGCCCTTCGTGCGCGACCACGTGGGCTGAATCGGCAGCTTCCCGCGCCCGCGCGGCGTGCGTCAGCAGTGGCAGCGCGTGGGCATGCCGGTGCACATCAAGCACGCCCCCGTGCAATCGCCGAAGCCGGACATGCCGTTCTCGGTGCACTGGCAGCCATTGCCCGCGCCGCCCGGCATGCCCTTGCAGTCGGGCCCATAGCCGGCGTTGCTGCAGTCGCTGTTCGTGTTGCAGCCGCAGAAGCCCTTGTTGTTGCAGACGGGGCCCTCGGGCGACGACGAGCAATCGATGCCGACGCACGTGCCCATGGCGATGTCCGAGCAGCATCCGCCATTGCAGAGGTGCATCGGGTCGCACTTCTCGGTGCATGCGCCGTTCATTCCGCACGCCCAGTACTGCGGGCAGTCGGTCGGCATCTGGCAATTGCACGTCGTGCAGAGCTGGCCGCTGTTGCACGAGATGTTGCCGGTCTGCCAGCATCGGCCGTTCGTGGTGTTGTCGCAGCACCCCAGGTTGCAAAGGATGGTGCTCGAGCAGATGGTGTCGCACGTGCCGTTCGGCTGGCACGCGTAGCCGGGCATGCAGTCCGCGGAGGTCACGCACTCCGGAGCGTCGGGCGGGGGGGCTTCCGCGGGCGCGTCCTGCGACGGTCCGTCGTTCGTGGTCGCATCGCTTCCCGAGCTGGAGCCCGAGTCGCCTCCGCCCGACGAGGCGTCGCCGCCGCCCTTGACGTCGCCGTGCGCGTCCGCGACCGCGCCGCTGCTGCTCCCGCTGGCGCTCGTTCCGCCGCTGCTGCTGCCGTTGCTGCCGCTGGATCCGCTGCTCGAACCGGACGACGCGTCGTCGCCGAGCGCGGTCATCTCACCGTTCGTGCTGATGCCGCATCCCGCGGCCACCGCCGCCGCGAGCACGGCGATCCCCACCCACCGGACCGAACGCACGCCGTAAATCTGCGTGATCCCGCAACTCTTGTCGAGACGTCACCAGCGCGAGGACCATGAAAGCCCATACGCCGGCTGCCAACCGGTAGGCGTCGCGCTGCCGCCGATGAGGCCGGCCGAAGGTGTTCCGTATTTCAGGAAGCTGGCCTTGGGATCAGGGTGGGCGCCTCCCCCGCGGTCGCGCGTGAGCCACCACGTGAGCCCACCGCCGAGGAGGCTCCCCGCGACGGTGGCAGACACCCAGCCGCGCACGTTCGCCTCGGTCTGGTTCTCGAAGACGAGGGGGCTGGCCGCGGCGGCGCCGAGCAGCGCGCCTCCCCCGGCGCCCACGTCGATGAGCAGCATGCGGGAGGGAGAGAGCGTCACCTGGGTCGCGAGCACCCCCGCGCCGACGAGCCCGATGGCCGCGCCGTAGCCCATGCCGGTGTACGGCGTGCCCGAGGTCGACCCGTTGACGAGGAACTCGGCCGCCGCGCCGTACGCGAGGCCCAGCGCCCCGCCGGAGTGGGCGAGCGTCGCGTCCCCGTCGTCCATCGTGGTGCGCGTCAGCGCGAAGGTCGCGAGCCCGAGCCCGACGAGCCCACCGCCCATGCCCCACACGTAACGGTCGTCGGTCGGCTGCACGTTGCGGCCGTCGGCGATGAAGAAGCCGGCGGTCGTGCCCCAGAGCGCGCCTGCGGTGAGGTACCACGCGTCGCCGGACGTCACGTCCCACTCGTCGGCAGCAAGCAGCGCAGCGCCGAGCCCGATGCCGGTGCCCACCGCGAGGAGCGGATAGAGCACGCGCGGGTCGCTCGAGCCGCTCGCCTGCTCGAGCGAGAACGCCGTGAAGGCGCCGAAGAGCCCACCGCTCACGGCGAGCACGGCGCGCCCCTGCGATCGCGCCCGCGCCGTCACGCCCTGCGTGCTCCCGCGCGCCGCCTCCTCGCGCTCGCGCTCGAGCGTCGCCTCGGCGGCGGTCTGCGGCGTCAGCAGGTCGCGCAGCATGACGAGCCCGCGCACGGGCACGAGATCGCCCGCCACGGTCTCGACGCGCACGCGAAGCTCGTGGCCGTTCGGCGGCACCGCCACCACGCGCACGACGTAGTCGCCGCCGCCCGCGCTCTCGATACGCGGACTCACGACCCACGCCCCGCCGCTCGCCGCGGAGGTCCCGCCCGCCCCGGGGGAGGCGCCCGCCTCCGTCGTCGCCGGGCGCGCGAGGGTCGCCGATCGGCCGGCGCGCTCGAGCAGATCCTCGTCGCGCGTGTGCCCGGCCGTGGGCCCCGGGTCGGCCACGTAGAGCGTGAAGCCGAGGTCTTGCACCGCGTCGCGCAGCGTCGCGTCGAGATCCTGCGCGCGCTCGTAGATGCGCCCGTCGACCGGCGTCGGCTTGTGCAGCGCGATCTCGCTCGGCGCGTCGCCGGCGGGCGTGAGCGTCGGCCACACCACGACGGGGGGCCGCTCCGTGGGAGCTTGCCCGAGCGGCGTCGCACCCTGCGCGAACGCGCGGGCAGGCAGCGTCGCCATGGCCAGCAGCACGACGGCGAGTGCAGCCAGCCGGCGCATGGCTCAGAACATCACGATGCCCGTCACGAACAGGTCGATGATCGTCGAGTCGTCCACCGAGAAACGGTGACCCGGCAGGTCGAGCACGTCGCGATGGTCCGGGTTGGGCACGCCCTGCACCTGGCCCGTGTTGGGGTTGAAGCACGGGCCTGCCTGGTACCGGTCACCGCCGCCGAGGTTCGGGTTGCACGGGTCGGCCTGCGTGATGAGGTGGCTCTGCGCGTACGTCAGCGCGCCACCGACCTGGAACTTGATGTACTCGCCCGCCTGCCACGTCGCCGCCGTCGACACGGTGAACGCGCCGTACGCCTGCGTCTCGGTGATGCCCGTGAAGTACGTCTTGGTCACGAAGTCGCTCGGCACGCTCTGCGAGGGCATGAACGGCGACTTGAGGCAGTTGGGGTCCGACGAGTTGCAGTACGCCGTGGGGTTCGGCGTGCGCAGCGCCGCCGAGTTCGACGAGCCGAGCGCGTCGAAGAGCTCCGAGTAGTCGCGTCCGGGCGAGTGGTACGTTCCCATGAAGCGAGCGTCGGCGACCACGCGCTGGAACTGCTCGCGGTTCTCGTACGGAA
>DASVWO010000389.1:0-12949 GCA_036393165.1 Polyangiaceae bacterium | reverse complement strand
CTGCCGCCACTTGACCCCGCCCTGCGGCGAGTCGGCGCCCTGGCAGTGGACGATGCACAGATTGCAGTCGGTGCACTTCGCGTGGTCCTTCGTCATCCCGAAGAGCGCGAACCGGGCGAGGACGCCGAGGAACGCGCCGAGCGGGCAGAGCACGCGGCACCAGAAGCGCGGGATGAAGCGGTTCGCGAAGAGGACCGCGACGAGCAGGAAGACGATGAACCAGGTCTGGTGGAAGTAGAACTGCTTGCTCTGCCAGACCGTCTGCGCGAGGTAGTCCTGCGTGTGGTCGGCCGCGCCCTGGATGGCGCGCGAGTGGATGTCCTGCGCCGCGCCCAGGCCCCGGTGCGACAGGTACTGCACGCCCGGGATGACGCCGAGCCCGATGGAGCGCACCGCGATGCAGATGGGATCGAAGAGCCCGCCGATGGCGCTCCCGGCCACGCCCGCCACGAGGAACGCGTAGAGCAGGTAGTACTTCGCGCGCTGGTACGTGTGCGTCTTGTTCGCCTCGACGCGCGAGCCGCCGCGCCCCCGCCGGCTCGGCAGCAGCCACCCGAAGAAGTGGTGCAGCGTCCCGAAGGGACAGATCCAGCCGCAGAACACGCGGCCGAAGATCATCGTGAGCCCCAGGAGCCCGACGCTCCAGAGCAGCCCGCGATACACCGTGTGCGTCGACAGCGCCGTCATCGCGCCGACGAACGGATCGACGAGCAGGAATCCCTCGACCGGCAGCGGCATGCGCACCGGCGTATCGGCGCTCGCCGCGAACGACCCACGGAAGGTCGTCTGGAAGAGGAAGTACATGAAGAGCGCGAAGAACCCGACCTGCGACGCCCTCCGCGCCCACTTGAGGATCACCGCAATGCGCCGCGGCGGGATCCCGCTGCCCGGCAGCTTCGACTTCGGCTTCGCCTTCACCGCAGGCTTCGCGGTCGTGGTCGCGGTCGCGGTCGTGGTCGTGGTCGCGGTCGCGGTCGCGGTCGTGGTCGGGGTCGCGGTCGCGGTCGCGGTCGCGGTCGTGGTCGCGGTCGGGACGTCGAGCGCCTCGACGGGCCCCGCCTTCCCCGTCAGCCACGGAATCGGGTTCGGATGCTCCGGATGTTGCGGCGCGGCCACGGGGTCACACCTCCTTCACGCGGAGGTTCTCCCATCGCCTCGTCCCGAGCCCTCGCTTCTCCCCCATCTCGAGGTACTCGAGGTTCTCCGGCTTCTGCCCGATGAGCGTGCACCCGTACGAATCGGCGGCCACCTGGTCCACCGTCGCCAGCACCATGTGCATGTCGCGCGCGTCGTCGATGTTCCCGCCCTGCGGCCCGTTTCGCATCAGCACGCGCCACGCGTCCACCACCACCAGCGTCGGCCGCATGAACGTCGCCAGGTCCGCGATCGACGTATCGATGTTCTGGTGCAGCCGGTTCCTCCGGCCCCCCAGCACGCCGTACCAGTTCTTCATCGCCGCCGTGTACTTCGCGAGGTTGTGATGCTTCGCGACCGGCACGCTGATCACCTTGTCGGCGTCCACCAGCGTCGTGAAGACGGGCCACTCGTCGAGCACGTCGCCCTTCAGGCGCATCGTGCGGTAGCGGTGCTCCTGCGGCAGCACCACCTCGGCCCCCGAGTCGTACGCCGCGCGCCAGATGCCCGAGCGCTGGAAGCAGCGGTTCGGGTCGTTGCACGAGCCGTCGGCCACGACGACCCGCTTGGCCCCCGCGTCGTACGCGAGCTTCACGACGGCGGCGACCACGTCGGGATTCGTGTTGGCCGCGTGGATGGGCATCCGGTCCCAGCCGATGTTGGGCTTGACCACGACGACGTCGCCTCGCGAGATGAAGCGCCTCATCCCGCCCATCGCGTCCACCGCGCGCTTCACGAGCTGCTCGGGCGTCGCCGTCGGCGCCGGCGAGTCGTCACCCGCTTCCTTCGGTGCGGCGCGCGCGATGGCGAGCTCGGCGTGGTCTCTGTCGCGGTCCGCGAGGCGGTAGTCGCGCACCTGGCGCGCGCCGCTGCCTTGCACCACATCGAAGCCGCCTTTGTCCCAGAGCGCGCGCGCGCCCACCGCGGCCGCCCCGAGGACTCCCGCGAAGGACCCGGCGCGCACCAGCGCCTCGCGCCTGGAAGGGCGCGATACGTCGGGGTTTTGGGGGGCCTTCGGACGGTCGCTCACATGCTTTCCATAACCCCTACCCGGCGGGGTCGGCAACTAAGGGGGCGTGCTCGTGTGTGCAGGGATACGATGGCCTCCGCACAGCCCGCTTGCCCGCCGCCGCAGAAGCCGCCACCGCACGCATCGTGGAAGCGCCGCTCGCCCGCGAGCTGGCCCGGTTCGGCGCACCGCTCGCGCTGGGAATGGCGCTCCAGACGACCTTCAACCTGGTCGACGCCTACCTCGTGGCCCAGCTGCCGCACGACGAGGTGGGGCCGGCCCTGGGGGCCCTGGGCATCTGCGACCAGATCGCCGCGCTCGGGACCATCGTGAGCTACGGCGTGTCCACGGCGACGAGCGCCCTGCTCTCGCAGTGGCAGGGGGCGGGAGACGCGCGGGCGGTGCAGCGGACCGCATGGCAGTCGCTGCTGCTCGTCGGCGCGCTGAGCCTCGTCTTCGGCGTCCTCGGCGCCGCCTTCGCGGGGCCCATCGTGCGCGACATCGTGGGCGCCAAGGGCGAGGTCGCCGAGGTGGCCACCCGCTACCTGCGCGTCATCGTGGGCGGGAGCGGGACCATCTTCTTCCTGCTGCAGCTGACGGCGATGCAGCGCGCGCTCGGGAGCGCCAAGACCCCGGCGACGCTGCTGGTCGCGGGCAATGCCCTCAACCTGCTGCTGGCGGTGCTCTTCGTCTTCGGCCCCGGTCCGGCGCCGGCGGCGCTCGGGTGGGCGACCGCGCTCGCCCGCGGACTGGGGCTCCCGCGCATGGGCATGGTGGGCGCGGCGTGGGCGACCATCGCGGCGCGCGCCGTGGTGCTCGTGCCCGTGGCGGTGATCCTGGCGCGTCGCTTCCGCGTGCTGCGCCCGCCACCGGGGGAGATCGCGCCCGACCCGTGGATCCTGCGGCGCATCGTGGGGGTCGCATGGCCCTCGAGCGCGCAGTTCGTGCTGCGCATCGCCGGGATGCTCCTCGTCAACTCCCTGGTCGCGCGCTTCTTCACGACGGCCGCCGACCAGACGGCGACGACCGCCATCGGCCTCGTCTTCCGCCTCGACACGATGGCTCTCTTCGTCGCCATGGGCTGGGGCAGCGCGGCGCAGACGTTCGTGGGGCAGTGCCTCGGCGCCCGCCGCGACGAGCGCGCGCGGCGCGCCGGATGGATCACGGCGGCCTACGACGCGGTGACGAGCGCGGCCCTCGTGCTGCTCGTCCTCGCGGCGGGCGAAACCATCTTGCGCATCTTCGACTCGGACGCGGCGCCCGTCGCCATCGGCATGGAGTACCTGCACGCAGTCGCGCCGAGCTGGGTCGCCCTCGGCGTCGGCGTCGTCCTCGGCAACGCGATGGCCGGCGCCGGCGCCACCCGCACGACGATGGTCATCGACGCCGCCGTCATCCTCGGGTTCCAGTTCCCCGCGTGCATCGCCGCCGCCGCCCTGGGCGCTTCGCGGGTCACCCTCTTCGAGCTCGTCGCAGTCACCAACCTGGTCGGCGCGCTCGCGTACGCCACGGTCTTCGCCGGTGGCCGCTGGCGCCGTGCGGCGGTCAGCCACGAACCTTCGGGCTACATTCCCGAAGCCCGGAGCCCGTAGCCCGGAGCCTGCCCCATGGCTCACGCGCACCACTTCCTCGAGCGGCTCGACCGCGTGACGCGCGCGCACGCCGAGTTCGCGCTCGGGCTCTACCGCGACCACGAGGCCGTCCGCTACGTGCTCGACCGCGCGAACCTCGCCGACGACGTGGACCGCGTCGCCCTCGCGATCGACGACCCCAAGGAGGGGCCGTTCATCATCGTCACGCGCGACGGGCGCTTCGTGACCTGCCTCGCCAGGGGCATGCACCAGGACCGGCCGGTCATCACGCGTCCGCGCATCGACGCGCTGCTGGCGAAGGTGGCCGACAAGCGCGCGCGCAAGGAGCTCGCCGCGCGCGAGCGCCGCCCCGACGAGGACGAGGACGACGTGTTCCTGCGCGTCGTGAAGCTCGGCTACCGCTTCTCGCGCGAGGACTTCCTCGCGGTCTCCATCTTCGAGGCGCTGCTCGGCCAGGAGAGCTATCGCCTGACGCTCGAATTCGCCCTCGAGGTCACCAAGACGCGCGCCCTGATGGCGCCGGGCGCCCCGCGCGTCGCGATCATCAAGGAGCAGATCGCCAAGGCGCTGGAGAAGCTCGACCGGCTCGAGTGGGCCGTAGCGCACCTGACGGTGCTCATGGCGGCGGGCGAGCGGCCCGCGCTCGACGCGCTCGTCGAGCACTGCAAGGCCGTGAAGCACGGCACGCCCACGTTCGCCGCCGCGATGCAGTGCAACCCGTACTTCTTCCTGCGGGGCGCGTGGGCCGCGGCGCGCCTGGGGCGCGAAGCCATCCCGCTCTATCGCGACACGCTCGCGACCGGGGGCGACTGGATGCAGCTCCTCGACGCGGCGCTCGGCCTCGGGGCCATCGGCCTGCGCCACGCTTCCTGCTTCGCCGAGGTGCGTCGCATCCTCGATGCCTACGAGCAGCCGAAGGAGGGCGAGCAGAGCGTCGACGCAACGCGCGCCATCATCGCGCGCATGGTGCTGCAGTCGATGGACGAGGCCGAGGACCGCACGAAGACCGTGATGGAGCTCGGTCGCAACTTCTGCGTCGAGTCGGGCAAGAACCTCCCCGAGGGCAGCAAGATGCGCTTCGACAAGCCCGAGGACGTGCCGGACGACATCGTGAGGGCCGCGGTGCTCACCTTCGACGGCGACGCGCACGACCAGAGCATCCAGAACTTCGTCCTCGTGGTGCTCCCGGTCGCGGCGCGCGCGTCGGCGGAGGAGTTCTACCTCCCGCGCGAGGCCGTCCGGCAGTGGTACGGCCGCTACGAGCCGCAGGAGACGCTCGACCGCGTGCTTCGCTGGAGCAAGGCCGAGCCGAACAAGCAGCCGGCGCGCGCCGAGAAGGCCCCCGGACGCAACGACCCTTGCACCTGCGGCAGCGGCAAGAAGTGGAAGAAGTGCCACGGCGCCCCCGGCGCAGGCCCCGTGCCGGCGAAGGTCACTTGAGCGGCATGCCGTGACCGGGGCCGAGGATCTCCTTCAGCTTCACGCCCGGATCGAACCCCTCGACGTGCGGCGGATGGTGACAGCCGAGGCAGAGTGACGGGTTCGGCGCGGCGACGATGGCCGTCTTGTCCGTCGGGTTGGCCACGTGCTTCGACCCCGGCCCGTGGCACACCTCGCACTGCACGTTCTGCAGCTTCTCGACGTGCGTGACCGTGCTGCCCCCCGGCTGCTCGTAGCCGGTGACGTGGCAGCTCACGCACTCGAGGTTGTACTCCTTGAACTGGTCCGCGATGGTCGCGTAGGCGCGCGAGTGCGGCGTGTCGTTCCACACCGCCCGCGGGGCGGCGTGGCACTTGGTGCAGACGTCGATGCCGACGTACGACGCCTCGTTCGGCCCCGCGGGGCGCGGCACGCGGTCGGCGAAGGCGACGCGGTTGTGGTCGTCGACGGCCTTGTAGTACGCGAGCAGGTCCGCCTGCACGGCCGGATCCTGCCCGAGCGACTCGCGCATCTCCTTCAGCGCGTACCGGAAGAAGCTGCCCTTGGCGGGCGGCGGGCGGGCGTCGAGCGCCTCGCGCTGGGTCTCGAGGTCGGCGAGCTCGCGGCGGCGCGCGGCCACGTCGGCTGGGGCGACGCTCGGGTCGCGCTCCCAGGAAGCGACCTTCGTGTGCAGGTCGTCGATGCGCTCGCTCAGCTCGGCGCGCTTGCGCGAGAGCTCGAGGCCCGTCGCGTCGGCGAACTTCACGAGCTTGCCCGGCTCGAGCGACTCGCGCACGTAGAGGTCGAGCACCGCGACGCTCTGCAGGTGATTCGCTCCCTGCACGATGAGCACCGAGCCGACCTGCTCGCCCTGGGGCGCCGTCGTGTTCGAGTCCCCGCGCGACTTCGCCGAGCCCACGACGATCGCCGTGAGGTCCGGCACGGCGTCGGCGATCCGCTTGGCCTCCCCGCGCCCCACGGCGGCGAGCGCGATGACCGCCTCCGCCCCCTGCCGCTTGGCCTCCTCGAACCCGCGACGCACGACGTCCTCCACCGGCGGCTTCGGTTCACCCGGGGCCGGCTGCCCGTAGCCCACGAAGCCGATCTTCAGCGGGCCGACGTCACGCACCACGACCTTCGCGTCCGCGAGGATCGGGGTTCCCCCCGAGTCCTGCGCGCGCTTGTCGAACGCCGGCACGCCGTCGATCCAGTCGTTGTCCCCGGGCGCGAAGGACGCGAACCCGAGGCCGTGCAGCACCCGCGCGATGGTGTCCGCCTTGATCCGGTCCTGGTCCGCCCTGTCCCCCGCCGGCGCGTCGTCCATGAAGAAGAGCGGGCCGGACGAAGCGACCACGGCCGCGGGTGCGCGCGCCCCTTCGTGCTTCACCCACGCGCCGAAGTGGTCGAGCCCCCCGAGCTGGTCCTTCGTGCACCCGCAGGGCTCGAGCGCCCCCGCGAGGTCGCTCACGAGGTAGAGCCGCGCCGTCGGCGGGCCCGGATCGGCGCCCTGTCCCGAAGGATTGGTCGCGGCCGGGGAGGCGGACGACCGGCACCCCTCGCACGCGGCGAGACCCGCGGCGAGAAGGGGGATCGCGAGCACCAGATGACGTAGAGCGGTCCGGCTCGTCATTTCGTGGGATCCGGGGCACCGCGATAGATACACTCTCTGCTCGCATGGCGTCGGGCGAAAACCCTCCGACTCGCGGTGTGCCGCGACCTCTCTCGGGGGGACCGGTGAAGTTCGGGCCGTACTGGCTCGACGCGCGGCTCGCCGTGGGGGGCACCGCGGAGGTGTACGTCGCGCGGCCGATCGACGCGAGCGCGTCGGGGCCACGGAAGCTCATCGTGAAGCGCCTGCTCCCCCACTTCGTGACCGACCCCGAGGGGCGCACGATGTTCGAGCGCGAGGCCGCGCTGCACGCGGCGGTGAAGCACGAGAACGTCGTCGAGGTGTACACGTCGGGCGTCGAGGGCGACGAGCCGTGGCTCGCGATGGAGCTCGTCGACGGCTGTGACCTGTACCGGCTCCTGCGGCGCCTCACGGGGCACGGGCGCAAGCTTCCGGCGAGCGTCGCGGCCTACGTGGCGCGTCAGGTGCTCGAGGGGCTCGCCAGCGTGCATGGCGCGCGCGACCCCGGCGGGACGCCGATGGGCATCGTCCACCGCGACGTCACGCCGTCGAACATCTACCTGGCGACCGACGGGCGCGTGAAGCTCGGGGACTTCGGCATCGCCCGCTCGGCGAGCCGCGCCACGATGCGCTCGGCCGGCAGCGCGATGCTCAAGGGCAAGTTCGCCTACCTCGCGCCCGAGCAGGTGGCCGGCGAGTCGTTCGACCACCGGGCGGACCTCTTCGCCATGGCGGTCGTGCTGAGCGAGATGCTCCTCGGCAAGCCGCTCTTCGCCGGCAGCGGGCAGCTCGCGGTGCTCCTGGCCATCCGCGACTGCCGCATCGACCCGCTGCGCGAGGTGCGCGGCACCCTCCCCAAGGGCCTCTTCGAGGTCCTCGAGCGCGCGCTCACGCGCGATCCGGCGCAGCGCTTCCAGACGGCATCGGCCCTGTCCGAGGCGCTCGCGCCGTTCGACCGCAGTCCGGCCATCTCGAAGAACGAGCTCTCGGCGCTCGTGCGCTGGGCCCAGTCCGCGCCGTCGACCGACCAGATGGCCGCCGCCGTGCGCGACAGCTCCGGCAAGCTCAAGGCCGCCGCGGTCTCGCCGTCGCAGCCGCAGCAGCCCGCGGCTTCTCCGCAGGAGCCGGACTCGGAGCGCATCACGGGCGAGTACGCGCCGATCCCCTCGCACGTCGTCACGCAGGGCGGCGAGAAGTACGGGCCCTGGCCGTTCGCGCGGCTGGTCGAGGCCATCGCCACGGGCGGCGTCGGGCGCGGCGACATGGTCGACTACATGGGCCGCGGCATGGCGCCCATCGAGGCCATCGAGGAGCTCGCGCGCTTCCTCCCGCCGCTGACGGCCACGACGAACCGCCTCGGCAGCGTCGGCGCGCCCGACTTCGTGGACGACGTGTCGGCCGGCGCGCTCGTCTCGGTGCTCCTGCGGGTCGTCTCCAGCGAGCTGACGGGCGTGCTCTTCGCCGAGGGACCCACAGAGTCGCGCCGCTCGCCGCGCGGGGAGCTGCTCTCGCAGCCCGAGGCGGGCCGCAAGGAGCTCTACTTCGTCAGCGGCAAGCTGCACCACGTCTCGTCGAACAACGCGAGCGAGCTGCTCGGCGAGTACATGGTGCGGCGCGGGATGATCTCGCGCGACGAGCTCGACTTCGCGCTGGCCGTCCTCCCCCGCTACGGCGGCCGCATGGGCGACACGCTCATCGCGCTCGGCCTCGTGGCGTCGCTCGACATCTTCCGCGCCATCCGCGACCAGGGGCGCGACCGCCTGGTGGACCTCTTCACGTGGCCCACCGGGAAGCTCACCTTCTACAGCGAGCAGAGCGCCCCGCACGTCGAGTTCCCGCTGGAGCTCGATCTCTTGCCCCTCGTCATCGCCGGCATGGAGGCGGCGCTCCCCGGGGACCTCGCGCTCGAGTCGTGGCGCAACCGGCTCGACGCGACGGTCGCCCCGTACACGGGCTCCCTCACGTCGACGAAGCTCGCGTCGGTGACCTGGCCGGCGCTCGCCAAGCGCGTCCTCGATGCGGCGGACGGGCCCAAGCCGGTGCGCGACGTCCTCGCCACCGTCACCCAGGGCGGCGTCGCCACGGCGAGCGAGGTCCTGCGCGTGATCGAGGTGCTCGCCTCGGCGAGGCTCCTGACCGTCCGCTGACGCCTACCTGGCCACCGCGGTCGCGCCGCCCGAGAAGGGCAGGATCGTCTTCAGGTCCTGATCGTTGAACCGCAGCTGCAGCCCGAGGAAGTAGTCGCGCAGGTTCGGCGAGAACACCCAGTCGACGCCGCCGTAGATCCAGAGGTCGTGCAGGAACTCGTAGGAGACATAGACACGGTAGCGCGGCTGCACGAACTCGCTGAAGCCGAAGAGGTCGTTGACGATCTCGAACCTGTCGCTCAGCAGGTGGACGTCCAGGCCGATGCCGCCCGTGGACTCCTTGATGCCGAAGCGGCCCGTGAACGCCCCGAGGCGCTTGGCGAACTGCAGGGAGAAGCGGAAGCTGTCGGTCGTCGTCGTGGTGATGGTCCGGTAGTGCGCCGGCGAGCTCGGGTTCGTCGTGTCGGTCTGCGTGTCGGTGATGTTCGTGAGGCCGCGCGGGTCGTTCACGAGCTCGATGACGTAGTACTTGTCCTCGCTCGGCTGCAGGCGGAGCTCGACGTAGCTCTTGATGGTGTTCGCGAGGAAGTTGTAGTCGCTGCGCAGGCCCACGATGGTCTGCAGGCGCGTGATGTTCTGCACGTAGTCGTTCACGCCCTCGGCGACGCCCTGCACCTCGTTGACGAGCTGCTCGTCCTTCGTGAGCTTGCCGATGGTCCCTTCGCCGCGATCGATGCGCCCCGCGATGCTGTCGACGTGCGCCATCGCGCTCTCGAGGCTCTTGCTCGACTGATCGAGGCGCTCGATGGTGTCGCGGAGCTCGCCCTTCTGGCCCTCCGGCGTCGTGTTGGCGGCGGCCATCATCTCGCGCACGTCCTTCGTCACCTCGCGCACGTTCTCGAGGATCTGGGCGATCTGCGGGTTCGCGTTCGCCGTGATCGCGTCCACGTTGCGCAGGGTGTCGCGGATGACCTCGCGGTTCTCGCGGATCGTCTTGTTCAGCGCGTCGGTCGCGTCGGCCAGGTTCTGCAGGATCAGCTTGATGTTCGTCCCGCCCTGCTCGGTGCCGATGCTGTTGGCGAGCTGCCCGGCGACGGCCTTGACCGAGTCGGCGATCTCCTTGACCTCCTGCATGAGGTCCTGCGGCGTCGTCTCGTTGACGATGATGGTGATCTCGTCGCCGTCGTGCAGCTTGCGGTGGTCGGGCGTGCCCGGCGTGAGGACGATGACGCTCTCGCCGAGCAGCGACGCGCTCTTCTTTCCGAGCGTCGCGTTGTCGTAGAGGACGATGTCGTTCTTCACCTTCACGTTGAGGCGGGCCTCGCCGTTCTCGAGCTTGATCGAGTCGAGCGTCGCCACCGGGATGCCGGCGATGGTCACGCGCGACCGGGGCGCCAGGCCCGTCGCGTCGTGGATGTACGCGTGCACCGTGAAGCCGTTGCCCCCGGTGACCTCGGGGCTCACGTAGCGATAGACGCCGTACGCCGCCGCTCCCGTCAGGGCGATGAAGAGCCCTACTTTCGCGGCTTGCGACGCTCTTGCCATTGCCCCGGCGGCGCTAAGCTAGCAAGGTTCGCCTCGGTTGGGGGCTACTCTCGCGCCCTACTGGCGGTTCAAGTTCAAGCCGCCCGGGTACATGTAGCTCGTGTAGACACCGTACCCGTAGACCTCGATGCCGAAGGGCGAGGCGCTCGTCGCGGTGTGCACGCCGCTGCAGCCCCCGCTGCAGAGCGACACGTGGGCCACCTGGTATCCGCTCGCCGAGCCGATGGGCACGTAGCCCGTCACCGTGGCGCCGTCGACCTGCACCGACGCGCCGTTCGGCGCGATCACGTTGACCCAGTTCTCCGAGTAGCTCGGAGGCGCGATGAACTGGTAGCTCGTCCGGAACTGCGGCGTGGCCACGGCGAGTGACATCGCCGGGTCGCCGCAATCCTGCGGGCCCGAGCCGGCGGCGCTGTTCACGCAAGCCGTGCCGAAGTTGTACGTGCTCTCCATGTACTGCCCGACGATGACCGGGTGATTGGTCGTCAGGTGAAAGTGCTGCGTCGTCTCGAAGTAGACGACCTGCCCGGCGTTGATGGGCGACGTGAGGCCCGCCTGCGGCGGATCGGCCGCCAGCGTCGTGCCGTTGGTGGTGCCGACGATCTTGACGAACTGCCGACCCCACGGCGGGCTGCCCGCGCTCTGCGATGCGTTGGCGTTGTAGGGCAGCGTGACGAGGTAATCGTTGCGCAGCGTCTCGAGGGGGAAGTTGATCTCCTCGATGTGGTCGCACGCCCACTGGCCCGCCGGGATGAAGGTGCAGTCGCTCCCGCCGAACACCTCCACGGGCGCGGTCGCGGTGACCGTCGAGCCGCTCATGTCGCTGCCGTAGCCCGGCTGCGGCGCGTTCTGCGCCGTCTGGACCTGCAGCACGTCGCCGGCGTTGATCGTCACCGTGTTGCTGCCCGTGGCGTTGGTCATCCCGCCGCCCGTGGAGATGCTCTGGCCGGCGCGCAGGTTGACGGTCACCTTGGTGTTCGCCTGGGTGCCGACGATCGCGAGCGTGCCCGGCTCCTCGACGGCTGGGCTGTTGTAGCCCCACGTCGGGTGCGACATGACGTAGTAGTTCCCGGTCATCGCGTTGACCGGAATGAGCAGCGACGCGTCGTTCGTGTACGAGTAGTTCCCGCTGAGCGTGTAGTCGTACGCGTCGAACTGGTAGACCGTGACCGGCTCGGTGCTCTTGATGTGGTACGAGCCGCCGGGGACCATGACGGTGCCCGGCATCGGCGGCAACGCGCCCGTGCATCCGCCGCCGGGGCACGACACGGCGCTGATCCACGGCAGCTGGAAGTTCTGGATGGCGCCGCCGGCGAGCGTGAACGTCTGGTTGTACGACGGCCCGGTGATGACGATGGTCGCCGTCTTCGTGGACGTGTTGGAGATCGACACCGAGTAGAAGAAGACGCCTTGGTTGAGCTCCTCGTTGCTCATCGTGATCGCGTAGTACTCGCAGCCGATGTAGCTCGAGCCGACGCTGGCGCAGTCGCCCTCGCACTGGCCGTTCGACGCGTCGCACGTCTCGCCGAGCTGCGGGTCGCAGTTGTTCGTGACGGTGCCGGTGCCTTGCGCGTTGCACGCCGTGCCGGTGTTGCCGCTGCACGTCCCGGTGCCCGGGACGCAGACGACGCACCCGTAGCCGTTGGCGCACTGCTGCGGGGGACTGAGCTTGCTGCAGTCGGTGGTGGTCAGGTTGCCGTTGTTGCAGATCTGCTCGACGTTGCCCGAGCAGGTCACGCCGTTCGGCGAGCAACCCATGGCGCCGTCGCCGCCGCTGCTGCTCGTGCTGCCGCCACTGCCGGACGACGAGTCGGGATGCGTGAAGACGTCGGGGAACGCGATGTCGAGCGAGGCGTCGCTCGGGCCGCTGCTGCTTCCGCCGCTGCTGCTGGTGCTGCCGCTGCTGCTGCCGGAGCCCGAGGCTCCGCTGCTGCTGCTCGACACACCGGAGCTGCTGCCGGAGCCACTGCTGCTCGAAGCGCTGTCGCCGTTGTCGCCGCCGTCGGAAGTGAACCCGCCGGTCGTGCCGTTGCCGCCACCGCAGGCTGCGACGACGGCCGCAAGGCTCGCCGCAGGCCAGGCCCAGGAAAGCCAAGTCCGCACGAAGCTATGGTGGCACCCTGCCCTGCGGAATCAACGGAAAGATGCGATGTAGGCGGAAGGGAGACGCGGCTCGCCGAGCCGTCTTCTGCCGTGTTCGAGGCCTTGCCCTACCGAGATCACAACGGACTCCTCCGACCGCGAGCGGTTGCCTATGCTCGCTCAGCCCACAATGGGGAGAGCCCAATGAGGACGAGATTCGCCGCTTGCCCGAATTGCGCCAGACACGTTCGAGACGGCGACTGCGCCTGTCCTTTCTGCGGGGCGGCCGTGCCGTGCGCGAAGCCGCTGCGCACCATCAAGGGCCGGCTGTCGCGAGCCGCGCTGCATGCGGCAGGAGCAGCCGGCGCGGTGGTCGTCATCGCTGACTGCTCGTCGTCCCCGCCCCAGCCCTTCTATGGCGGCCCCTGTCTGGGCGGCTCTTGCATCACCG
>DASVWO010000388.1:0-6702 GCA_036393165.1 Polyangiaceae bacterium | reverse complement strand
CGCGACCGTGGCGCCGCCGCACGACGTGATCCTGCGCGACCCGGTGCTCGAGGTGTTCGGCGTGCCCGTGGCGTGGGCGCCCGCGTTCTGGCTGCGGTCGACCGGACGCGTCGGCATCCTGCCTCCGGACGTCGCGTGGCGCGGCGGCGACGGCCTGTTCCTCGGCGAGGGGGTGCACGTGCCCTGGGTGAACGGCGACACGCAGCGGGGGCTCGACCTGCGCGCCGGCGGGTACGTCGAGGGCGGCGCCGCCGTGGACGCTCGCATGCGCACGGCGACGAGCGACACGCACGTGAAGTGGGACCGGCTGCACGCGGACGACGGCGTGGGCATCACGGCGCGTGGAGCGACGAGCGTCGTCACGTGGGACGTCGACGCGCTCCGGCGCCAGCGTGCCGTCGTCGCGACCACCGACGTCGAGGCGGCGGCGCGGCCCTACGACCGCGCCGAGGCGGATGCCGCGTGGCGCGCGGACGGGTGGACGTTCGCGTCGGGCGCGAGGACCGCGGCGCTGCGTGGCGGCGACCTGCTCGACCTGGGCGTGGGCGGCCCCATCGCGACGGCGCGGCGCAGCGGGGCGTTCGGCGCGAGCGTCGGCGCCTACGACGTGGGGCTCGAGGGCGGCGCCGTCAGCGGAGAGGGCACCGGGTCGACGACCTTCGGCCGCGCCGAGGGCGGCACGCTGCTCGCCTCGCGCCTCGGTCCCGTGGGCGCCACGCTCGCCCTGCGCGGCATGGGCGACGTGGCCGACGACGGCACCCGATCCGGGCTCGACGGCGCGGGGCAGGCGAGGGCGACCCTCTCGCTGCCGTTCGCGCGCGGTTACGACTCGCCCGACCCGAACGACCCCTGGGTGCACGAGACCGAGCCGCGCGTGGAGGCCGCCGCCCTCGCGACGCACGCGAGCGACGTCTTGGTCCTCCCGGCGGGCCGAGGCATGGTGGTCCCCGACGGCGGCGCGTGGGTGGCCGACGCGGGGTGGCACAACGCGCTCGGCCGCTGGGGCACGCGCGATGCCGTGGAGATCGATGCTTCGGGCGGCGCCGTGGGCGACGCGCTCGCCACGATGGCCGCTCTGCGGGCGCGCGCCTCCGCATCCGGTCGCTGGTTCGGCCTGCGCGCCGACTTCGCACGCACCTTCGGCTCCGACGCCGCCCTCAGCGACGGAGGCGCCTTCGTCGCCCGCATGCGCGTCGGGCGCACGACCGGGCTCCGCCTGGCCGCGCGCGCCGCAGAGCGCGACGGCATCGATCCCCTCGTCGCTCGCGCCCTCGTCGACGCGCCCCTCGAGCCCGCGAGCGGCTTCCTCACGACGGCCGGATGGACCGGCGGCGCGCGCCTCGGCATCCCCATCGGTTCGCGCGTCACCGCGCGCGGCGGGGCCGACGTCGACTTGCAGGCCCGTCAGCTCGTCGCGGCCCTCGGGGCCCTGGAGGTGCACGACCCCTGCAACTGCGTGGTCGTGCGCGCCAACGCCGCCCACCGCATCGGACGCGACGGAATCGACGTCTGGGTCACTGTCGACATCCCGCGCTAGTATCGACGCCCCATGAAGGGCGACCCCCGCATCATCGACATGCTCAACGAAGTGCTGACCGGCGAGCTCACCGCCATCAACCAGTACTTCTTGCACGGCAAGATGTGCCTCAACTGGGGCTATGACCACCTCGGGAAGAAGATCTACGAGGAGTCGATCGACGAGATGAAGCACGCGCAGAAGCTCGTCGAACGCATCCTCTTCCTCGATGGCCTCCCGAACCTGCAGAAGCTCGACAAGCTCTCGATCGGCACGAGCGTGATCGAGATCCTGAAGAACGACCTCGCCTTCGAGCTCGGCACCGTCCCGCGCTTGAACAAGGGCATCCAGCTGTCCCGCGACGCCGGGGACAACGGCAGCGAGGACCTGCTGACCGAGATCCTCGTGGAGTCCGAGAAGCACGTGGACTGGCTCGAATCGCAGCTGGAGCTCGTGAAGCAGGTGGGGGAGTCGAACTACCTGGCGCAGCAGATTCGGTCGTAGTCACGGGTGCTTGCGGGTGACTACGGATGTGCTGGGGCAGCATTCCTCCTGGACTTTGATAATGGTTTTCATTATAGTCTTCGGTAGAGGTAGTCAGGGATGTTCGTCTGTATCTGCCGCGCGGTGACGGAGGAGACGGTCAAGGCCGCCATCGATGCGGGGGCAGAAACGGTGGAGGCGGTCACGGGCGCCTGCTGCGCGGGCGACGACTGCGGCTCCTGCCATCAGACCATCGAGGACATGATCGAGGCGCGCACCGGCAAGCGGCCGGTCCGGGCGCTGCCGGTCGTCCGCGCAGCCTGAGCTCCCCTACAGCGGGATCTCGGTCATCGCGCCGGGCCCACCGCACAGCTTGTCGACGAGGTACGAGGCGACGTCGCCCGGCTTCGTCCCGGGGCCGAACCCCGCGTCGAACCCGAGCTCGAGGGCCAGCTGGTGGTCCACGCGCGGGCCGCCGAAGAGGAGGATCGCGTCGCGCCTCCACCCCTCGCGCTCGAGCAGCTCGACGAGGGCCCGGCCGTTCTCCTTGTGGCAGTTGCGCTGCGTGATGACCTGGCTCACCAGGATCGCATCCGCCTTGAGCGCCCGCGCCCGCGCCGCGAGCTGCGCGTTCTCGACCTGCGCGCCGAGGTTGTACACCTCGAATCCCTTGTAGCTCTCGAGGCCCTTGTCCCCGGCGTAGCCCTTGTAGTTGAGGATCGCGTCGATCCCGACCGTGTGCGCGTCGCTGCCGGTGCACGCGCCGACCACGACGATCTTGCGCCCGAGGCGCGTCTTGATGCGGTGCTCGATGTCCTCGCGCGAGAGGCTCTCGGTGCGCACCTCGGGCACGTCGATCTCGCCCGGGTCGACCGCGTGCTTCGAGTGCCCGTAGACGACGAAGAACGAGAACCCCTCGGCGGCCGGCTCCATGGTGGCGACGAGCGGGTCCTGCAGCCCGTGCATCTCGGCGAAGCGCTTCGCGGCCTCGCGCGCCTTCGCGCTCGGGGGGAGCTCGAGAACGAACGACAGCTGCACCATGCCGTCGCCTTCACGATCGCCGTAGGCGCGCAGCGGCTTGCTGGGGGCGGTGGGATGCATGGCGTCGTCAGGCGCTCCTCTCCAGCGCGTCGAGCAGCGGGTTGCAGTAGTCGCGGGCGCGATCGAGCACCCCCGCGTAGCCCTTGCCCCCGGTGCGCGTGCGCTTCACGTCGGCGAATGCGCCGCGGCCGATGGCCTCCCAGATGCTCTCGCGCTTCACTTCCTCGAGCAGCTCGAGCGCCTCGTCGAGCACCTGGATGGCGCGCCGCGCGACGATGCCGTCCTTCTTGAACTCGATCTCTTCGCCCAGGTGCTTGGCCGCGCCGTACACGTAGCGCGTCGCCTTGAGGGCCAGGTACCGGTCCATCAGCAGCGGGTTGTGGATCGCCTCGCTGAACATGCCGAGCAGCTCGATCGACTGGTTCGTGGTGATGCCCACGAGGTCGAACATCGCGTCGTGCACGTGGGCGAAGAAGATGTCCCCCGTCTTGTGCTTCGTGGGGGGCATCCACTTGATGGGGTGCTTGTCGAAGATCTGCCGGATGAGCTGCGCCTGCGCGACCTCGAGCAGGAACGAGTCCTCGAGCCACGGGTCGATCTCGTACGCGTGCCCCAGGCCCATCTGCTCGGGCTTCAGGCCGGCGCGCAGCGCGAACGCCTCGTTGATGAACTGGCTCGTCAGGACCGTGTGCGCCTTCTCCACGGCGTCGGCCGTCGTGAGGTAGTTGTCCTCGCCGGTGTTGATGGTGATCCCGGCGCGCGCGATGAACCGTCGCGACACGTACTGGTCGACGAAGGTGCGGCACATGTTGATGTCGCGGAAGAGGATCCCGTACATCGCGTCGTTGAGCAGCATGTCGAGCCGCTCGACCGCGGCCATCCACGCGATCTCGGCCATGCACAGGCCCGACGAGTAGTTCGTCTGCTGGATGTACCGGTTCTGCTCCTGCGCCGCCTCGTCGAGGGCGCGCCGGACGATCTTGAAGTTCTCCTGCGTCGCGAAGGTGCCGCCGTAGCCCTCGGTGGTCGCGCCGTGGGGCACGTAGTCGAGCAGCGACTGGGCCGTCGCGCGGATGACCGCGACGATGTCGGCGCCGGCGTGCGCCGCCGCCTTCGCCTGCACCGCGTCGTCGTAGATGTTGCCCGTCGCGACGATGACGTACCGGAGCGGCGTCGGCCCCGAGGCGATGCGGGCGCGCAGGGCCTCGCGCTGCTTGCGGGCCGTGTCGATGCGCGCGATCGCCGCCGCCGTGTGCTCGCGCAGCGCCTCGCGCGCCGCGTCCGGTCCGGGGCCGCCCTCGCCTCGGTCGATCTCGGGCGCGAACGCGAGCCGCTCGGCCGCGTCCTGCACCGTCTTGGCCCCCGCGATGAGCGCGCGTCCCAGGAAGAACGCGATGCCGCGCCCGAGCACGCCCGCCTCGCGGTAGCGCTCGACCGCCGTGTTCACCAGCGGCACGCCCTGGTCGTCGACCCCCTCGGCGCCGTAGGCGCGCAGGATGGTCCGCTCGACGCCGACGGTGGTGTGCGCGTCGATGTACCGCTGCACGTCGTCGGCGATCTCGGCCGCAATCTCGCGGCACCGCGCGACCTTGCGGGGATCCATCGGAACGGTGGCCATTGGAGGCGCTATCTAGCACCAAGGTCGCGTCACGTCGTGAGCGCGACGAGCGCGTAGGCGATGAAGCCGAGCGCGGCGACGCCCTGCGTTACCCGCGCCTTCGCCGCCGCATCCCCCAGCCATGCGAGCCTGCCGAGCGCCGTGAGCGACGCGATGGCCGACGCGGCGAGGGCGAAGAGCAGCCACGGCGCGGGCGGCGCCTGATCGCGCAGGGCCTCGAGCATCGCGTCGCCGGTGACGTGCGGCCCCGTCGGATCCCGGTTCGCGTCGGCGACGCGCGCGAGCGCCTCCTCCGCCTGCGCCTTGCGCCCGGCCGAGCCGGAGCCGGGAGCGCGCGTCGCCAGGGCCGCGGCGCGCATGGCGCCGTACGCGAGCAGCGCCGTCTCGTCGTCGCCGCGCGCCTCCGCGTCGTGACCGATGGCCTCGAGGCGCATCCACCCTTGCTCCGGCCACGGGCTTCCCGGCACGAACGCCTCGGCCGCCGCACGAGCGTGCCCGATGGCCTCGACCCAGTCGCTCTTCTGCGTCGCCGCGTCGCAGAGGCCCACCTCGGCCCGCCCCATCGCGACCTCGCGCACCGTCACGATTGCGACGACGGCCACCACCACGAGCGCGGGGATGGTCAGCAGCCGGAGCATGCGAGGAAAGCGTGGCGGGCGCGGGCCGACTCTCGCCGCCGCCATGTCATGTTATGTGACATAACATGGCCCGAGCGGTGGCCCCCGCTCCGCCGCGGCGCTTCGTCGCTTCCTCTCTTCATGCGAAGTCGCGCTTGCGGAAGATGAGGGCGCTCGCCGCGAGGAGGCCCGCCGCGTAGAGCAGCGCGTGAAGCGCGGCGACGCTGACGTACGTCCACGTCGGCTCGTCGGCCACGTGGCCCAGGAGGAGCGGACGCGCCGGGACGTACACGTGCAGGTTGGGCACGATGCGCGCGAGCACCTTGCCGTACGTCGCGAGAGGACCGAACAGCTTCTGCGGCAGGTGCGCCAGCGTGTCCGCGGACCGGCCGATGAGGAACAGCAGCGTCGTGAACGTCGCCGTCAGCCCCGGCGACGAGAAGGACGCGAAGAGCATCGCCACCCCCGCGACGATCCCCACCTCGCACAGCGTGAGCGCGGCGCCCGCCGTCACGAGCTGCCGGTCCTCCGCGGCCGGCCCGGCCTCGAGCCACAGGGCAAGCGCGAACGCCAGCGCCCACGGGATGAGCACGAAGACGCGCGCGTGCCGCGCGCGCACGAGCATCGCCGCCAGCAGCGCCGCCATGAGGAGCACCACGGCGCCCACCCGCCACGGGAGCTGCCCCGCCTCGAGGCCCAGCGTCGCGAACACGGACCCCGCGTCGATGCCGACGAACACGAGCACCGTGAGCAGCATCCCCAGGTACTTGCCGACGACGTACTCCCACCGGCGGATGGGCCGCGAGAGGATGGGAAACACCGTCTTCAGCTGCAGCTCGCGGTGCAGCGACGTCGATCCCTGCACGATGGCCACCGCCACGCCGAAGAGCGACATCGACGCCGCCCCGAGATCCGCCACGACGCGCACCTCGTTGTGCAGCGACATGGCCGCGACCACCACGGTGTACGCATTCCACGCGAGCGCCGCGACGAGCATCGACACGATGACCCACGCGCGCGCCGCCTCGCGGTACGTGTTGAGCGCGATGGTCAGGATGCGTCCGCCCATGCGCGCTCTCTTCTACCACTTCTGTCACTGGGTCTTCGACGCCGGCTCGAGCGTCAGGCGGGTGCACGGTCGTGCCCAGGCCCGATCAGAGCCCTGCCCATGCCCGATCAGAGCCGTGCCCGTGCCCAGTCTGAGTCGTGCCCATGCTCGGTCTGAGTCTTGCCCGGGCCCGGGCAGAGTCTTGCTCGGGCTCGGGCAGAGTCTTGCTCGGGCTCGGGCAGAGTCTTGCTCGGGCCCGGGCAGAGTCTTGCTCGGGCCCGGGCAGGGTTGTGCTCGGGCCAGGGCGGAGCCATGCCCGGCGGGGAGACAGTGGTGACCGAGCCCGCGTACGGTCGTGAACCATGCTGGGCATCGTCAT
>DASVWO010000387.1:0-6661 GCA_036393165.1 Polyangiaceae bacterium | reverse complement strand
GTCGACCTGGAGCGAGGACTCATTTCACCTCGGACTGCCGGGCCAGATCCTCGCGAAGAACACCGCCAACGGCAAGGAGGTTCAGTCGCTCACCTACGGATGGATCGGACACTCGCGGCTGGTGCAACGTTACGACGGGATCAACGGCCTGGCCGACAACTTCACTTACGACGCGAGCCATCAACTCTTCGATTGGCAGCGTTTGGTGGAAGCGACCCAGTCGCGCTCGGACGACAAGTACAACTACTCGGGCCTGGGGAACTTCACGTTGCAAGGCGAGTCCGGCCTCGCTCCGACGTACGGAAAACTGGGCCCGCACCAGCCGGACAGCGACGGGGCCGGAAACGCGTACGCGTACGACGATCACGGCAACCAGACCGCGGCTCCCGGACGGACCGTCGCCTTCAACCAGCTCGATCTGATGACGTCGGTCACCACGGCCGCAGGCAAATACCGCTTCGCCTACGACGGCGAGATGCATCGCGTGAGCCGCAAGGATCCGAGTGGGGACGCAACGTTCACGTTCGGCAGCCTGTTCGAGCAGCGCGCCCGCCGCGGCGCGCTCCACAACGTGTACAAGGTCCCCCTCGGGAGGGCAGCCACGCTGGAGCTCGACACGGTACTGGTCGGCGTCAAGGCGCGACAGCGAACCACGTCGTACGTGCTCCTCGACCACCTCGGCTCCGCAGACACGCTCTTGAGCGGCGGCCCGGACGGTGTTCAGCCGCCCGCCGACGACGCGCCCGTGGATCCGGCGCCCACCAAGTTCCGGCCGTTCGGCGCCCGCGTGGCAGCAAGCGACGCGACCGTGCTGGTGGCGTCGCCGCCACGCGGCATCCGCGAGGGATTTGCCGGTCACGACGACGACGACGAGCTGCAACTCGTCGACATGATCGGGCGGGTCTACGACTCCATCCAGGGCCGCTTCTTGACCCGGGACCCGGTCCCGGCGGATCCGACGCTTCCCACTTCGGTGAACCCGTACGCCTACGTTCGCAACGACCCGCTCGACTTCATCGATCCAACGGGATACGCGAGCTCGGATATGGGGCCTCCTCCCGACATGGGAGTGCCGGCCATTCGGAATGCACCGAGCAAGAATCAGGAGCCGGTGTCGGGGACGAAGCCGGGTTCCGCCCCACCGACGAACAACTCGGCTGCGGCCGACTCCAGCGTGCACAGTCCCAATCAGGGATCAAACCCGTTCAACGGCGCGCAGTCGGGTGGCCGCCCACAGGCAGCCCCGTCCCCGTGGAGTCCTGGCGGCGGAGGGCGTTTCCGCGGGCACGGTGCCGGGGGCTCCTGGGGCAGTTGGTGGGACAAGGTCACCGACTTCTTTGCAACTCCTGAAGGGGCGCAAACATTCGTGAATTTCACCGACGGGCTCATGCAGTCGGGCGAGATCGGCAGGGAAATCTACGAGGCGACCAGCACCGGCTCCCATGCCCCCGAGCCCTTCGAAAACGAAGAGGCCAATCACGTCCCGCTCAGGGTGCCCACGAAGGCGCCTACGAGAGCGCCTCGCGGTGCGCGCCCGCAGGGCCCTTGCTTCCTCGCCGGAACCCAGATCGTCATGGCTGACGGGTCCACCCGCGGCATCGAGACCATTCAGCCTGGTGACCGCGTCATGACGGCCGACCCGGACGGGGAGGTTGGCGCAGCGACGAGCGACGGGACGGTTACCGAGGAATTCGTGAGTCGCACTTATCGCGTCGTTCATGTCGAGATCGACGACGGCGACGGAAAGCCGGAGGGTGAGCTGCAGGCCACCGGCAAGCACCCCTTCTGGGTTCAGGGGACGGGGTGGAAGGACGCCGTGGAGCTCGTGCCCGGCGATGTTCTGCTCGATGCGCAGGGTCGATTCGTCACTGTCGCCCACCGCTGGGAGGAATCCCGAGACGTACAGACGTTCAACCTCTCGGTCCAGGGATCTCACACCTACTTCGTCGAAGCAGGAGGGCTCACCGTTCTGGTCCACAATCAGGACGAGGACCCTTACGCCCGCCCCTCGGGGTTCCGGCAGGGCGTCCGAGACGCCGTCTGGGCCGCCCATGTCGAGGCCGATGGCAGCGTTCGCGACTTCACCACGGGAGAGATCATTCTTCCGCCGGGGCCGTGGGACATGGGCCACCTGCCGGGCTACGAGTTCTCGAAGCTCCAGGCGTTCGCGAAAAAATACGGAATCGGGGCGGAGCAGTTCCGCGATATGTACAACAATCCAATCTATTATCGACCCGAGCATCCGCAGATCAATCGAATGCACGTGGGTGAGGACACGCACGGCATCAACCTGTACGAACACGACCTCCAGGACAGTCTGCGTTGTGATTGAGCGAGGTCTACGGGCAGCTTGCTAGCGATGCGGGACCGCCGGCAAACCGTGGGCGAGCCAGGTCACGGCCCTCCGTTCGGGCAAGGCCCGGGCGCTGTCTGCCAGGAGCCGCTGGTGCACTGCACGCACTGGAGGTCGTTGCCTTCACCGTAGATGCACGCAGAGCCGGTGTAGCAAGACGCGCCGAGGCCGGGCCACGGGTTGGGGCAGCCGGGCCCTGGTTCGCACTCCCACGAGGAACCCGCATCGGGACCGATGCTCATGAAGCACTGGCACGTGGCGTCGCCGTAATGGCAAGTAAGCCCGGGCATGGCGCACGCGCCACCGATGGTTGCTGGATCTCGCGGGCAGCCGGACGCAGGCGGCGGCGCCACGGGCGGGGTGTACGTGCTCGGCGGTTGCCAGAAGCCGTTGATGCATTGCTCGCCGATGACGTTGGGCTCGACCCCGTAATTGCACGTCCGCTCGCGGCTGCAGGAGGCGCCGAAGCGGGGCCGCGGGATGGGGCAGCCGGGGTCCGGATTGCACTGCCACGTCGTGCCCGCGTCGGCGTGGGAGCCCGCAGCACACGCGCACGCGGTGCCGCCGTCGTAGTAGCAAGTCAGGCCGCTCTGAGCGCAGGCAGTGCCGACGCCGATGGCCGACCCATCGCGAGGGCAATCGGCGGAGTTGGGCCCAGGCGCCGGGAAGCACGTCTCATTGGCGACGTCGACCAGGTTCCACGCATTCGTCGTGCACTGCACGATCGTGTCGCACCCGGTGTCCCACCACGCGTTGCCGTACTCGCACGGAGGCTCGGCAACGGGATTGAAGCATGACGAGTCGATGGTCGGCAGTGATTCGGGGCAGACAGGGCTCCACGAGCTGCCGCCGGACGGGGGCGAACCATGGCCGGATTGCGTGCCGCAGCCCAGGGTCAGCCGGGCGAGCGACGCTGCCAGCACGGCGATGACCATGCGTGCCCGAATGTGCCCAGGCTGACCGCCGTGTCGCGATGGCAGCCGCGGACATCGTCGAGAACGCCGCGTCGCGACGGGTGCGCCGGTGCTCAACGAGGGCGTATCGAGCAAGAGGCGGGCCGGGGCTTCAGCCCGCGAGCCTTGTAGCGATCGGAGCGCAGAGTTGCGCCGACGCGAGACTCGGCGACGCCTCTCGCTCGCGACGGGAGGCCAAGATCCCGCGCGATCTCGTCGCCGCCTGTCTTCGCGGACAGCTGGTCGTGATCTCGCATTCTTCTCGCGGATCCTGGGTCACATGGCGTGGGAGGAAAGGGCGTTCCTCAACGCCACGGTGCTCCCGAACGACGGCGCATCAAACCCATGAAGAACGCTCCAACGCCTGCTGCAAGGCGCCCGATCAGGAGTCCCGGAGTAGGGACAGCAGGTCCAGCGACGAGATGACGCCCACGAGCTTCCCCCGGTCCATCACGAAGAGCCGGTGGACGCGCCCGCGGATCATGGTGTCAGCGACTTCGCGAACCGACGCGCTCGGGTCCACGCTGAAGATCATGGGCGTCATGATCTGGCGCACCTTGGTCGAGCCGTCGATGACCCGGAACCCCGCAGCTTCCTCGCGCGCCAGCGCACGCTCGATCCCCTGATGGTAGAACGCGTGCGGTTCGGGCTCCGCCACGTCGTCGACCGCACCGCGACGAGCGATGTCGGTCACCGAGACGACGCCGAGCAGCGAGCCCTCTGCATTCACGACGGGCGCGCCGGAGATGGCGTGGTCCTCCAGGAACGTGGCGAGCTCCGCCACCGACCAATCCGCGTCGACCGTCAGGACGCCGCGGGTCATGACCTCAGCAGCCGATGTCGTCGTCAAGGCAGCCTCCTCGTGGCTCCGGGTGGGAGCAAGGCGAATGCCGCGCGCGCGCCTGAGCGACGGTTCCGGTCCCCGTCAGGCACAGAGCCATCGCGCGAGGCGAGATTTTCCGGATCGCGCAGGCCTTGCACGCAAGCGGCTTCTCCTAGGAAGCAAGCACGCATCGGCGCGGAGACCGGGGACGCGCTAGCGTGTATTCCGTGGGGATCATCCGGGTTCCTCCTTACGTGCTGGCGGGCGAGACCCCGCCGCATCACGAGACGAGTCAGCGGGCGTTTCACCTGCGCTCCTGGGAGCTGCCGGAGCCCGTCGAGTTCCCGCGCGAGCTCTTCGCCGATGCGCTGAAGGTGCACGCGCGCCTCCTCGAGGAGCACGGCAGCGACGTGCTCGACGAGCCGATCCTCGAGCCGGGCGAGGAGCCGGACTACATCGATCCCGGCTCGATCGGTTTCTCGTGCGCGCTCCTCGCGAGTCGCGGGACGACCGTCGAGATCCACAGGTGGCACCCGCAAGAGGTGTCCTTCCTCGTCCAGCGGTGCCGCGGCATCGTGCGGCGTCTCATGACGGCGACGGAGCTCGACCGCATGCACGTCGTCGTCGTCGCAGAGGGCGCCGCATCGCTGCACCTCGTCCGCGCCCACGCGCCGCGCCGCGTTGGCGACCGCCCGCGGATGGAGGTCGTGGAGCGAGCGCTGGTCGTCGAGCCGTGGGAGCAATACCACCTGCGCGTCAGGGGCTCGGTGATCACCACGTGGATGACGCCGGCGGGTGATCTCGCGGCCTCGCGCGTCGCGGCGCCGCCCAAGCGATGGACGGTGCGCGCCATCGCCGACGCACTGGTGAGTCGCTACGAAGCGTCCGCGCGCGCGGCGCTGACTGCGTTCCGCCAGGAGTACCCGCGCGCGCCCCCCGCCGTGCACCTCTCGACGGAGGTCGATGGCGAGGAGCTCCACGTCGTGCATCGCCGCGATCTCGACCCCTGGGTCCAGAGCTTCCCGGCGCTGCTGCGCGAAGCGCAGAAGGGATTGCCGGGATTCGATCCGATGGTCGTCGATGCCTGCGGCTGGGCGGCGCTCGTCTGGCTTGCAACGGGCACGAACGACGCGGCGAAGCCGGCGCCTCGATTCGAGTGGGCCAAGGAGGTCGAGTCGCGCCCCGGTACGCCGCTGCCCGACCTGGTCCACGTCCCGCATCGCGGAGAGCCGGTGCCCAAGCCTCGTCGCAACGCGCCCGCGCCCGATCCCGGTCCGGAGTACTGGCGCGGATCGCTCGCGAAGAGCCTCTCGCACCTCGAGCGGCTCGTGGACCTACGCGCTCCGGAGCCGATCATCGACGCGGCGCGCGAGACGTCGCGCAAGCGCATCGCCAAGCTGGAACCGGGTGACGTGGAAGTCGTCCTGCGCGCATGGCCGCGCGCGGCCAGGTTGCTCGCCAAGGGCTCCGGCGAGGCGCGCTCGAAGCCGGACGCCGACAAGCCGAACTGACTCGACGAGGATCCGCGCTGGCGCGGGTAGAGCGGACCGCTCGCCGTGGCCCGGCCGCGCCGGTTGTACTACGCTGTGGAGTACAATGGCGAAGCGAGCCGGTGTCACGCGAAAGGTCAGCCTCTCGATCAACCGCGAAGACCTGGCGATGCTCAAGAACCGCGCAAAGCGGCTCCACGGGGGCAACGTCTCCGCCGTCTTCGCCGACCTGATCGCCGAGATTCGCCGCCGCGAAGCGTGGGACAGCGCCGTCGCCTGGTACGGCGAGCCCCTCGCCCTGACGGACGCCGAAAAGACCGTGATCGATCGCGAGCTGCTCGGCACGGGCCGCAAGCGTCCGCGCAAGCGACGGGCGGCGTGAGCAGCGTCACGCTCGACACGGGCGCGCTCATCGCGCTCGAGCGCAGACGACCCCGCATGTGGAAGGTCCTCCAGCGCGCACGCGAGCTCGGCGTCGTGCCGGTGGTACCGGCCGACGTGATCGCCGAATGGTGGCGCGGGCGGAGCGACATCCGCGAGCACATCCTCGCCAGCGTCGTCGTCGAGCCGCTGACGGCGGGCCTCGCGCGTCTCGCCGGCGAGTGTCTCGCGCGCGTCGAGGGCGCGTCAACGGTGGATGCCATCGTGATGGCGTCGGCAGCCCAGCGCGGTGACGCCGTCTACACGAGCGACGTGGCCGACCTGGAGCGGCTGCGTGCGTTCTTCCCGCCGGTTCGGGTGTTCGCGGCGTGAGCGACGGGATCCGCGCCCAGCGCGAGGCGCACGCGCAGTCGATCGCGACGTCGACCATCTACGTGCCGGCCGGCGGGCTCGTGTTCCGCGCCGGCGACGGGACGCCGGTCGCCCAATTGTCGCGTGGGCCTCACGAGGCAGCTTCGAGCTCTTCGACGATCCGTGGAGAGCGCCGGCGGTTCCGCGGAGCGACCGACCGGGCGCCGGCGATGACGTGGATCCAGTCACCGTCGTCGGCACCGACCGTCTCGAGGCCCCGGGCGGCAACCCGCTGAGATCACTCGACTCA
>DASVWO010000386.1:0-15540 GCA_036393165.1 Polyangiaceae bacterium | reverse complement strand
GGCGTCCCCGCGTGCGCGGCGAGGCGCTCGATCGCGTCGCGCAGCGACTTCGCGTCCCCGTGGTCCTCGAGCACGCGGGCGATCTCCTCGGCGGGCACTGGGTGCGCAGGATCGATGGCCCGCGCCTGCTCGAGCGACTGCATCGCGTCGAGCGGCTTGCCCAGCCGCTGGTGTTGCAGCTGCGCGAGGGCGAGCCAGAGCGACACCCGCTCGGCGTTCGTCGGCGCGTGCTCGATGCGCGCCCGCAGCGACTTGGCCGCGAGATCCCACCGCCCGGCGTCCTCCTCCAGGCGCGTCTCGAGCGCCCGCGCCGCGGCGTGCGTCGGATCCGTGACGAGCACCTCGCGCACCATCTGCATCGCGCGCGCCGGATCGTGCCTGGCGAGCGCCTCACCCGCGCGCGTGCGCAAAGCGAGCTTCGTCGCCGAATCGGTCGCGACCCGAGCCTCGTCGAGCAGAGCGCGCGCCAGCGTCCGCGCGTCCCCGAGGCGCGCCGCGGTACGCTCCAGACCGAGAAGGGCTGTGCGCCGGTCGGGATCCAGCTCGAGCACCTGCTCGTAGGCGCGCGCGGAGCGTGCCGGATCGCCGAGGAGCTCCTCCCAGAGCAGCCCCACCTTCTCCAGGTACGCGATCTTGCGCCCCTTGTCGGCCGCCTGCTCCGCCGCCTGCGCGTAGAGCTCGACGAGCGACCGCGCGCCGGCGTCCACCGACTCGGAGAGCACGGGCGCGAGCAGGCGCGCGAGCGAGTCCAGCACGGCGGCGTCTCCCGGCGCGGCGATCCACGCCGAACGCAGGTGGCGCAGCGCGTCCGCCGGCCGCCCGATGTCGTCGCAGATCTTCGCGGCGCGTGCGAGCGCCTTGGATCGCCGCGGCCCGTCGTCGGTCCGGGCGGCCTCCTGGAGCCAGGTGGCGATGCGCTGCTCGTGCTTGCCCGTGGCGGCGAGAAGCCGGTCGAGCATCTCCACGAGGGTCGGATCCGTCGCGTCCACCGAGAGCGCGCGCTGGACGTCGGCGACGGCGGTGTCCAGGTCGTCGTCCTTCTCCGCGAGCGAGGCGAGCGATCGCAGCTCCCACGCGATGGCGGCCGGATCGTTGACGAACCGGATGCGCGCGCGCCTCGCGCGGGCCGCGTCCTTCCAGCGTCCGTCGCCCTCGTGCAGGCGCACCAGCTCGTCGAGCACGCGCCGGTCCACGAGCGCCGACGTGGGCGAACGCGCCGCGGCCCTCTCGAGCAGCTCACACGCCCGCGTGTGGTCCCCCAGGCGCGTCGCGTGGATGGCCGCAGCGTCGAGCTCCAGCCGCGCGGCCCGCGCGATGCTCGACTCGATGCGCGCCTCGTCGTCGAGCAGCCTCGCGAGCGTTCCCCAGTCGGCGTGCGCCGCCACGTGCCGCACGAGGGCATCGCGAACGGGCCCGACGCTCGGGTCGAGCTCCAGGGCGCGCTCGAGGGCCCCCCGGGCCGCATCGATGCGCGAGAGCCGGCGCTCGAGGATCTGCGCGCGCTCCACGTGCAGCCACGCCGCCAGGCGCTTCTCGGCGCCGTACGCGTCCGCCATGCGCCCGAGGTGCACGGCGAGCGCTTCCCAGTCGCCCGCCGCGTTGGTCGTCTGCGCGCGCAGCACCAGCTCCGCCTCGAGCCCCTTGAGAGCGGCGGCGTGATTGGGCGCGTGCACCAGCGCCTGCTCCGACGCCATGCGCACGTCGACGCTCTTCTCGGCCAGAGCCTCGAGCAGCCGCGCCTTCTCGGCGAGCAGCTCCACCTTGTGCGCCTCGGTCGTGGCCGCGAAGAGCTCGTGCTCGAGGTGCGCGAGCATCGCGGGCAGCGCCGCGCGCGCGTGCTTCTTGCGGCGGAGCATCGCGTGCGCGGCCGACGACGTCGGGTCCACGCGCAGCGCCGCCTCGGCGTGCATCGTCGCGCGGCTGTCGTCGCCCAGGATGGCCTCGCTCGCGATCGCCAGCTCCATGTGCGCGCGCGCGAGGCCCACCTTGTCGTCCTTCGACTCGAGGGTCGCGATGCGCGCGTTGAGCAGATCGACGAGGACGCCGGGCTGCGACATGTCCGCCGGGAGCCGCACCGGGGACGGCTCGGGAGTGCGCAGGCTGAGGCTCGGCGAGGGCGGCAGCGGCGGCGGTCCCTTGCGTGGCAGGGGAGGGGGCGCCTTGGAGCCGCGTTTGGGGACGACGATGGACGGAGGCGGCGACGACGCCGCCGTAGGCAGGTTCGTGGTCGCCGTCGGCGTGAACCCGGTCTGCGTGCCTGCGGGGGCCAGCTCGAAGGGCGTGGGGATGTGCACCGCGCGCGACGGCATCGGCGGCCGCACGCCCGTCGCCCCGCTCTGCTCGCCCAGTGGCTTGGTCGCCGCCGCCTTTTGCAGCGTGAGCACCTGCGCGTCGATGTCCCACCCCTGGTCGGTCTCGGCGAGGAGCTTGTCGATGGACCCGAGGTCGTCGAGCTCTTCTTCGACCTCGGCCTCTTCGAGCAGGCTCCCGGGTAGTGTCTCGGGTTCGCTGCTCGTCTGGCTCGCCTTCGCCCTGGAGGGTCCGGGCGGGCCGGCGTCCTGCGCCATGCAGCCATGGTCGCACAATCGCGCGACGTTAGGGCGGGGTAGAATGCCTCCCGTGGCCCGCGCGACGAGGCTCCCGTGGCTCGCGGTTCTCGCCGCGCCGTGCATGCTGTCGTGCACGCTGCTCGTGCAGTTCCACGACCAGCCCGCCGGACCGGACGGCGGCGGCGGCGAGAACGACGGCGGACCGCCGCCATCCGACGGTGCTCCGATGGACATGACCCCGCCGCCCGGGGACGCCGGGCCGGACACCGAGATGGTGGATGTCGCCGAGGTGGACACGTTCGCGCCTTGCTCGGGCAAGCAGAACGGCTGGTACTGCGGCAACAACGGCCTCGACGACCCGCTGCCCGACGCGGACCTCGTCTACTGCGACGCCGGCGGCATCGGCAGCCTCACGATGTGCGAGGCCGGATGCCTGCACGTGGTCGATCCTTTCCCCGACTCCTGCAACCCGTGCGGCGGGCAAGCGAACGGCGACTACTGCGGCAGGGACCTGTCGGGGTTCAACCCGGACAACGCGGACATTCTCATCGGGTGCACGGGGGGGCAGGTCGGGCTCCAGGATGCGTGCGTCCACGGCTGCGGGTCGAACGGCAAGATGTCCGCTTGCTATCCCTGACCTCGGTTAGGCTGAAGGTCGTGCCTTCCAGCAGGCCCCCGAGCAGGCCGCCGCCGCGATCGCGCACGCCACTCAACGTGAGACTGGCGGACGTCGACTTCGACCTGGCGCAGGCGTCGCGGCGGGTCATCGAGGGATCGCTCGGGGTCGTCGCCGGCGATCGCGTCGTCATCGTGGTGGACACGCTGCGCGCCGCGCTGGGCGCGGCCCTCTCGGAGGCAGCGCGCACCGTCGGGGCCGAGGCCATCGTCGTGCAGCTCGATCAGCTGGGCCGGCGACCGCTGCGCGCGGTTCCTGCCTCGCTGCGTGGCCTGCTCGAGGGGGCGCAGGCGAGCATCCTGCTCATCGGATTCGACGAGGAAGAGTGGGGCATGCGCGTCGAGTACGCGAAGCTCGTGACCGACCTGCGGCTGCGCCACGCGCACATGGTCGGCCTGGGGCGGCGCGCGATGCTCACGGGCTTCGCCGTCGATCACCAGCGCGTCGTCGACGCCACGCGCGCCGTCCGCACCCGGCTGCGACCGGACTCGGTGCTCAAGATGCGCTCCACGATCGGCAGCGACCTCGAGGTGAAGCTCGATCCGCGCCATCGCTGGCAGGAGCGCGTCGGCATCGTGCGCCCCGGCCGCTGGGAGAACCTCCCGAGCGGGGAGCTCTTCACATGTCCGGGCGAGGTGAACGGCACCTTCATCGCCGACGCGAGCCTCGGCGGTCAGGTCGGCGCCAACGCGGGCGTCATCACGCGGACGCCGGTGCGCGTGGACATCCGGGGAAGCGTCTGCCGCGCGATCCAGTGCCCCGATCGCGCCATCGCGAGCCAGGTCGAGACGCTGCTTCACGGTGAGCGCAACGCCGACCGCATCGGCATGGTCGTCCTCGGCACGAACATCGGACTTCGCGACGCCACCGGGGAGATCTGCTGCGACCAGAACATGCCGGGCCTGCACATCGGCTTCGGCGCCACGTTCCCCGAGCAGACGGGGGCCGAGTGGGACGCCCCGATGCAGCTCGTCATGGCCGCGACGGGCGTCGACGTGGATCTCGACGGCGCCCCTCTGCTCCGCAGCGGCCGCTATCTGGTGCTCTGACTCTTCCGCGAGGACTGGAAGCGCCGCTCCTTCTGGAGATGGGGCGACGCCGTGAATTGATGGATCGGCGCCTTGAATCGATGGAGCGGCGCTTTCGACTGCGGAGCAGCTGTGAGAGCTCGGGGAGCGACGGTTTCAATTGCGGCAGCCGCTGCGAGAACTCGGGGCGCGAACCTTTGGACTCCGGCAGCGGCGCCCCGAGTGGAAGGAGCGGCGCTTTCAATTCCGGCAGCCGCTCCCGCAGTTCCATGAGCGGCGCCCGCAAGTGCGGGAGCCGCTCCCGGAATCGAAAGAGCCGCTCCTTCAGTTCAAGACGCCCTCGCGACCCTCAAGGCAGCGGCAACACGAGCAGATGCAGCCCCGTTCCGTCGTATCCGGCGTCTCCATTCACGCCGGGCGGCACTCCCCCTGGGTCGCCGAGCACGGTCACGAGGTACGAGGTCGGCTGCGAGAAGTACTGCGACGGGTTCTGCGTGGGGTCGATGAGGTTCAGCGACTGGGCGAGCGACATCCAGAGGTGCGCGCCGCCGTCGCCGGGAACGTCCACCGAGAACCCGAGCTGCCCGAACGACGCGAGCGGGACGTTCGCCGCGAGCTGCATCGGGGCGGTCGGCTGAACCTGGTCCGGCGCGCTCAGGGTGGTGACGATGCTCGCGTCGGCTGCGCCCTGCGCGCCGAAGGACACGACGGCGCCGGCATCCCCGGCAGCGAAGGCGAGCGATGGCGAGAGCTGCGCGGCTTGCACCGTGAAGACGCCGGCTTCGGGCGCCGGCAGCAGCGCTCCCGGCACCGGCGCGAGATCCATGCGGAGGTTGCCGGTGGTGGGCATCCAGTCGGCGCCGCATCGCTGCAACGATGCCGACTGATCGCCCACGAGGCAGCCGCGAAGCCAGAGCACCACGGTCGCGCCGGGAACGATCGAGCCGCCAGGAATCGCGGGCAGCTGGTGCTTCTCGAGCACGTTCAGGCCGTTCATCACGTTGAAGCAGGAGCACTCGGTCGTGTTGACGCAGTCCTTGCCCTGCAGGTGCTGGGCGACGGCCTGCGCGTCGAGCGCGTAGACCGTGAGATCGCCCCCCATCATCGAGGAGGCGTCGGCGAGTGCGACCGCGCCGCCCACGGGCACGCCGGGATAGTTGGACGCCGGCATCGGCGTGGAAAAGGGATAGGGGCGATCCGTCATCGAGGGCGACGGGTTGGCGCCGACGCTCCAGCAGAACACTTCGTCCGGCAGGCTCGGCGAGCCGTGGACGAGGAGGACGCCCGGGGGCGGCAGACCGCCCGTGTCCGGCGCGGCGGAGTCCGCGACGTCTCCTGCGGAGTCGCCGAAGTTGATCGCGTCGGTCGTGACGTCGCCGCTTCCCGAGTCGTTGCCGCTGCAGTCGTTCCCCGGGCAGGGATTGCCGCCGGCGAAGCTGGCGTTCGACATCGAGCCGCACGCCTCGAGGCTCGCGAACGAGGCCAGGACTGCCGCCGACGTGACGAGAAGACAAAGGCGGAGACGAACCATGTTCGAGCCTACCCCGCAGCAGCGTACATGCACGGCATGGTCCTCCGCGCGGAACATGCGGATTCCCGGGACTTTGCCCCCGATCCCTCTGACGCCCGCGTCATGCGGCACGCCAACGCGGATTCACGACCATCCGCAACTCCGCGTATCGTCTGATGGCACGGTCGTCGCTCAAGGGGCCGCCATGGAACGACGCTTCGCGCTGGCAGCATCCGTCTTGGCTCTCGCCGCGCTCACCGGCTGCGTGGCGCCGACGACCACCTACAGGTACAGCGCGTATGCGCCCGCGGCGCGGCCGATCCCGTTCGACGGCCGCACGGCGCCCGCCGGGTCGTTGCACATCGAGGGCACGGCGACCAACGCCTCGGTGGACGTCAACGACGCGCCGCAGATCCACGACACGGCGCTCTTCATCCCGCGCTGGACGGCCGAGGGCGCGATCCTGCTCGCGGTCAGCTCGCACGTGGAGGTCGGGCTGCGCGGCGCCTACGCCGACTACGCGTGGGCGCAGCAGAGCGCCGTCGGGACGATGCCGGTGCCCAACGCGCCCGCGAGCCTCGGGTGGGGGCCCGAGGTGCGCCTGTCGTTTCCGGTCGACGAGCAGAAGCGGCTCTCGATCGGCGTGGCCGGCAACTTCATGAGCTACCAGGTGCCGTACGCCGAGTGGACCCTCGTCAACGCCGGCGTCGCCGCCACCGGCAACCCGCCGTGCTCGCCGTCGGCGGCGACGTGCGACGGGTACTCGCTCGTCGACACCAAGACCGAGTCGCACACGGTCTACTCCGTCGGCGTCTACCCGTCGTACGCCTTCGGCGACCAGGGCAAGTACGGCCACGTCTTCGGGCTCGTCGACGCGACGAACGGGTTCGCCAATGACGGCTTCACGAACCAGGCGAGCAACGGCAGCACCGTCACGTCCGTGGGCCCCGTCTGGATCGTCGGCGGCGGCTACGGCATCGGCTACGAGTGGCTCAAGGCGTCGGCGCTCGTCTACTGGCCGATGACGGAGCGCAGCTCGCCGGTCGAGTACGGCCCGGGCATGATGCTCACCATCGGAGTCAATGCGCCGCTCTGGGGAGGGCGTGCCGAGTCCACCGATTGAGACTCGCGTGAGGTCGCATGCTGACGGCGGAGTCGATCCCCGCGTCTTCCGCGTCGGCCGGCGAGAGCACGACGAACGGCCAGATGTTGTCCGCCGTCGGGTTGCTCGGATCGCCGGTGACCGACAGCAGCACGCCGTCGGCCTCGGCGTAGGGCGCGCCTCCCGGGTCCTTCAGGAGCGTCATCGTGATCTTCGGCTTCGACCCGTTGTTGACCATCACGACGGGCCCCGCGTCGGTGGCGGTCCCGCCCTGGATGGAGAAGGAGAGGTACGGGGTCGATGGGTCGGTCCAGTCCTGGGGCACGAGCGCCCAGTCGCCGGTCGGCGATGTCGAGAAGGCCGAGGCCTCGAACGTGACGCTGCCGCCGACGTCGAGGACGTAGACGGCCTGCGACGGCGACGCGTTGAAGTACGTCCTGCCGGCGGGAATCGGGTTGCACGGGTCGCCGCCCCCCTTGGCGAAGGCGTTGGACCAGATGCGCTGGACCACGAACGTGCCGTCGCTCGTCGCGTCACCGCCGAGGCCGAAGATGTCGGTGCACAGGTCTGCGACCTCACCGCCCACGACGTCGTTCCAACCCCAGGTGTTCGGGTCGCTCGTGTCGAGATAGAAGCCGGCGGGATTGCCCGGGTCGGTCGCGGCCTCGGCGGCCTCGTGTGCCGCCGTCTCGGTGGTCGCGGCGAGCGTCGCCGACGGGCTTCCGTAGTCGCATTCGTCGACGATGGCGTAGGGCACCTGCTGCGAGCCCATCGTCATCGCGCCGTGGTAGCCGTCGAACGCCTGGCAGCTCATGGCGCCGCTGCCGTCGTCGATGCTCACCGACATGGGGAAGTAGAGGACGTAGACCGTGTTGCTGACGGGCATCGTCGCGTCCGGTGCAGGCAGGACCTTGGCCGTGATCTCGGTCTGCAGCCACGTCTGGATCTGCTGGTCGGTGTACGTGGCGTTGGGGGCCGTCGTGATCTGCACCGAGACGCCGGCGGGGCCGTCGCCGACGCACGTGGTCCCGCTGGTCTCGCAGTAGCCGGTGCGCACCGCGTCCCAGTACGCCGATTTCGCCAGGTTCTGCCCGAGCTGGTCGTACGTCGACGCGTTCGGGTCCCCGGGGAAGGTGACCGAGACGACCGCGGGTGCGGTCATGAGTGGCCCGCCCTGGTAGATGACCTGCGGGAACGGCAGGTGATCGGCGCGGACGAACGCCGCGTCGCCCGAGGAGCCCGACTCCTTGGGAGGCCCGGAATCACTGGGTCCTCCGCTGCTGCTGCCGCTGCCACCCTCGTTGCCACCGTCGCCGCCGCCTTGCGGCGAGCTGTTCGACCCGTTGGTCGATCCGCAGGCGCCGAGAGTGGGGAGCACGAAGACGGTGGAGACCAGTGCGAGGAGGCGGAGCGAGCGCATGACGATCTCCCCACGCTAGCAGGACTCTTGCGGTGGGCCACGCGGTCGCGCAAGCTGGTGGGGACGTGTCCGAGCCCACGAGCGGGAAAGGAACGGGCGCCGAGCCGGGTGCCGGCATGCTCGTATCCACCAACGTGCGGCTCCTCCGCCCCCTGGGTGAGGGCGGCATGGGCAGCGTGTGGGTGGCGGAGCACGTGTCTCTCCGGACGCAGGTCGTCGTGAAGTTCATGTCGAAGGACCTCGCGAGGAGCAGCGATGCCGTCGCCCGCTTCTCGCGCGAGGCGGCTGCGGCGTCGCAGGTGAAGAGCCCCCACGTGGTGCAGATGCTGGATCACGGCGTGGCGGCGGGGCCACTCAGCGCGCCGTACATCGTGATGGAGCTGCTCGAGGGGCGGGATCTCGAGAACCACATCCGTACCGTGGGCAAGCTGCCGCCGGGCGAGGCGCTGGCGGTCGTCGTGCAGCTTTCGCGCGCGCTGTCGAAAGCCCACGAGCGCGGAATCGTCCACCGCGACATCAAGCCGAGCAACGTGTTCCTGTGCGACGCGGGGGCGGGGGAGCTCTTCGTGAAGCTGCTCGACTTCGGCATCGCCAAGGGGCCCGAGGTCGCGATCGCCGGGAGTACGACGCGCACCGGATCGCTCGTGGGCTCGCCGTACTACATGAGCCCCGAGCAGGTCGTGGGCGCAAAGAACATCGATTGCCGGACGGACCTCTGGTCGCTCGGCGTGGTGGCGTACGAAGCGCTCACCGGGCAGCGCCCGTTCTACGGTGAGACGATGGGCGCGCTCGCGCTCAAGATTCATCGCGATCCGCTGCCGCAGCCGTCGAAGGCGAATCCGGCGCTCCCCGCGTCGATCGACGCCTGGTTCGCGCGTGCGTGCGCGCGGGAGCCCGAGGAGAGGTTCGCCTCGGCCAAGGAGATGGCGGACGCGCTCGTGGCGGCGCTGAGGGATCTCGTGCCCGCGGGGTTCTCCGCGGACAGCGGGAGGACGCCGAAGCCCATCGGGCTCGAGACGACGCAGGCCGATGCGACGCCGCCGTTTCGCTCGGCGAGCGACGCGAGGTCCGAGACGGGAGCGGGCGTTGGGCTCGCGAGCCAGAAGGTGCCCGTGTCGTCCCGAGCGCGGTGGATGCTCGTCGCGGGGATCGCCGCGGGGGCCATCGGCATCGGGTTCATCGTTCCGCGATGGACGCGGTCGGACCCGCCGAAGATGGGAGCCGATCTCCCCTCGGCTGCGGCTGCGGTGTCGACGCCGACTCCGACGCTGATCCCGACGCCGACCCTGACGGCGACGCCGACCCCGACCGCGACCCCGACCGCGACTCCGACCACGACCACGACCCCGACCGCGACCCCGACCGCGACTCCGACCACGACCACGACCCCGACCGCGACTCCGACCACGACCACGACCGCGACCACGACCACGACCACGACCGCGACCGCTCGACCGCGACCTCGACCCGCCGTCGCCTCCTCTGCGGCTCCTTCTTCCGCTCCTGCGAAGCCTTCTCCGCCTCCGAGCGACGATGACATCAAGTAAGCGCGCTTTCTTTCTCACCCTCGGCCTCTGTCTCGCGGCGCTCCTTCCGGCACGTGCGGTCGCGCAGCAGCCGCCCGCGCACGAGCCGACGCCGCAGGAGCTCGAGACGGCGCGCAGTCTCTACAAGGAGGGCAAGGAGCTGCGGGCTGCGGGCGACCTCTCGGGCGCGATCGAGAAGCTCCAGGCGGCGCACGCGCTCGGCAACACGCCGGTGACCGGCATGGAGCTCGCACGTGCCTTCGAGGCGGCGGGCAAGCTCGTCGAGGCCCGCGAGGTGGCGCTGTCGATTGCGCACATCCCGGTCGCCAGCGACGAGCGCGAGAAGTCCGCCGAGGCGCGCGTCGACGCGGCGAAGCTCGCCGACGACCTTCGCACCCGCATTCCCACGCTGCGCGCGAGAGTGACCGGGCTCGCGTCTGGTGAGCCGGCGCACCTTTCCATCGATGGCGCCGGCGTGCCCGACGTCGCGCTGGCGGAGCCGCAGAAGGTCGATCCCGGAAAGCACGTGCTCGTCCTACACGCCGGAGAGGCAGAGACGGCGCGCGAGGCGCGCGCCGAGGTGAGCGTGGTGGAAGGGCGGAGCGTGGAGGTGTTGCTCGAGGTGCCTCCGGCGCGGTCCACGGCGCAGCCGACGCCCGCACCGCTCGCTCCGCCGCCGGCCGCACCGTCGCAGGTCGGGCCCGTGCCCGCGGAGGCCCCAAAGCACCGATCCATGCCGACGCTCGCCAAGGTGGGATTCGGCGTGGGCGCTGCCGCTGCCGCCGCAGGGCTCATCACGGGGTTCATGGCCCTGGAGGACAAGAACTCGCTGGCGGGCGAGTGTCCCGTGAACAACGAATGCCAGAAGGGAACCCCGGGCGCGAACGATCTCGATGCAGCGCGCACGTCGGCCACGATCTCGACCGTCTCGTTCTGCGTCGCCGGCGCGGGCTTCGCGCTGGGCATCGTCACGCTTCTCACCGATCATCCGGCCGCCGCATCGCAGACGAGCGGGAAGATCGTTCCGTGGCTCGGTCCGGGCGCGGCAGGGATCCATGGTTCGTTCTAGGGCGCTGCTGGCCGCCGTCGTGGCGCTCGGCGCGAGCGCGCTCGCGTGCGACGCGCTGCTCGGCCTCGGGAGCTACTCCGAGGTCGCCTGCATCAGCGATTGCGGTCAGGGCGTCGTGACCCCCGAGGGCGGAGACGACGCCGACGCGGGCATGGACGCGTCGATGGCCGACGTGGTCGAAGGAGGGCTCATTCCCGACGCGTCCGACGGGGATGCGCCGGACGCTTCGCTGACGTTCGACGGATCGGTCGACGGCCCGCCGCTGACCGAGCTCTGGGCGCGATGGCACATGCCCAACCCGGACGCTTCGTCCGCGCCGACGATCGACGGGTCGCCCGCGTTGCCGCACCCGATGGTGTACGACGGCGGAGCGGATGCTGGCACCGCATTCGACCTCACGACGGGCCTCACGTGGAGCACGGCGAGCGCTTCCGCGAGCGACTTCGCCATGGCCTCCGACGCGTGCGCGACGATGGGATCCGGCTGGCACGTCCCCACGAGGATCCAGCTCGTGTCGCTCATCGACTTCACTCAGCCTCTCGGCAGCCCGACCATCGACTCCGTCACGTTCCCATCCACCTCGAAGTCGCAGTACTGGACGTCCTCGCAAGTCCCCGGAGACGGCGCGATGCTCTACTGGGTCGTGGACTTCACGACGGGGCTCGCGCAGCAGTCGACGTCTGCGAGCTACGTCCGCTGCGTGAAGGGGGGGCCATGAGGCGAGCGGGCTTCCGCGCCGGCCTGTCGACGGTGGCGCTCGTCGCCTTCGTTTCCCTGGCGCGCGCCGACGCGCCGCCGGATCAGTACATGCTCTTCAGCAGCGTCGACCCGACGATCATCGACAATTACACGGGCCTCATCTGGCAGCGCGCGGCGCCCGACACGATGATCTCGTTCGACGCCGCGGCATCGTATTGCCAGGGGCTCTCGCTGAACGGGTACGTCGCCAACTGGCGGGTGCCCTCGTACAAGGAGCTGCTGACGCTCGTCGACGAGAACCCGCACGTCGAATACTCCAGCGGGCAGCTATTTCAGCACGCGATAGACCCGAACGCGTTCCCCCAGACTGCGGTCGACACGCCCTACTGGACTTCGTCGCTGTATCCGGCGGATCCGACTCGGAAGGCCTACGTCGTCGACTTCCAGGACGGGCAGGCCTCTTACGACCTGTTCACCCAGCCGCACCACGTCCGCTGCGTGCACGACTGAGGATCACAGCGGGCCGAGCTCCGGCCCGGGCATCTGCCACGCCTCGAAGCACGCGCGTTGCGCGTCGTTGAACGGCTGC
Organism: Polyangiaceae bacterium; assembly: GCA_036393165.1. Classification (GTDB taxonomy): domain Bacteria; phylum Myxococcota_A; class Polyangia; order Polyangiales; family Polyangiaceae; genus Palsa-1150. Next base: position 3,372 of record DASVWO010000386.1, on the reverse strand, counting down.
CCCAGGAGGTCGTCGTCGGTCTGGCGCGAGCGGAAGAGGTTCACGATGAAGTTCATGCGGTCGTCGAGGCGGCGCCAGTCGACCGATGCGCTCCCGTAGTCGGTGGTCCCGCGCGCGCGGTCGTACTTCACGAGGAGCGCCACGAGATCGTCCGGGTTCGTGATGTTCTGCAGCGACGGCGGCAGGTAGTTGCGCGCGGCGGCGACCGGCGGGATGTCGCGCCCGAGGGGCAGCGTCTGGCCCCCGGGAAGCGCGAGCGACATGAGGAAGCGCGTCGCGATCGACTCCCACACGTCGCGCACGACGTCGTGCAGGTCGTGCAGCGGCGTCGCGACCAGGTCGCGCAGGCGATCGAAGAAGCCGGTCGGCGCGGTCTCGAGCGAAGCGTGCAGGTGCTCCGTGAGGATCTCGTCCACCGGCGCGTCCATCGCTTGCTCGATCTGCTCCTGCAGGCGTGTCTGCTCGTGCAGGCCGATGAGACAGTTGCCGAGCAGGACGATGCGCGACCGCATGACGGCGTTTCCGGCGCGCATCGCGGTGAAGTACGCCGTGAACGCCGAGACCAGCGCACCCTGGCCGCCGTCGGACAGCGGACGCTGATCGAGCGCGCCGACGAAGGCGGCAAGCGTCTTCTCGTCTGCGGCGGCCTGCCCGCGGAACTTGGCGACGAACTCGGCGAAGAGAGGCGCGAGCTCTTGGAAGACCTTCAGGTTGCCCACCGCGATGCTCGTGCTCACGCGCTTCAGCGTGTCCTCGATGGGTGCGAGCAGGAAGGATGCGTGGAAGCCCGTGGTCGGCACGATCGCGTGGATCACCGACTCGATGCGCCCGAGGCGGTGCACGATGTCGTCCTCGGCGTTGGCGAGTACATCGCGCACGAACGGAGGGATCTCCTCGTTGCGAATGCTCTGGCCTGCGGTCTTCGAGGCCCAGGTCGCGAAGGTGGACCAGTTCACGTCGTCGTCTGCGCCGATGGTCTCGTGCAGGCACGCGGAAAGGTCGTGGTAGCGCTGCGTGATGAGGAGGTTGCGCAGCTCGGCCTGAGGTTCGGCGATGATCTTCGGGATGTCCGTCGGGAGCGGCGTGGTCATGGGTGTCCATGGTACCGTCTGCTTGACTCGATGGATCTGCCCGGGCCTTCGACCACGGCCGCGCCTGCTACCTCCGAAGCGGCCAAGTCGCTGCTGTCCGCGGGCGAAGTCGTCGGGGGGCGCTTCGAGATCCAAGCGCTGGCCGACTGGGGCGGGATGGGCGCCGTCTACCGGGCGCGCGATCGCGAGACGGGAAGCCCGGTTGCCCTCAAGCTGCTGCTCGACCTGACGAGCGAGGAGCGGTTCCAGCGCGAGGCGCGCGTCCTGTCCGAGCTTCATCATCCGGGCGTCGTCGCCTACGTCGCACACGGTCGCACCGACAGGGGCGCGCCGTACCTGGCGATGGAGTGGCTCGACGGCAAGGACCTGCGCGCCCGCCTCGCGACGCGTGCCCTGTCCCTGGCCGAGGCGGTCACCCTGGCGCGCGGCATCGCCGAGGCGCTCGCCGCGGCGCACGGGCACGGCATCATCCACCGCGACGTCAACCCCCGGAACATCTTCCTCGTCGACGACGACGTCGCTCGCGTGAAGGTGCTCGACTTCGGCATCGCGCGTCCGCTGCGCGCCACCTTCGCGATGACGCTCCCCGGCATGTACCTGGGCACGCCCGGCTACATCGCGCCCGAGCAGGCCCGTGGGAACGACGACATCGACGCGCGGGCCGACGTCTTCGCGCTCGGGTGCGTGCTCTACGAGTGCCTCGCCGGCAAGCCCGCCTTCACCGCGGACAACCTGATGGCCCTGCTCGGCAAGGTGCTCTTCGAGGAGGCGCCGCGTCTGCGCCAGCGAGGCGCCTTCCCGCCGGAGCTCGACGAGCTGGTCGATCGGATGATCTCGAAGGACGTGGCTCGCCGGCCCGCCGATGCCGGAGCGGTCGCGGTCGCGCTCGCACAGATCCAGAAGTCGCTGAAGGGGGATGACGTCGCTCCGCCGGAGTCGGAGGCGCCGCGATCCCTCACGCACGGCGAGCAGCGTCTTGTCTGCGTCGTGATGGCGGCACCGTCCGACCACTCGCCGGTCATCGCGCCGCGCGACGGCGGGACGCTGCAGTCGGCAGGTTCCGATTCGGCTCGACAGGGCTCGCCCCTCGCACGCTTCGGCGCGCGCATCGAGCGGCTCGCCGACGGGTCGCTCGTGGCGACGCTCTCGAGCGAAGGGGACGCCACGGACCACGCGGCGCACGCGGCGCGCTTCGCTCTGGCGCTGCGCGAGATGATGCCGGACGTGCCCATCGTCCTCGCCACGGGGCGCGGGATCGTGACGGGACGCTTTCCCGTGGGGGAGGTGCTCGATCGCGCCTCGAAGCTGATGGCCGCTCCCGCGGGGGCATCTGCGAGCCCGCCCGAGCGCGTGACGAAGCCCGTGGTCCTCGATGGAGTGACGGCGGGGCTGCTCGATCTCCGCTTCGACGTCGTCGAGGCGGGCGCGCGCGCCGAGCTACGCGGCGCGAGGGAGGCGAGCGACGTCGCGCGGTCGGTGCTCGGCAGGCCCACGTCCTGCGTGGGGCGCGATCGCGACCTGCGGACGCTCGAGGCGACGTTCGACGAATGCGTGGGCGACTCCGTGGCGCGGGCCGTGCTGGTGACCGCGCCGGCCGGCCTCGGGAAGACGCGCTTGCGGCGCGAGTTCCTGCGCCGCGTGCGTCGGCGCGCCGACGCCGTCGAGGTGCTCATCGGGCGCGGCGATCCGATGAGCGCGGGCGCGCCCTACTCGATGATCGCGCAGACGGTGACCGCCGCCGCCGGCATCGCCGACGGAGAGCCGCTGGCGGCGCGCCGGCAGAAGGTGGGTGCGCGCGTCACGCGCGCCGTGGCCGACGCGGATCGCGCGCGCGTCGCCGAGTTCCTCGGCGAGATCGTCGGCGCTCCCTTCCCGGACGAGGAGAGCCTGCAGCTCCGTGCCGCGCGTCAGGACCCCGTCCTCCGCGGCGACCAGATGCGCCGCGCGTACGAGGACTGGATGCGCGCCGAATGCGCGCGCGCCCCCGTCATCCTCGTGCTGGAGGACATGCACTGGGGCGACCTTCCGAGCGCCAAGCTCGTCGACACGCTGCTGCGCAACCTGCGCGACGTGCCGCTGATGATCCTCGTGTCTGCCCGCCCCGAGGTGCACGAGCTCTTCCCCAACGCGTGGACGCACCGCGGGGTGGTGGAGCTGCGCCTCGCCGAGCTGACGCCCAAGGCGTGCGAGAAGCTGGTGCGCGAGGTGCTCGGGGACGCGGTGGACGACAAAGCCGTCGCGCGTATCGTCGCAGCCTCCGAGGGCAACCCGTTCTGCCTCG
>DASVWO010000385.1:0-20264 GCA_036393165.1 Polyangiaceae bacterium | reverse complement strand
GATAGAGCGCCATGCCCCACCCGAGCAGCGGCGCGCCGCGCGCCTCCACGTCGGCCAGCGCCGTCGTTCGCTCGCCCGCGCAGAACGCCACCGCGGCGCCGTCGTCCTCGATGCCGCGGTCGTCGGCCGCCACCGTCGAGCCGACGTGCACGCGCAGACCGACCGAACGGGCCGACTCGCGCACCAGCGTCACGACGGCGAGGTAGCACGCGCCCGGCTCGATCGAGAGCGGCACCGGCGTCATGCCGTACCCGCCCTGCGCGAGCGACACCGGGTCCGCCGGAAGCGCCGTGAGGTGGCGCTCGAGGAGCACGCGGGCCATGCGCGCCCGCGGCTCGTTGCCCCACATGTCCGGCAGGTGCACCGGCAGGGACCACGCGAAGTGCGCGACGAGCACCGGCGCCTCCGGCGGGGAGCCCGCGAACACGACCTGCACCGGCGTCGTGTCCCCGACGCACTTCACGAGCGTCACGTCGGGCGCGTCGCTGCGGTCGCGCGCCAGCACGCGCTCGCCGCTCTCGTCGCGCATCTCTCCGTCGAGGTCGAGCTTCCCGCGCATCCCCGGGTGCACGCCGCGCGGGTCCACCGCGAAGAGCTGCAGCACGTGACACCCCGGCGCGAGCACCATGCCACCCGAGCCGGCGCGATCCGGTCCGGCGTTCCACGTCTGCCGCGGCGCGATCGTCGCCCCGTCGCGACGCGCGCGAACCTCGGCCACTTCGGCGCGTCGTTCGGGAGGCGGAAGCGCGGGCAGCGACCCGGGCTCCATGGCCGGCGCGATCATCCCGCCGGTACGCTCCGGCAGCACCGTGCGAAGGGGCGGCAGCGGCTTCGACGAGCGCGCCTCGATCGTCTCGAGCGCCCCGCGGCCCGAGTCGCTCGACACGACGAGCCGCCGCGGTCCGGGCTCTCCGCACCGCTCGATGACGAGCGCGCCGGCGACGCTCGGCACGCGCTTCACGACGGGCTCCTCGCTGCTCGTGTCCGCGAGGCGCACGTGGAAGCCCAGCCCGCGCGCCCCGAGCAGGGCGACCGTCGTGCACTCCCCCTCGGGCAGGTCGGGCAGCGCGATGACCACGTGCCGGTCCTCGTCGCCGTCGTCCACGAGGAAGCGCACCTTGTCCACGACGACCGACGCGCCCACCGCGCGCCACGCATCGGCGAGCCGCGCCGACTCGTCCGACAGCGTCCCCGACGCCCGCGCCCCGGTCGCGAACAGAGTGACGCACACGACGGGGATCGCTCGCGTCGCGATGCGTCGCACCGCGGACAAACTCAGGCCTCCTCGACGTGGAGCGGGCTCTCGACGAAGGCGCGCGCGGCGGGGTCCCACACGAAGAGCTTGCGGTCGTCGACCACTCCGCCGCGCACGCTCGTGACGAGGTACGCGAGGTCCCACGGCGGCTCGTCCTGCCCGCCCTTGGCGACGGCCGCGTCGGTCTCGGAGAAGTAGGCGCCGACGTCGAGGTGCGAATGGTAGAGCACCTTCACCGGGCGCCCTTCCGCCTCGCCGCGCCGGATCGCCCCTTCGAACTTCATCGAGTCGATGTCGAAGTACATGCGCCCCGTGCGCGGGTACCGCTCGGGATCGAGCTCGTGCAGGGCGTTCGCCCGGTTCTTCATCGGCACGATCCCGTCGAGGCGAAGGGCGTGCCCGGCGGGCCCCACGAGGAAGCCGCAGCTCTCCTCGTCGCGGGCGAAGGCGCGTCGTGCCTCTTCGTCCACTTGCTCGACCAGCGAGCGCGGCGCGACCAGGTTGCCGAGGACCCACGGGTGGCGCGCGCCGTCACGCATGCGCCAAGAGCATAGCCTAGCGTTCGCTCACCACACGTAGCGGCGTTCCCACTTCATCGGCGCGAAGTAGCGGTCGCCACGGTCGGCCACGATCGCCACGACGCATCCGCCACGCCCGGCCTTCTGCGCCTCGGCAGCGACCTGGAGCGCGGCCCACACGGCGGCGCCCGACGAGTGCCCGACGTGCACGCCCTCCTCGCGCGCGAGCCGGTCGGCCATGTCCCACCCGTCCTCCGTCGTGACGGGAAAGATGCGGTCGGGCACGTGCGAGTCGTAGATGGGCGGCACGAGGCTCGACGCCATGTGCTTCAGGCCCTCGAGCCCGTGCAGCGCGTCCGCCGGCTCGACGGCGATGCACGCGATGGGGCGCCCGTGCTCGTGCAGGCGCCGGGTGCACCCCATGATGGTGCCCGTCGTGCCGATGCCGGCGACGAAGTGCGTGAGGCGGTCCCCCAGCGCGTCGAGGATCTCGACCGCCGTGCCGTCGTAGTGGGCGCGCCAGTTGGAGTCGTTCGAGTACTGGTCGGGGTAGAAGTAACGCTCGGGCTCGCGCGCCACGATCTCGCGCACGAGGCGGATGGCGCCGTCGGAGCCCTCCATCGGGTCGCTGAAGACGATGTCGGTGCCGAAGGCGCGCGCGATGTCCTTGCGGGCCTTGCTGACGTTGGACGGCATGACGAGCCGCACCGGGATGCCGAGGGCGGCGCCGTAGAGCGAGTAGGCGACGCCGGTGTTGCCGCTCGTCGAGTCGATGAGCGTCTTGCCGGGAGCGAGCCGCCCGTCGGCGAGGGCGTCCTGGATCATCCGCAGCGCCGGTCGGTCCTTCACGCTGCCGCCGGGATTCGCGAACTCGAGCTTCGCCCACACCTCCACGTCGGGCAGGTGCGCGGCGACGCGCCGGAGGCGGAGCAGCGGCGTGCGGCCGACGGCGTCGATGACCGAGTCGAGGCGGCGCGTCACGGGGTGGTGCTCCCGAGGGCCTCTCGGATCGCGCGCAGCGCGGCGAGCGCGCCGGCGCCGAGGGCGCGCGCCGTCGGGTCGACCAGCTCCGCGGGCGCGTCGGCGCGTTCGACCGCGAGCGACGGGACCACCTCGACCGCCACGGCCGCGTCGATGCCGCGCGCCGCGGCGGCCACCGCGTCGTCGCCCACGCGGAGCCGCGCGACGCCGGCGCCCGCCACGTAGCGGGCGGCCACCTGCGCCGCGAGGCCGCGGCCGTGCACGTCGACGGTGGCGCGCGCGATGCGCCCCTGCCCGTCCGCGCCGACCTCGGCCAGCCGCACCTGCCGCGTGTGACGCCGACTCACGCGCGCTCAGCCTCCCGCGATGGCGGGGACGATGCTGATCTGGTCGCCCGCCTTGAGCTGCGTCTTGAGGCCCTCGAGGAAGCGCACGTCCTCCTCGCCCACGTAGATGTTCACGAAGCGGCGCACGCCCTTGTCGTCGAGCAGCCGGTCGCGGATGCCCGGGTGCTTCTTCTCGAGGTCCTCGATGACCTCGCCGACGGTGGCGCCAGCGGCTTTCACTTCGTCGGCGCCGCCGGTGAGGGTCCTCAGGGGCGTGGGGATGCGAACGATGGTCTCCATGGCTCTCCTCTTCTCTACTCCGCATAGGTGGCAATCGGCACGCGGTGGCACGATGCGTCGGCGCAGGGTGCCGCTCTTGCCGTCGACGGTGACGAGCGTGCCCGCGACGGCCGGGCCCGCGAGCAGCGCGAGCGCGAGGTCGACCTGGGCCGCGGCGGTCAGGCCCACGACGGGGCCCATGACGCCCGCTTCGGCGCAGTTGGGCGCGTCGCCCTCGGGGACGTCCTCGAAGAGGCACCGGTAGCAGGGCCGCCCGCGCGCGCCGACCGCGAGCGCGGTGCCCACCCACCGCACGGACGACGCGTGCACGACGGGCACCCCGGCGGCCGCGCACGCGTCGGCCGCGAGGAACTTGGTCGCGAAGTTGTCGGCGCCCTCGAGCACCACGTCCCAGCCGCGCACGATCTCGGCGGCGTTCGCCGGCAGGAGCCGCGTGCGGTACGGGCGCAGCTCGACGCGCGGAGCGATGGCCGCGAGCGCGCGCGCCGCGGCGTCCACCTTGTGCGTCCCCACGTCCGACTCGCGATAGAGGATCTGCCGGTGCAGGTTGGTCGCGTCCACCTCGTCGTCGTCGCACAGGCCGAGCGTGCCGACGCCCGCGTGCGCGAGCGCGAGCAGCGCCGGGCACCCGAGGCCCCCCAGCCCCACGACGAGCACGCGCGCTCGCTCCACGCTCACGCGAAGTACTCCTCGAGACTGAAGTAGCGCTCGCCCGTGTCGGGCAGCACGGTGACGACGTTCTTGCCGGCGCCGAGCTCCCTCGCGACCGCGAGCGCCACGTGAACGGCGGCGCCGGCGCTGATCCCCACGAGCAGCCCCTCGCGCCGCGCCAGATCCACCTTGGTGCGCCACGCGTCGGCGTCGCCCACCGTGCGCACCTCGTCGACGACGTCCGGATGGTAGTTGCCCGGCACGAACCCGGCCGCGAGCCCCTGGATCTTCGTCGGCCCGCGCTCGCCGCGCGAGATGGTCGCGCACGACTCGGGCTCCACCGCGACGATGCGCGGCGCCGGCCGCAGCTCGCGGCGAAGCACCTCGCCCACCCCGCTGACGGTGCCGCCCGTGCCGACGCCCGCGACGAACGCGTCGATCGACACGCCCTTCATCGCCTCCAGGATCTCCAGCGCCGTCGTCTCGGCGTGCACGCGCACGTTGGCTGGGTTGTCGAACTGCTGCGGCATGAAGGCCCCCGGCGTCGCCGCGGCGATCTCGCGCGCCTTCGCCAGCGCCCCCTCCATCTGCTGCTCGGCAGGCGTGAGCACCACCTCCGCCCCGTACGCCTCGAGGAGCTGGCGTCGCTCCAGGCTCATGCTCTCCGGCATCGTGAGGATGCACCGGTAGCCGCGCACCGCGCACACGAGGGCCAGACCGATGCCCGTGTTGCCGCTCGTCGGCTCGACGACGACGCCGCCGGGCCGGAGCTCCCCGGAGCGCTCGGCCGCCTCGACCATCGCCAGACAGATGCGGTCCTTCACCGACCCGCCCGGGTTGGCCTGCTCCATCTTGGCCCACACGGAGGCTGCACCGGCCTCCACGATCCGCCGCAGCCGCACGAGCGGCGTGCTCCCGACGAGGTCGAGCACGCTCTGGGCGAGGACCGGACGAGCTACCACCGTCATTCGGTATCCTGGACAGCCTGTCTAGCACGATGGCATCGCAAGGGTGGCGCCCACGTGTCATATACGGCTCTTCACATGCTCGGGTCAGCCGAAGCACGGGGCCTTCACGAAGCGCATCCGGCGATCGACCTCCACGCGGACACGCTCATGTGGTCGCGCTGGGTCGGCTACGACCTGCACGCCCGGCACGAGCCGCCGCTCTGGCGCGGCGCGCTCGCCGGCCACGTGGACATCCCCCGCATGCGCGAGGGCGGCATGGGCGCGCAGTTCTTCGGCCTCGTGTCCCTCCCGGTGTCCAAGCGGATGCGCGGGCTGGCGCGGACGATCCACGAGCAGATCGACGCGCTGGAGGAAGCCATCGCGCGCCAGCCGGCTGCAATCCGCCTGGTCCGCAAGGCGCACGAGCTGGAGGAGGCGCGCGCGGCCGGAGCCGTCGGCGCCCTGCTCGGCATCGAGGGCGCCCACGCGCTCGAGGGCGAGCTCGACAACCTGGACGCATTCGCGCGCCGCGGCGTGCGCTACCTCGGCGTCCTGCACTTCAGCTCGAACGAGGCCGGCTTCCCCGCCTACGGGCGCGGCCGCCGCGACACCGAGGGGCTCACGCGCTGGGGCGCGCGGCTGATCGAGCGTTGCGAGGCGCTCGGCGTCATCGTGGACCTCGCGCACATCAACCGCCGCGGCTTCCTCGACGCGTGCGCGATGGCGACCCGCCCGCCCATCGTCAGCCACACGGGCGTGCTCGGCGCATTCGAGCACTGGCGCAACATCGACGACGCGCAGCTGCGCGCCGTGGCCGACAAGGGCGGCTGCGTCGGCGTCATCTTCTGCCCGCGCTACCTCGGCGCCGACGGAATGGAGGCGGTCGTCGCCCACATGAAGCACATCCTCGACGTCGTCGGCGAGGACGCGCCCGCCCTCGGCAGCGACTGGGACGGCTTCATCGTGCCCACCCGCGGTCTGGCCGACCCGCGCGGCCTTCCGCTGCTCACGGACGCCCTCCTGCGTGCCGGCATCCCCGACCGGGTCGTGGGGAAGATCCTTCGCGGCAACGTCATGCGCGTTCTCGCCGCGGCCTGAGCCCATCACCCGCAACCCATCGCCCAGCGCAGGCGACTCACGGCCCATCACCCGCGACTCATCGCCTACCGCAGGCGCCCGACGGCCCATCCCCTGCGACTCGTCGCCGATCGTCCGCGACTCATTGCCCGTCCTTCGCGATTCATCGCTCATGGATCGCGACTCATCGCCCATGAATCGCGCATCGTCGGCGGTGAAGTGGCCGTCATCGACGATGAGGTGCGACGCAGCAACGATGTCGTACGAAGGACCGGCCATCCCTCGCGCGAGACGGCCGTTCCCCCCGGGTCATTCGACGGTCTCCAGCGACAGACCGCGCTTCGCGAGCCTTGCTGCGATGCGCTCGCGCAGGGGACCGAGGTCCACGCCCGGCGGAGCGCGCAGATGCACGCGTACATGGCCGTCCTCGGCGTGGACGACGAGCTCCGCGCCCGCGAGACCGCCCGACCCGAGCTCGAGCCGAACGGTGCCCCGGCGCCCATCGCCCGACCACGCGACCCGACGGACGAGGGCGGGCAGCAGGTCCTCGAGGGACGCTCGTGCTGGACCGCCGGTGGCCGCAGGAACGGGCGCCTGGCCCACCATCTCGGCCTGCGCGAGGCCCGGTGGGGGCCCCAGCTGGGCCGCATGGCGTACGTGCGGGTCGGCAGGGTCCTCCGGGCGCTCGTGACGGTGCTCCCGGCCCGCCGGTTCGCGTGGAGGCTGCCTTCCGTGCACCAGCTCGGCAAACGGAGCCGAGGGCGGCGAGGACGCCTTGGGGGACGCCAACTTGGGCGCCGACAGCTCTACCGTTGCCTTACCGGGCGGGGGCAACTTCACCTGAAACGTGAGGGGTCTCATGCCCCCCTATCGGACGGATTCCTGAAGAGTTGCGCGGGCTCACCCTTTTCTCAGGCCCCGGCTCATCTTGACCCCTGCCCCCTACGGGCTAGGTTGACCCTCGGGTCGCAGCCATGCTCGCGGCACCGGATCCATCGATGAAACGGCTGATTGGGTGGGGGTCTTGAGCGCAGGTCCAGGAGGACTGGTCATCGATGTGGTGGCCGCCGCGCTCGTGACGGCGGTCGGCTCTCTCTTCGCGGCTGGGGACGCTGCCGTCACCGAGATCCCGGAGGGGCGCATGCTCGCCCTGACGTCGGACGCCCGGAAGACGGGCACCGCCTTCCGCCGGTACGCGGCCGACCCCCTGCGCGTGCTCTCCCGCTGGCTCGTGGGGCGCATCCTGGCCCTCAGCATCGCGACGGTGCTCCTGAACGAGGCGGCCCGGCAGCTCGGGCTGGGCGGCTGGGCGCTGGTCGTGGCCGTGCTCGGCGCCGTCCTGTTCTACGGGACCTTCAGCGAGGTCACCGTCACGCTCGCCCGGAGGCGCCCGGAGCGGGTCGGGGCCCTCGCCCTCATGTACCTGCGTCCGCTCGAGCTGCTCGTGGTGCCCCTGGCCGATCCCCTCGCCATCGTGGGGCGCGCCGTGGGCCGCCGCGTGCCGCGGTCGCGCACCGTGGACGCGCGCATCACCGAGACCGAGGTGGAATGGGTCGTCAGCGAGGGCGAGAAGGCCGGCGCGATGGCCAAGGAGCCGGCGGAGATGATCCGCAAGGTCCTCGACTTCAAGGACCTGACGGCGCGCGAGGTGATGGTGCCCCGGCGGCTCATCGAGGCCATCGACATCGCGACGCCCCTCTCGGACGTGGTCGCGATGGCCGCGGGCGGCAAGCACTCGCGCTACCCGGTCTACCAGGGGAGCGTCGACAACGTCGTGGGCCAGCTCTACGTGAAGGACCTCTTCGCCCTGGTGCGCGACGGGTCGCTCCCGCAGAAGAAGCTGGCCGACGTGATGCGCTCTCCCGTGATGTTCGTGAGCGAGAGCCAGCCGGCCGCGAAGATCCTGGCCGACATGCGCGCCAAGCGCCTGCACATGGCCATCGTGAGCGACGAGTTCGGCGGCACGTCGGGCCTCGTGACGATGGAGGACATCCTCGAGGAGATCGTGGGCGACATCCGCGACGAGAAGGACCGCGAGGCGCCGATCCAGACGATGGGCGACGGGCGGGTCGTCGCCGATGCGTCCGTGTCGATCGCCGACGTGGAGCACGCCCTCGGCAAGGCGCTGCCCGACGACGGCGAGTTCGAGTCGCTCGGGGGCCTCATCGTGAGCCGCGCCGGCCGCGTGCCCGAGGTGGGCGCCACCGTGAAGGTCGACGGGCTCAAGCTCATCGTGCGCGAGCGGGACGAGAAGCGCGTCGTGAAGGTCGAGATCGTCCCCGATCGCGGCGCGACCGCCGTGCCGGCCGAATGAGCACGCCCGAGGGCGCCACCGTGGTGCGCCTGGACGCGACCGGGGTCGACGCCGAGGACTTCGCGGCCCTCGCGTCGCAGCTTCCGCTCGCGAGCACCCTGCCACCGCGCACGGTGGTCGCCGTCCCCGCCGTCGCCGTGCGCCGGCGCCGCTTCCTGCGCGGCGTGCTCGGGGACAGGAAGGTGCCCGTGTCGCGCGCGGCGCGATGCACGGCCCTGCTGCTGCGCGGCTACGTCGACGTGCACGCCGACGACGGCAGCGCGTGGGGCTTCAGTTCACCTTGCTGAGCTGATCGGCGAGCTTCCCCGCCGTCTCGGACAGGCCGGGCTTCGAGTCGGTCACGATGTCGCCGCTGTCCGAGCCCTTCTGGCCCTGGATGTCGTCGACGAGCGAGTTCATGCTCGCGAGGAGCTGCGTGACGGCGCCCTTCTGCATGCTGGGGCACACGCGGTCGAACGACGTCGGGATGACCGGGATGGCCGCTCCGTCCCTGGGGATCTTCGCGTCCTTCATCCAGGGCAGCTGCACGTTGCCCTGACCGATGGGGTTCGAGAAGAGAAGCTGCGACGGGATGTCCTTGCCCGGATCGAGCGGCGTCACGAGCGCCGCGAGGCGCAGCGCGCCCCCCGGCGTGTCCTTGTCGACGACGGCGACGATCGAGATGGGCTCCTGCCCCTTGCGCGCGAGCTGCTCGGTGATGGGCTTCTCGAGCTTGCTGAGGAGCGCGACGACGAGGTCCTTCTTGTCGTTCAGCCCCTGCACGCGCGTGATGAAGTCCATCAGGCCGCGCGTCGTGTCCGCCGGCACGCCCGAGAAGCGGCGGCCGAAGAGCTTGTCGCCCGAGAAGTCGACGGTCATGCCGGCGAGCGCCTGGCCGAGGTCCTTCGGGAAGGCGGGCGTGGCGCCCATCAGGGTCGTCCCGCCCTCGGTCACCTTCTTCTGGATCTGATCGAGCGAGTCCTTCGCCTTGAGCAGATCGCCCGCGAGATCGTGCGCGTCCGTGATGCTCTTGTTGCGATCGCTGCCCTGCTGGTGGGCCGTGCCGGCGACGTACGCGACGACCGCCGTGATGACCGCGAGCACGAGGCCGCCGATGAAGCCCTGCTTGCGCGCGCCGCTGCGCGCCTGCTGCACCGCGACCTCGTCGACCTCGATGCGCTGCGGCTGAGCGATGGCCGGCGCCGGCGCGCTGGGCGGCCGCAGCCCGGCCGCAGCCGCGAGCGGGTTGTTCGCGTCGAGCGCGACCGGGCGCGACGACATCGGAGGCTTGGGGATCCCCGAGGGCGGAGGCACCGACGGAGGCGGGGCGCCGATGCCGCGAGCCATCGGCGGCGGGGCCGACGGACGCTGGACGGGCACGACCGCAGCGGGAGCCGGCGTGGGGGCGCCGGGGCCGCCCATCTTCTGAAGGCGCGCCTTGAGGTCAATCTTCGGCTTCTTGTCGTCAGCCATCGTTACGCCGGGCGAAACTTACGTGCCCGGGCGCTCGCGTGTCAACGCGAGGTCTCTTCCAGGCTATGTACTGTAGGCCCAGGTCGGCATGCGCGTCCTCGTCGTCGACAACTACGATTCGTTCACCTTCAACCTCGTCCAGATGCTCCGGGAGCTGGGCGCCGAGGTCGAAGTCTTCCTGAACGACGCGATCGACGTCGCGGGCGTTCGCGCGAGGCGGCCGGACGGGGTGCTCGTTTCTCCGGGGCCGTGCACACCGAACGAGGCGGGCGCGTCGCTGGCGGTCGTCGGCGAGATGGGACGCGCGGTGCCTGTCCTCGGGGTCTGCCTCGGTCACCAGGCCATCGGGCAGGCGTTCGGCGGCAAGGTGGTGCGTGCCGCGCGCCTCATGCACGGCAAGACGTCGCCCATCCTCCACGACGGGCGCACCCTGTTCGCGGGGCTCCCCTCCCCATTCGACGCGACGCGCTACCACTCGCTCATCGTGGAGCGCGCGACGCTGCCCGCCTGCCTCGAGGTGAGCGCGTGGACCGCCGAGGGCGAGATCATGGGCTTCCGCCACCGCGAGCTTCCGGTCGAGGGCGTGCAGTTCCACCCCGAGAGCGTCCTGACCGACGAGGGCAAGCGGCTCGTCGGCAACTGGCTCGGTCGCGTGAGGGCGCCTGCCCGGCGAGGGCCGGAATCGTGACCACCGAGTTCGCGCCGGTGCTGGCGAAGCTGCTCGCGGGGGAGCTCGAGGCCGACGAGGTGCGTGCGGCGTTCGACGCGATCCTCGCGGGCGCGTGGACGCCGGTGCAGACGGGCGCGTTCGCGGTCGCCCTGCGCATGCGCGGCGAGACCGACGAGCAGATCGTCGCGGCCGCCCGCGCCATGCGCGCGGCGATGGCCGTGGTCGAACACGGTCTACCGCTGGTGCTCGATACCTGCGGCACCGGCGGCGACGGCGCGCACACGCTGAACATCTCGAGCGCGGCGGCCATCGTGGTCGCCGCGTGCGGCGTACCCGTGGCGAAGCACGGCAACCGGAGCGTCTCGAGCCGCTGCGGGAGCGCCGACGTCGTCGAGGCCATCGGCGTGCCGGTCGACGTGCCGCCGGAGCGACAGCACGAGGTGCTGCGCGAGGTGGGCATCGCGTTCCTCTTCGCGCCGGCGCACCATCCGGCGCTCAAGCACGCGTCGCAGGCGCGGCGCGAGCTCGGGACGCGCACCATCTTCAACGCGCTCGGGCCGCTGGCGAACCCGGCGCGGGCGACGCACCAGCTGCTCGGCGTCTACGACGAGGGCCTGCGCGCGGTCGCGGCGCGCGCGCTCGGCAAGCTGGGCGTGAAGCGCGCGTGGGTCGTGCGCAGCGAGGACGGGCTCGACGAGGTGAGCCCCTCGGCGCCCACGCGAGTGAGCGAGCTGGCGGAGGACGGCGCCGTGCGCGAGCGGCTCGTCGCGCCCGAGGACTTCGGGCTCCCGCGCGTCGCGCGGTCGGCGCTGGCGGGCGGGGACGCGGCGCAGAACGCGGCGGCGCTCCTGGCGATCGTGCGCGGCGAGGCGCACCCGGCGCGCGACGCCGTGATCCTCAACGCGGCCGCCGCCCTCGCGGTGGCCACGGGCGCGGACCTGCGCGAGAGCACGGCTCGAGCGCGCGAGGCCGTCGACGGCGGCGCGGCGGCAGCGAAGCTCGAGGCGTGGCGCGCGGCCGCAGTGAAACGCAGGCCATGAAGGTCCTCGCGCGCATCGTCGAAGCGAAGCGACGCGAGGTGGAGGCGCTCGCCGCAACCCCGCGCCGGCCCTCGGATCGCAGCCCCCTCGACGTGCCGCGGGCCCTCCGGCGCGACGGCGGACCGCTGCGGCTCATCGCCGAGGTGAAGCTCCGCAGCCCGAGCGCAGGAGCCCTGTCGCGCGCGCTGGCCCCCGAGGCGCGCGCGCTCGCGTACGCACGCGGCGGCGCCGCGATGGTCAGCGTCCTGTGCGACGGGCCCTTCTTCGACGGCTCCTGGGAGCACCTCGCCGCGGCGCGTGCGGCGTTCGACGCCGCGGGTCTCGCCGTCCCGCTGCTCGCCAAGGAGTTCGTCCTGGACCCGCGCCAGATCGCCGAGGCACGCGACCGGGGCGCCGACGCGGTCCTGCTCATCGCGCGCATCGTGGACCGTCGCGAGCTCCCGACGCTCGTGAGCGCGGCGCGGACCGAGGGCCTCGAGCCATTCGTGGAGGTGGTCGACGAGGCGGAGCTGGACGTCGCCCTCGCCGCCGGTGCGCGCGTGGTGGGCGTGAACACACGCGACCTCGACACGCTCCAGATGGACCCCGCGCGGGCCGCGAGGGTGGTCGAGCGCATCCCGCGCGACCGGGTCGCGGTGCACCTCTCCGGCATCGGCAGCCCCGAGGCGGTCGCCGCCGTCGCCCGAGGCCGCCCGGACGCCGCCCTCGTGGGCGAGGCCCTGATGCGCGCCGACGATCCGGCGCCCATGCTCGCGTCCATGCTCGCGAGCGCCGGAAACTAGTTCCGCGCCCGCCCCCGGTCCTACGCTCCGCGCGTGGACCTGCACGCCTGGATCGACGCGTACCTGGACCACCTGCGCGTCGAGCGCGCCCTCGCCAGGAACACGCTGGACGCCTACGCGCGCGACCTCGGCGCGCTCGCCGAGCACGTCGGCGGAGACCTGGACCCCACGCGCATCGACGCCGGCGTCATCGCCGAGCTGATGGTGCGCAACGTGAAGCGGGGCTTCGGCGCGCGGTCGAGCGCCCGCATGCTCTCGGGCCTGCGCGGGTTCTTCCGGTTCCTCGTCCGCGAGCGCGCCATCCCCGAGGACCCGACGCTCCTCGTCGATCGCCCCAAGGTGGGGCGCCGCCTGCCGCGCGTGCTCTCCTACGACGAGGTCGATCGACTGCTGGCCGCGCCCGATCAGGGAACCGACGCCGGCGCCTGCCATGCCGCCATGCTGCACCTCATGTACGCGTCGGGGCTGCGCGTGAGCGAGCTCGTGGGGCTGCGCCTCGGCGACATCGACCTGCAGCGCGGCCTGGTCGCCCCCCTGGGCAAGGGCGGCAAGCAGCGGCTCGTGCCGGTCGGCGAGATCGCCCTCGGGCTGGTCGAACGTTATCTGCGCGAGGTGCGCCCCCGGGTCGCGGCCGAGGGAGAGACGGCGCTCTTCGCCTCGCCCCGTGGCGGCCGCTACACGCGCGAGCACTTCTGGCGCCTGGTGCGCGACTACGCCGTCCGCGCCGGCATCGTCCCGCTGCCCTCCCCCCACAAGCTGCGCCACTCCTTCGCCACGCACCTGCTCCGCGGCGGCGCCGACCTGCGCGCCGTGCAGGCCATGCTGGGCCACGCGAACCTCGGCACGACCGAGATCTACACGCAGGTCGCCCAGGACCACGTCCGCGCGGCCCACCGAAAGGCCCATCCCAGAGCCTGAACGCCCGGGGAACCGTGCTACCGTCGCCCTGATGCGGGCGCGTGAAGCGTTCGAAGTATTCGAGCCCGCGGTGCGCGAGTCCGAGACACCCGTGGTGGTCGAGGTGCCGCACGCGGGGCTCGACCTGGCGCCGCAGGATCTCGAGCCGCTGGCGGCGCCGGCGCGAGCCATCGCGCGCGACGCGGACCTCTACGTGGACGCGCTCTACGAGGACGCGGCGGCGGAGGGCGCCACCGCGATCGTCGCGCGGACGTCGCGCTACGTCGTGGACGTCAACCGCGCCGAGACCGACGTCGACGGCGAAGTGGTCGAAGGCGCCCGCGCCGACGTGTCGCTGCAGCACGGCCTCGTGTGGCGCACGACGAGCGAGGGCGACCCGGCGCTGGCGCGCAAGCTGTCGCGCGCCGAGCTGGAGGAGCGGCTCGAGCGCGTCTGGCGGCCGTATCACCGCGCGCTCGCGGGGCTGGTCGAGCGCAAGCGGGCCCGCTTCGGGCTGTGCGTCGTGCTCGCGGCGCACTCGATGCCCAGCGTCGAGCGCCGGGGGGCACGTGGCGGCGGCGACAAGCCCCGCGCGGGCGGGGACGGCGCCCAGGCCACGACGAAGCACCGCGCCGACGTGGTGCCCGGCACCCGCGGGCGCCGCAGCGCCGCCGCCAAGTTCATCGACCTGGTCGAGGAGCTCGCCCGCCGCCGCGGCTGGTCGGTGCGGCACGACGACCCCTACGCGGGGGGCTTCACGACGCAGCACTACGGGCGGCCCGAGCAGGGGGTGCACGTCGTGCAGGTCGAGCTGGCCCGCCGCCTCTATCTGGACGAGGTCAGCCTGCGCCCCGGGCCAGACTTCGCGGGGGTGCGGAAGTGGTGCCGGGAGCTCGTTTCGGCGCTGGGAAAGCTCTCCTCCCCTTGACAGATGCGGCTGGGGCCGTAGGCTCCGCGCCCCCAGCCATGGCCAAGAGCGACATCACGGGCAAGCGCAAGCTCAAGGCGCACAACGTCTCGCACTCGAACATCAAGACGAACCGGTGGCAGCACGTCAACGTGCAGCGCCGGCGCATCTGGGTGCCCGAGCTGCGCCGCTTCGTGTCGCTCAACCTGACCACACGCGACCTCCGTAGCATCGACAAGCTCGGCGTCAGCGAGTACGCGCGCCGGCACGGCATCGACCTCGCGCGCGTCTAACGAAGCGCCACCAGGCCTTCAGGCGGAAGCGGCGACGACGGCCGACTCGCGCGTCCGCGCCACAGCGACGCCGCGGCCTGCGCTCGCGCCGATCGCATCCGCGACGAGCGGCGTCTCGTCGAGGCGAGGGAGAAGGCGATCCAGGGCGCCCTCCGCGTCGGCGAGGACGCCGATGCCCACGGCGAGATCGGCGAGGCCATTGCGCACGCGGATCGCGATAGGGGCTGCCGACGGCCGGGGCTCGCCGGGGCGCACCCGCGTCTCTCCGCGCATGACGGGAGACGCGAGCGCAGGGGCCACCAGGCCGAGCGCGGGCACGGGGACTCCCTCCTCGGTCGATTCGTAGCAAGCGGCGCAGAGCAGGCCGCGCCGGTCGGCCGCGACGACGACGTGCGCCCGCGACGCATCGGCGCCCTCGCGCCAGGGCGCACGGAGCCAGCCCTCCGGCTCCAGCGCTCGCTCCTTCGGATGCGCGAGCGCCGGGCGCACCGAGGCCAGGTCGCGCCCGGTGAGCACTCCGCCGGCAGCACGGCCAGCCACCGCGGCGAGCTCGCCAGCGATCGCCTCATCCGCCATGGCCGGCGCGCCGCGCCGGGCGAGGCTCGCGAGCACCGCCGCACGTTCGCCCGACGCCTCGCGCGCCGCCTCGACGGCGTCGAGACACACGCGCCGCATGGTGACCGAACCGGCCGCCGCCAGCGCCGCCGCGAGCGCCGCCGGCATCGCCGGCACACCGACGCGCGCCGCCCGCGGGACCGCATCGCCCGCAACCGTCCCGCGAGGCCGCGGTGCGCCCAGACCCGGCTGGCGCACCCGACCGTCCACCACGAGCAGCCCCGCCCCCGCACCCGCGACCAGGATCTGCACCGGCCCGAGGAGCACCCCCGGCGACGCCGCGACCGCCGCGAGCACCCCCGCGACGACCGCATCCACCGCGTTGCCGCGCGCCAGCGCCGCGCGCGTGGCCTGCGCGACGTGTCCCTCCGAGGCCGCCGCCGCCGACGTGGCCAACGGTCACTCCTCCTGCTCGTCGTCGCGCACGACGATGCCGCCCCGGGGTCGCACCAGCCGCCCGCCGCCGCCGAGCTTCGTGCCGCGCTTGGCCTTCGCGAGGCTGCGCAGCCGCTTGGCCTCGACCATCGCGGAGTCGGTCTCGATCACCGCGAACGCCTCTCGCCTCTCGCCCACCGCGCGCACCACGCGCTCGAGGGCCACCGCGCCGAAGGACCGCGTCTCGCCCAGCGACCGCAGTCGCACGTAGGCCACCGGCCCGGGAGGCACGGGGTCGCGCGCGGCATCCACCGCGAGCACGACGCCCCACGCGCGCGCCTGGGACGCCGCGTCTTCGAGCTCCCACACGCCGCTCGGCTCCCAGACGAAGTGCGTCGCGTCGCGCGGGAACCGCTGGATGATCGCGCGCATCCGCTCGCGCCACACGGCGGCGGGCGTCACGTCGGGCGGCGTGCGCAGCACGAAGCACCGCGCCTGGAGCGCGTCGATCGCGCCCTGCGCCGCCTCGAGCTCGCGCTCGGCGCCTTCGGCCATCTTCACGCGCGAGAGCTGAGGCCCGGCGACCACGGCGAAGTCGAAGTGCGGCGGCACCGACTTGCGCCAGCGTCGCAGCGTCGCCAGCGTCGGGATCACCGCGCCGGACGCGGTGCTGCCCGGTCCGCCCACGGTCGCTCGCACCTCGAGCAGGTCGAAGCGCTTCGCGTACGCCGCGATCGCGCCCCGCAGGTCCTTCGCTCCGATGTGCCAGCGCGTCGTCATGACCGAGGGCGCGAGATATAGCGCCGCTCGTCTGGCGATGCGACGGTGGCGGAGCGAACGTCACTCGAACGCGAACCAATCCGTCGGATGGGCGCGCACGAAGTCGGCCAGCCCGTCGGCCAGTTGCTGGGCGGCCGCGTCGAGCTCGGCGTCGCCGGCGGCGCGCGGGAGCGACAGCGACGGGCGCGCGTGCACGACGTAGCGCCGGTAGCCCACGCGCGCGCAGAAGACGGGGACGATGGGCGCCCCCGTCAACGCCGCCAGACGCAGCGGCCCCTCGGGCACGACGGCGCGCTCGCCGAACATCGTCACCGCGCGCGTGCGCACGCCCGGCGGCGCCCGGTCCACCTGCAGCGCCACGGCGCCTCCGCCGCGCAGGTGTCGCAGCAGGGGCAGCGCCGCGAGCGGGTCCGCGCCCACGTGAGCGACCTGCACGCCGTGCCTGGCGCGCGCGTCGTCCTGGATGCGCCGCGCGGCCGGATCCGCCTCGGGGCTCTCGGCGATCATCACGCGCAGACCGAGGTCGCGTCCCACCAGGGGGCCCGCCGCTTCCCAGCCGGCGGTGTGCGCCGTCGCGATGACCAGCCCCGCGCCGCGCGCGCACGCGTCGACCACGTGCAGCTCGCCCCGGACCTCGACGCGAGGCACCACGTCGTGAATCGAGCCGGCCGCCAGCGTCTCGGACAGGCACGACGCGTACGTCGTGAAGGTGCGCACCACGTCCAGCGCGTCGCGCACCGGCCCGCGACTGCCGCGCGCGCGGCGCAGGTTGCGCGCGACGGCGCGCCTGCGCTCGGTCGCGATCGCGCAGGCGACCGCGCCGATGACGGGCGGGCTCGCGCGCACGAACCAGGCGGGGCCTCGCGTGGACCCCCAGCGGGCCGCGCGGCGCCACAGCTCGCCGTCGAGGGCCCATCGGTCGGCGGTCACGACCAGAGGGATATTGCTAGCGTTGGCTGCCGGCAATGGGGCTCGACCTGAGCAAGCGCGGCCGCACGGTCTTCTGCGCCCTCTTCTTCGGAAGCGAGGTCGTCCTCGTCGCCACGGCCGGGCTGCGCACCGACCGCTCCTACGGCTTCCGCATGTTCCCGGAGGCCTCGACGATCACGCTGCACGTGTCGCGTCGTCTGCCCGACGGCAGCGTCGTCCCCATCACCGGCGGCACCTGGACGCCGCGCGGCTGCGAGGGCGCGCCTCACGCCAACGTCTGGGGCCGCATGGTGCGCTTCCCGGCGCCGGGGAAGCTAGACGTACCCGTCGGCGCCCCCTACGGCGTCGACAACGAGGTGCAGCGCGCCCGCGACGCGCTCGCCTGGGTCGCCACGCACACGCCCGAGGACTGCGAGACGCGCGCCTTCGTGGCCCACGTCGAGCCGGTGCGGAACGGCCGCCCCGAGGCGCCCATCGACTTCGAGGTGACGCGGTGATCGAGCGACTGCTGCTCACGCTGCGACGCCTGCGCGACGACGAGGGCGATCCGACGATGCTCGCCGTCGTGCGCCTCGGCTTCGGCCTGCTGCTGCTCAACGAGGCGCGCCTGGCGACCGACGCGCTGCACTCCGGATTCTTCGGTGCACACTTCCACCAGCCGTACCTGCCCGAGTCGCTCGTCCCCTCCGAGGGGCTCTACGAGCTCGTCCTCGCGGCGCAGTGGATCGCGGCCGGCCTCGTCGTCCTCGGCCGCTTCGCGCGCCCGGCGCTCCTCGTCGCGGCGTCGCTCCTCGTCTACGGGATGCTCTGCAACCGGCTCGAGTTCCATCACTACAAGCACACGATGGCGGCGTTCGCGACACTGCTCGCCTTCTCCCCGTGCGACCGCCAGCTGGTGCTCGGCCGCGCCGCCGTCCCGGGCCCGGCTCCGCTCTGGGCGCAGCACGCCATCAAGGCGCAGGTGTCGTTCATGTACCTCGCCTCGGGCGGCTCGAAGCTCTTCGACCCGGACTGGCGCGGCGGCCTGATGATGCGCGGGATGGTGCAGTCGTTCGCCCGCCTCGTGCACGACCGCGGCGTCCCGCAGTCGCTGCTCGACGCGATGCAGACGCCGCTCGGCGCGAGCGTGCTCGCCAAGGGCGCCATCGGCACCGAGCTGGCGCTGGCGGTGCTGCTCTGGTGGCCGCACGCGACCGTCCGGCGCGTCACCATCGCCGTCGGCATCGGTTTCCACCTCTTCATCTCGCTGATGACGCCGGTGCAGCTCTTCACCTGCGAGATGCTGCTCGTCTATCTGCTCTTCACCGGTCCCCGTGCCAGCGCACGATCCGATGCGGCGGCGGCGGCGCCGGCGTAGCGTCGATCTCGACGGACGCGCACGCCGAGCGCACCAGGCTGGCGACGCTGCGCACGAGGCGCGGGGGCGCCTGAGCTCCCAGGTCCACGCGCACGGTGCCGTCGACGTTCACGATTGCCGTCACGTCGTACGTGGTGCTCGGCGTGTGGGCGAGCCCCGTGTAATGCCAGGGCGGCCCATCGATCTCGGGCGCGCGCGCCACTTCGATCCGGAAGCCGCTTTCGGGCGGCGAGCCCGAACCACATGATGCGGGCGGACTGCTCTCCATCGGACACCCCCTCCTTCCCCCTTCCCCTCCGACGCATGCGAGCCTAGCACCGTTGGTGCTAGGGTTCCCCCGTCTGCGGGACCGGCGTAGTAACGGGGGCTCGAAGAACGAGGGGTACGCATGGCGATCACGCAAGAAGGGGGCGCGCAGCCGGCCCCCGCAGTCCAGCCGGTGGTCAACGACATCGTCATCACCGTGGCGACGTCCAACGGAACCGGCAGCCAGTCGGCGAACCTGATCCTGATGCGGACCATCTTCCAGATGGGCGTCCCCGTCAGCGGCAAGAACATGTTCCCGTCGAACATCCAGGGCCTGCCGACCTGGTTCACCGTGCGCGCGAACGACGACGGCTGGGTCGCCCGCAAGCGCGACGCCGACGTGTTCGTCGCGATGAACGAGGAGTCGATCGCCGACGACCTCGCCGGCCTGCGCCCTGGCGCGCTGCTCGTGGTCAACAAGGCGCTCGCGCCTCACGTCACGCGCACCGATCTCGACGTGCGCGTGGTGCCGTTCGACGACCTCGTCGTGCACGTGTGCAAGGAGGCCAAGCTCCGCAAGATGGTCGTGAACATCATGTACGTCGGCGTGCTGGCGTACCTGGTGGGGCTCGAGATGGACGAGGTGAAGAGCGCCATCTCGCGCCAGTTCGCGAAGAAGAAGACAGCCGCCGCGACGAACACCGAGGCCGCCGTCCACGCCTACGAATGGGCGCAGAAGAACCTCGAGCCCTGGGGCAAGCACACCGTCGCGCGCAGCGACAAGACCAAGGGCAAGATCATCATCGAGGGCAACCAGGCCGCGGGGCTGGGCCTCGTCTTCGGCGGCCTCACGGTGCTCGCGTGGTACCCGATCACCCCGAGCTCGAGCCTCTGCGAGAACGCGATCGACTATCTCGACGAGCTGCGGCGCGACCCGGCGACGGGCAAGCCGACGTACGCGGTCATCCAGGCCGAGGACGAGCTGGCGGCCATCGGCATGGTCGTCGGCGCCGGGTGGGCGGGGGCGCGCGCGGCGACGAGCACGGCGGGTCCAGGCATCTCGCTCATGGGCGAGTTCGCGGGGCTCGCGTACTTCGCAGAGATCCCGGCGGTCATCATCGACGTGCAGCGCGTCGGGCCCAGCACGGGCCTTCCCACGCGCGTGTCGCAGGGCGACATCTGGAAGGCGTACCACCTGTCGCACGGCGACTGTAAGCACCCGATGCTGCTCCCGGGCAACCCGCGCGAGTGCTTCGAGTTCGCGGCCGAGTCGCTCGACCTCGCCGAGCGTCTGCAGACGCTCGTCTTCGTCATGACGGACCTCGATCTCGGCATGAACAACTGGATGACCGAGCCGTTCCAGCCGCTGACGAAGCCCATCGACCGCGGCAAGGTGCTCGACGCGGCGGCGCTCTCGAAGGTCACCGAGTTCGCCCGCTACAAGGACGTCGACGGCGACGGCATCCCGTATCGCACGCTGCCCGGGACGAACCACCCGCTGGCCGCGTACTTCACGCGCGGCACGGGGCTCACCGAGCAGGCGACGTACTC
>DASVWO010000384.1:0-2873 GCA_036393165.1 Polyangiaceae bacterium | reverse complement strand
ACTCCCGCTCGCGCCGACTCATCCTCGCGGCGCTCCTCTACGTCATCGCAGCCGGCGTCTTCGCGGCCGTGGCTGGGCCGCAGCGGCTGACCGAGCACACGCAGTACAACCACTACGCGCTGCTCGCCGACGCCTGGCTGCACGGACGCTGGGACCTGCCCACGGGCCCGCCGGCGTACGCGATGAACAACGACTTCGTGTCGTTCGAGGGCAAGACTTACATCAGTTTCCCGGCCCTGCCGGCCATGCTGATGCTGCCCTTCGTGAAGCTCTCGGGAAACCCCGAGAACTTCCGGGACGGGCAGTTCGTCATCTGGCTCGCGGCGCTGAGCCCCGCGTTCCTCTTCCTCGCGCTGGAGAAGCTGCGTCGCACGGGGCGCTCGCAGCGAACCGAGGTGCAGAACTCACTCCTGTCGCTGCTCTTCGCCTTCGGCACCGTCTACTTCTTCACGGCGGTCGAGGGGTTCGTCTGGTTCGCCGCCCTGGTGGTCGCGGCCGCGGCGTCCGCCCTCTACGTGCTCTTCGCGCTCGACGCCGAGCGACCGGTGCTCGCCGGCGCGATGATCGGCTGCCTGTACCTGAGTCGGCCGACGGCCATCTGGATCGCGCTGCTCTTCGCGCTCGAGGGGCTGCGCGTGTCGATCGACGGCGAGCTCCCCACCGACGGCACCTGGAGGGTCCGCTTGCGGAGCGTGCTCGAGCGCCTGAAGTGGCGCGACCTCGCCCGGCGCTACCTCCTCTTCTCGGTGCCCATCCTCTGCGCCTTCGCGTTCGTCGCGTGGGCGAACTACGTGCGATACCACCGCGCCAGCCCCATCTACTTCGACCACGAGTACCTGACGGTGGCGTGGCGCGCGCGGATGGAGAAGTGGGGCATGTTCAACTACCACTTCTTCGCCAAGAACCTCGGCGTCGCGTTCACGAGCCTGCCGTGGCTGCCCGCGAAGGGGGAACGCGCGATGTTCGGCACGCCGTTCAAGGTGAACGAGCACGGCCTCGCGGTCTGGTTCACGACGCCGATCTACATCTGGCTGCTCTGGCCCAAGCGCTTCGACGGCGACCCGAAGCGCAAGTGGCTCTACGTCGTCGCGGCGCTCGCGGCGGCTCTGCCGGCCATGATGGACCTCCTCTACCAGAACACCGGGTGGCGGCAGTTCGGCTACCGCTTCTCGAACGACTACGCGGTGCTGCTCTTCGTGCTGCTCGCGGTCGGTGCGCGTCCGATGAAGAAGCTCTTCTGGGCGGCCGCCGTGTGGGGCGTCGCGTGGAACCTCTTCGGCGCGATGACGTTCGACCGCGGCGGGATGGCGCAGCGCTGGTACTTCAGTGACGGATCGCAGACGATCGTCTATCAGCCTGACTGAGAGGCCGACCCATGCTCAGCCACGTCCGATGGCCCGCTCTCGCCGCGCTCCTCGCCTGCCACGGCGGCTGCAACGCGACCACGGGCGGAGGGGGGCACGCGTCGCCGCCGCCGGGGGTGACGCTCGAGCGGCTGACGGTCACGAGCAAGTCGTTCCCCTCCAACGGGCAGATCCCGGTCGACTACACGTGCGACGGCGCAGACAAGTCGCCGCAGCTCACCTGGAGCGCGCCGCCCGCGGGGACCAAGGCGTTCGCGGTCATCGTCGACGACCCGGACGCGCCCGGCGGCGACTTCATCCACTGGGTCGCATTCAACATCAAGGGCGACACGAGCTCGCTGCCCGAGGCCGTCGACGTGACGACGCTCGGCGGCGTGGCGGGCACCAACGGCTTCAACCGCCCCGGCTACGCGGGGCCGTGTCCGCCGAAGATGGAGCTCCACAACTACGCGTTCCACGTCTTCGCGCTCGACGCGTCCGTCGCCGCGCAGCCGGGTGCATCGGCCGACGACCTCGAGAGCGCCATGAGCGGCCACGTGCTCGGCGAGGGCATCCTCGTCGGCAACTTCTCGCACTAGCTCGTATGGGGGAGCCGCCAAGACGCCAAGGCGCCAAGATATGCGCCAAGAAGAGTGGGGGTGGACGCAACCGGCGCGATGGATGGCCGATTGGGGGGTGTGAGCGGTCCGGAGCCCACTCGCGACGAGGACGAAGTAGCCGCGGTCGTGGTGGACGCGGCCATCGAGGTCCATCGCCATCTGGGACCGGCTTTCGCGGAGAGCGTGTACGAGAACGCACTGTCCCGGGAGCTGATGATGCGCGGTGTGGTCTTCGAGAGGCAGGTCGTGGTGCCGGTGCACTACAAGGACGCTTGGGTCGGCGAGGGCCGCATCGACATGGTCGTCGCCGGCGTGCTCGTCGCGGAGCTCAAAGCTCTGCCCGAGATCGCGGCTGTTCACGTGTGCCAGGCTCTCTCGTATCTGAAGGCGACCGGCCTGCGTCTGGCCCTGGTCCTCAACTTCGGCATGCCGCGCATGCAGTCGGGGATCCGCCGTGTCGTGAGGACCCGCTAACCAATCTTCTTGGCGCGTATCTTGGCGTCTTGGCGCCTTGGCGGCTCCCTCATGCCCGCAAGGACACGCCCTAGTAGCCGGGCGTTGGCGCGGTCGGCGACTTCGCCTCGGACGGGAGCGTCATGACCTGGCCGGCGCGGATGCCGTGGCGGCGCGACCAGCCGGCGTTCACCTCGAGCACGTAGCGCGAGGGGCAGCCGACGCCGCGGGACGTGTCGTCCAGCACGGGCGCGTTCTCGACGATGCCGGCGATGAGCCCGTCCTCGTCCACGTAGAGCAGGTCGAGCGGGATGCAGGTGTTGTGCATCCAGAACTGGTGGTCGTCGCGGACGCGCAGGTCGAAGAGCATCCCGCGGTCCTCGGGGAGGCTCGTCCGGTACATGAGGCCCCGCATCGTGTCGTGGGTGCTGCGGACGAGCTCCGCGTCCACGTGCAC
>DASVWO010000383.1:0-46108 GCA_036393165.1 Polyangiaceae bacterium | reverse complement strand
CTTTGCACTCGCCCACGAGACGAAGCAGTTGCCGGACGTCGTCGCTCGCGAGCCTGGCCCTCATGCGCCCATTTTCATGGTCGCAGGAGCGATGGCGTCGTCAACCCCCCACTCTCCGGGACCGGCCGTTGTGCGACGCTTCCCTACGAAACGAGCCTGGCTGTCGAATTAGTCGCCGCAGCGCCACGTCCCTCCAACATAGTGGGATCATGAGGGGCGCCCGTACTTGCATCTTGCTCGCACTGGCGGCCGCGGGGGCCGGGTGCGGCGGCTCCAGCGGGGCCGAGTCGTCCGACGCGTCGAGCGACGGGTCGGAGCCGCCCGGTCCGGATGGCGCGATGGGAAGCGACGCGGGCAACACGGACGGCACCGTGGACGGCACCCTGGGGGATGGCACCACCGGATACGCGGGCGGCGCCGTGAAGGTGACTCTCGCAAGCTGCGACGGAGGTGCGGAAGGCACGAACGTGACGGGCACCGTTGCGATCGTGATGGTGGCAGCCACCCCCGCCGCCATCTCCAAGATCGACGTGCTCGTCGACGGCAAGAGCCTGGGGACGGTCACGAGCATGCCGTTCGACTTGCCGTGGAGCTCGTCCGCGGTCTCCAACGGACCGCACACGATCTCCGGCACCGCCTACGATCTTGCCGGCAAGACCGCCGCTGCGACGCCCCTGCAGGTCACGACGAACAACTTCCAGCTCGCCGGCACCTGGAGCTGGTCCGGGATCACCGACGCGACCGCGGGCTTTCCCACCGACACGTGCTCCAACACCACCTTCGACGTGACCTTCGACGTGCCGACGAGCACCGTCACGGTCCCCGACTTCTACGTGAACTGCATCGCCGGCAACGGCGCCGGCTACCAGGCGCAGTTCACTGGGTTCACGACCGTCGTGACGCCGGCGCAGTACGGCGCCGCCATCCACTACGTGTCGGGCACCATCACGACCGACTTCTCCGCGACGCGGCTGACGCAGTCCAACTCCTTCGACTCCGACACGCTGAGCGGGGCTCTGACTCGGATCTCCATGGGCACCGGGCCCACGACGTGCGGGATCCTGGGCACCCACGATGCGGGCGTCGAGGCCGGTCCCGAAGCCGGCAGCGACGCTTCGAACGTCGATGCCTCGGGCACCGACGCTTCGGGCACGGACGCCTCGGGCACCGACGGCGCCGCGTGCCTCCCCATCAGCGGCCCTGACGCGGGCGGCGGATCGGTCTGCACGCTCGGGCAAGCCTCGTGCGGCGACAGCACCTCGGTCGACATCTGCGGGGATCCGAACAACTGCGGTGGGTGCGGCACCAGCTGCGCCCTGCCGCAGAGGTGTTGCTCCGGCGGCTGCGGTGCGTTCGCGACGACGCCCGTCTCGACGTCGGATTACGCCTGGGGCGTCGCCGTCGATGCCACGAGCGTCTACTGGACGGACAACGTCGGCGGGTCCTCGGGCGTGATCCGCAAGATGAATCGCGACGGGAGCGGCGCCGTCGTCACCGTGGCCAGCGGCCAGAGCGCGCCTCAGCCCATCGTCGTCGACAGCGCGGCGGTCTACTGGCTCAACGGCGCTGGCGGGCCCATGTCCGTGGCGACCGGCGGCGGAGGCACGCCGCGTTCGCTCGCGACCTCCAGCCCCATCTCCTATCCGCACTACCTGGCCATCGACGATAGCTACGTTTACTGGACCGGCGACAACGGCGGCGTGACCATCGACGCGACCGTGCAGCGTGTCTCCAAGTGCGGCGGGGCGCCCGAGACAGTCGCCAGCGAGCCGGGCACGGAGGGGACGGCTGACATCGTCACGGACGGGACGTTCGCCTATTACGTCGTGTGGACCGCGGGGGGCAATTCGACTTATCTCGACGAGGTGCCCGTGGGCGGAGGCACGCCGACGCTTCTCGCCACGGGCAACACCACCCAGAGCGGCCTCGCGCTCGCGGCCGGCACGCTCTACTGGAAGGACTGCGTCATCGGCTCTCCGCTGTCCTGCGTGATCAAGGCGCTGCCGACGACCGGCGGAACGCCGCGTTTGGTCGCCACGGACAATACGGACTATCAATCGCAGCTCGCGGTCGACGACGAGTATGTCTACTGGACGGACTGGGACCCGGTGAACCCCGAGGGCGGGTACGGGCCAGGGACGATTCAGCGGGCGCCCATCGCCGGCGGTCCAGCGGTCGTCCTCTCGCAGAGCGAGAACCTGCCGCAGGGCATCGCCGTCGATCGCCAGTACGTGTTCTGGGCCAACTACACACTGAGCGGCCCAGGCTCACTCCGCCGCGGGTGCAAGTAGGCACCTGTCAGTTGCAGAAGCCGGAGCCGGTGCAGTGCTGGCCGCTCCCCGTGCAGTCCTGGCAAGGGACACCGGCGACACCGCACACGTTGTTCGCGGTACCGGCCTGGCACGTGTTGTCCGACGCACAGCAGCCCGTGCACGTCCCCGTGCCGCACACGCACTGGCCGTTCATGCACGGGTTGGTGGCCATGCAGGCCGGCCCGTTGTTCGCCCACTTGCAGGCCGTGCTGCAGACCTGCGGCTGATTTCCGCCGCTCCCGCCGCACTGCAAGTCACCGGGCGAGCAAACGCCCTTGCCACCGCACGTGCCCTGGACCCAGTTGCCGTCGGACCCGCACGTGTCCGTCTCTTGACCGCAGTTCCCGCACGGGACGACCTGCGTGTCGGTCGGCCCGCACACACCCTGGCACGCACCGTTGACGCAGGTCTGTCCCGAGCACGGCGAGACGGCGCCCCACTGCCCGCTGGCGTCGCACGTCTGGACGCCGTTGCCGGAGCACTGCGAGTCCCCAGGAGTGCAGACGGGCGACGGCTCGCTGGTGATGTCTTGCTGCACGACGTCCTGCGCGACATCGTCGATCACGTCGATCGTGACGTCCGCGTTGGTCGCCTCGGCGGGAGCGTCCGCCGGTGTCGCGTGATCGGTGCTCGCGTCGTCACCGCCGGTGACCGGCGAATCGACGCCGCCGTCGCCACCCCAGTTGCCTGGCGGTTGGGCCTGTCCCGTCGGATCCAATCCACAGCCCATCAGGGCTGCACCCATCGCCAAGAGAGAAAGAGCGCGCACGGCCCGGGGTCCCCGGGTCAATCGTAGCAAGCCTCGCCCGCGAAGCAGGCTGGCTGTCCGTGCAGGGGGGCGTCAGCGTTCGAGCGTGAGCTGCGGCCGGGGAGCGTGGTGACGATGGCGCACCATGCCGCTGATTCCCGTCGTGGGCACGCCGATCATCGCGGCGGTGGCCGGCGTGACGACCGAGAACACCCAGAAATGGGAGTTCGCCTGGCGCGTCGGCACGACCGGGACCTGCTGCGACTCGTCGACCGACGAGACGCCGCCCACCGCCTCGGGCCACTCCTCCGAGGGCTGCTGCAGGCTCGTGTCGGTCGCGGGATCGGCGAGCAGCGTCACCTTGAGCTGGACGTGCGCGCCGTTGTTCACGCACGTCATCGCGGCCACGCCGTCGGAGCGGGTCTCGCCTCCCACGAATTCGAACTTCAGGTAGTGGTCCATCCCCGCGTACTGCCCCGGCGTGTAGTCGAGCGCATCGAGCTGCCAGGACGCGCGCTGCGCGTCCGAGAACGGCGAGACGTCGACCGTGAAGGTGTCGCCGACGTTCGCGACGTAGATGGCCTTGTCGGTGGACGCGTTGAAGTAGGGGCCCAGCGCCGCGGGGGTGGGGACGCACGGATCGTGACCGCCAGCGGCAGCCGAGGTCGACCAGATGCGCTGCACGAAGGGGCCCGCGTCTCCCATCAGGCTCAGGGTCCGTGCGTGAACGCTCTCGCAGTTGTCGCCCACCTCGCCGTAGGTCTGCGTCATCCAGGGGTCGTTGCGGTACTCGGCCTGAGTGGTCCCGCCATCGGGGTAGCTCGAGACGTCGAGGTACCAGGCCGGTGTGGTGGAGCTGGGCGTGGGGTCCGTCGTGGCCTCGGCCAGCTCGTGACTCGCCGAGACGGTGACCGAGTTGAGCTCGTTCGGCGAACCCGAAGCGCAGTCGGGCACGACGGCGTACGCGATGGTGGTCGTACCGTCGCTGTAGACCTGGTTGTCGTGGTAGGCCCCGTAGTCGTTGCAGCTCGTGCCGACGATGCCGGTGATGGTGGTCGTCGGCGGGAAGTAGAACATGTAGACGGCGTTGCCGTCCGGCGCCGGGATCGTGCCGGCGGTGACGGCGGCGGCAATCTGCTGGTTCACGAACTGGTTCAGGTTGGTGCCGGCCCCGCCGTCGACGCCGGCGATGCCTCCGGTGTCGACGTAGGTCGCATCGGCGTTCGCCGCGATGGGGACGGCCTTGCCGGGCGGACCCGCCGAGATGCACGTTCCGCCGTCGGGGATGCAGTAGTCCTTGGTCACCTCGGTGAACCACGACGACGAGGCGATGCCCGCGCCGAACGAGTCGAGCGCCGTGGCGTTCGGCGTGTCCTGGAAGGTGAAGGTCACGACGAGTGGCGAGGGCAGCACGGGGCCGCCGTACCACGCCATCGTCGGCAGCGGCGCGTGCGCGGCCGGCGAGAAGCTGCCCGATCCGACCGCCGGGCACGCTCCTCCGTCACCGGGGGCGTCGCTCGTGCCCGCATCGTGCGGTGACGATCCGTCGGACTCTCCGCCGGAGCTGCTCCCCGACCCGGACTCGGGCATGGGGCTCGCGTCGGTGCCGGAGGCCGAGGAGTTGTTGCTCGTGGGCGACGAGCCGCACGCGGCGGCGAGGCCCAGGACGGAGAGGCTCGACGATACGAAAAGGATCGGAAGGAGCGCCCGCATGAGGCGGCGCACCGTAGTCGCGCGCGGCCGTGCGGCGCTCGCAATTGGACGTCGGTATTGCGCGAAGACATGCGCATTCCGTCCCCATGCTCATTTGACGACTGGAGCGGCGAAGGCTCCCGAGGCGGCAGAGATCATCGCGCGCTACGGATCGCTGGTGGGCCACGTCGGCGCGCTCGGCCGCTCGGGCGGCGGTGGGGACGGAGGCTCGGCCGGAGTGGGGGGCGGAGGCGGCGCAAGTTGTTGCCCGCACCAGGTGTCGGCGGCGCTCGACTCGCGGAGAACGCCCTCGAAGCGGTAGACGGCGTGCCCTCGTTCGGGGCCCGATGCGAGCTCGCCCCCGATGTGCACCTCGATGAA
Organism: Polyangiaceae bacterium; assembly: GCA_036393165.1. GTDB lineage: Bacteria > Myxococcota_A > Polyangia > Polyangiales > Polyangiaceae > Palsa-1150. Next base: position 40,975 of record DASVWO010000383.1, on the reverse strand, counting down.
CTGGTCGTCGACGTAGGGGATGGCGTACGTCCGCGGATAGGCGAAGCGACCCACGTAGGACCAGGACGTGCCGCGAGAGACGCCTTGCGTCGCTCGAACCCAGGCGTCCGTGACGGTGAGCTCCTTGTCCGCCGCCCCCAAGTTCAGCATGCACCGGTCTCCCGTTTCCGCGACGAGCGTGGCGCCGCTCCAATGGCCGCGGAGCGTGCATGCGGGTCCGACGCGAACGAAGGCTTCCTCGAGTGCTTCGTATGGGGTCGGCCAGACGGCGCACGATACGATGGCGAGGTCTTCGTGTGCCTGCTCGAGCGGCGATCCGTCCGGGCCTTGCACCCACGCCGTCCCGCCGTAGCCGGCCCATCGAGCCTGGGAAACGCGCGGATATGCCCCGAGCCTCGTGCACGATGCGGCGCCGAGCAAGAGAACGATCGCCCCGGCGCGACCGGCGATACCGGGACATCCTGCGCCGCGGAGCGTGCCCAACCCGGGCGTAGCCATCGTTGTCTTGCAAAGAGCAGCTCCCGTGCCCTAGGGGAAACCGACACTTTCTAGTTTGGACATCACCGTTCTCCAGCGAGCGCGGTCCGACCTGCGCGCCTGGCCCGTACTCTCTCGCTGGAGGCTCCGATGGCCCGTCTCGCCGTGGCTTCGCTTGCGACTCTCGTGGCCGTTTCCATGGGCTGGCTGGCCTGCTCGAGCAGCAGCTCGACGGTGGGGGCTGGCCCCACGGACGCCTCTGTCGATGCCACACGCGACGGATCCGGGGCAGGGCTGTTCACCCTCGGCGTCCCCTGCACCGACTCCATCGCGTCCATCTACGGCGACCCGGGCAGCCTCCCGCCGGACCACGGGCACGTCATCAAGTGCGCCGTCGAACCCGATGTCGCCAAGAGCGACATGCAGGCGGCCGCCACGCAGGGCCTCTCCACCGACGATCCGCCCGCGATGAACATCGGCTACGTCGGCAAGCCGTTCACGAGCGGCGCGCACGTGTACCGCATCCTCTATCGCACCGAGCGCGGCGATCCGAACAACTCTCCGGGCTACTCGTCCGCCAGGGTCTTCATTCCCGACACTCCGCGAGCCGCGGGTCGGTTGCCGCTGCTCGTCGCGTCGCACGCAACCTCGGGACAAGCGGGCCACTGCGCGCCGTCGGAAGCCTCCAAGACGATGAGCGCGCCGTGGGCGCTCGACGACATCGAGACGTACCTCTACCCGATCGTCGGGCTCGGGCTGCCCGTGATCATGCCGGACCTGGCCGGTTACTCGAACTTCGGCGCACCAGGCAACCCGCCGAGCGCATACGCGCAGTACCTCGACGTCGGCAAGAGCACGCTCGACGGCGCCCGCGCTCTGGCCAAGATGTTCCCCGCTGCGTTCAGCGGGAAGGTCGCCCTGATCGGGCACTCGCAGGGAGGGCACAGCGCGCTTTCGGCGCTCGCGATCCAACCGATGTACGCACCGGACGTCGACATCGCGGCCGTCGCCACGCTGTCACCCCTCTGGCTCTCGCAGCGATCGTGGGGCGCCATCCTCGCTGTCGCATCGAGCTATCCGCTCGCGACGTCGCCCACGCCGAACGCCGTATCCATCTGGTACCACTACACGCACGGCGAGCTGCTCGACGGACCTGGGCACGGGCTCGATCCGTTCCAGCCGGCCGCGCAGGCCCTCATCAAGAGCTTCGTGGCCACGGACTGCGACAGCCAGAACTGGGATGGATCCCCGGGGAGCGAGTACCCCGACCTGCAGGCGGCCGCGAAGACCGCGCTCGATCTCTTCGACCCCGCCTTCGTCAAATCCGTCGCCTACGCGGCGGCGCTCGGCACCGCCTGTCCCGCGGGCGACCCGGTCTGCGCGAAGTGGACCCAGCGCTACGTGGAGGATCGCCCGCACCTGTCGACCAACGTACCGATCCTCGTCGAATACGGGAGCGCGGACGACACGATCCCGCCGGATCGCATGGCGTGCGTGACCGACCGACTCAAACAGGACCACGTCGCTTACTCGTTCTGCCTGAGACCGGGCATCGGCCATGAGGGGATCCTGCGCGAGGCGGGGAGCGACGTGGTCGACTGGATCGTTTCCAAGACGATGGGCGAGCCTGCTCCGCCGGCGTGCGCGGAGACGGACGCGAACCTCACCAACGACGCGGGCGTACCCATCGCGTGCTCGACTCCCCCACCCAACGACTAGGTCCGATATGAGCCATCGACACGCTATGATTCGCCCCATGAGCAAGTACACCGCGCCGGCCGTCGTGGGGCTCGCGCTCGCGCTCGCCGCGTGCAAGCCGAGCGCGCCCGCGCCCTCAGCGCAGGCTTCCGCGACGACGACCGCGGCGGCGTCCACCCCGGTGGCGTCCACCGCGGCGGCGTCCAGCGCGGCGCCGGCGCCTCACAAGCCGTCGCTCGGTCCCGGCGACGCAGCGCCGCAGTTTTCGCTCCAGGGCTCGGACGGCAAGATGCACGCGCTCTCGGACGACGCCGGCAAGGACGTGGTGGTCGTCGCGTGGTTCCCCAAGGCGTTCACGGGTGGGTGAACCGCCGAGTGTCGGTCGCTCCGTGAGAGCGGCAAAGAGCTGTCAGGGTTCCAGGCGACGGTCTACGCCGCGAGCTGCGACGCGCCGGACACGAACAAGAAGTTCGCCGAGTCGCTGAGCCTCGACTACCCCATCCTGAGCGACCCGACGAAGGAAGTCGCGAAGGCCTACGGCGTCCTCACGGACCAAGGCTACGCCGATCGGTGGACGTTCATCATCGGCAAGGACGGCAAGATCCTCGACGTCATGAGCGAAGTCTCGCCTCGCCAGCACGGCAAGGATCTCGCTGCCAAGCTCGCGGCGCTCGGCGTCCCGCGACGCTGAGTGGCGCGCGTCACTTTGCGCTCAGTCTCATCACCGCCCCCTCGGACTCCGCCCAGTAGACGCCCGTGTCGTCGACCGCGATGGCGCCCGGCGAGGTTGCCGACGCAAGCGTCGTCACCGAACCGCCGTCGACGGCCACCTTCACCACGGCACCCGCGGCCTCTTCGATGGTCCAGTAGACGTCGTGGCCGTCCGTCGCGAAGCCGGCCGCTCCGGACTGATGGGTCGCAAGCGTCACCGACGGGCCACCCGCCTTGGGTGTCCTCATGATCGGGCCAACGGGGTCCGAGCTGTCGCACCAGTAGACGTTCGCATCATCGATGGCCAGGCCCGTCGCGACATCTCGCGCCGTCGCGAGCGTCGTCGTGGTGCCGCCGGCCCGAGGCGCGCTGAAGACGCCCTCTCCGACCCAGTACACGTTCGCGTCATCCGCCGCCGGAAGCCCCGGCGCGTAGGTCGAGGACGCAGCCAGCTCGGAGGGTGTGCCGCCATGAACCGACAGGTGCACGACGAAGGAGTGCGACACCGAGTAGAGCTCGGCCCCCTTCACGGTCAGGCCGAGCGTGTCCATGTTCGGGGCGAGAGTCACCGGTGTGCCGCCCGACAGCGGGACGGCGAACAGGGCGTTCGCGCCGGCGACCCAGTACGCGCTCGTCGCGTCGGTGGTGAACGCGCCGAGGCTGTCGCTCCGCGCGGCGCCGGCGTTGGCCAACGTCGTCGCCGGTCCGCCGCACTTCGATACCCTCATCACGTTGCCTTCGGCATCGAGCCAGTAGACGTTCGACGCGTCTACCGCGAGGCCGATGACCCGGCTCGAGTCGGTCGCGAGCACCAGGGGTGTCCCGTTGCCCGCGCAGCTCGGGGCGACCGAGCCGCCGACGGGCGCACTGCTGCTGCCGCCACTCGGCGCCAGGTCCGCCCGCGAGCCGCAGCCGAGGGCGAAGGCGAGCAGGCCATTCGCAACGATGAGCCCGGAAGTGCGAAGGTTCATCAAGGCAATCACTAGCCTAGCGCTCGCCTTCGCTCGAGGCACGTCCGTCCGGCACCCACTCGAGCCACAGCCGGCCAACCCTTCCCCGGACCCGCCCCCTTCCTCTACGTTCTCTTCTCGCGTTCCCATGGCTGCCAGTGACTCCTTTCGCCTCGTCGGACAGGTCCTCGACGGGCGTCATCGCGTGGACCGCGTCGTCGGCGAAGGGGGGTTCGGCGTCGTCTACCGCGGCTTTCACTTGAAGCTGGGGCACCCGATCGCCATCAAGTGCCTGAAGACTCCGTCCCACTTCACGGAGGAAGGGCAGCGCGCGTTCGTGGAGCGCTTCAACAAGGAGGCGCAGCTCCTCTCGCGTCTGTCGAGCGGTCATCCCGCGATCGTTCGCGTCTACGACTACAACACCGTGGTCACGCCGAGCGGAGCGATCGCGACCTACATGGTCCAGGACTGGCTCCAGGGGAAGTCTCTGCACGACTGGATCCGGACGAGTCCCGCGATGCCGCTGACTCCGGCCGAAGCCGTGGCGCTGATGCGCCCCGCCATCGAGGGCCTCGCCCACGCGCACTCGCAGGACATCGCTCACCGCGACGTGAAGCCGGCGAACGTCTACGTCGTCGCGGACGCCGCAGGTCACGCGACCACCAAGGTGCTGGACTTCGGCATTGCCAAGGCCGTGCAGGCCGGCGAATCCGAGACGCAGAGGACGACTCACACGTCGAGCGGCTTCTCGGCGTTCTCGCCCGCGTACGGCGCGCCGGAGCAGTTCAGCTCGAAGCGATTCGGAGAGTCGGGCTGCGCGACCGACGTGCACGCCATGGGTCTGATCCTGACGGAGCTCGTCACGGGTCGACGCGCGCTGGATGGAGACGAGTTCGGCGAGCTGCTGCTCGCGGCGACCGGGGAGGCGCGGCCCACTCCGCGCGCACGGGGCGCAGCAGTGGGGGACGCGTTCGAGTCGGTGTGCGCGAAGGCGCTCGCTCTCGATCCGAAGAAGCGCTACCCGAATGGGAAGGAGCTCCTGTCCGCGCTGGAGACGGCCCTCGCCACGGACCAGAAGGGTCAAACGGCGGCGAAGCCGCGGGTGCTCCTCCCCGGGACTCCGCTCGACGACGAGGGGGCGGCGGATGCCAGCCGGCTGGCGAGCGAGACGACCGCGACGTCTCCCCCCGCGGTGGCTGCCATCGCGACGGCGGGACCACCCTCACGGGATGATCGAAGCGGGTCGAGCCGGGTGCTCTTCGGGATCGCCCTGCTCGCCTTGATCGGCAGCGGCGTTGCCGTGACGCTCTCCGCGCGGAAGCCTGCCGCTCCGGTCGCGGCTCCGGTCCAGCCGTCGGCCAGCGTCGCGCCGGTCCAGACGGTCGTCGCGACGACGGCCAGCGAGAGGCCCGCGATCCCTCCCGCCGTCCCGAGCGCGGTGGCTCGCCCCGTTGCGTCGATTCGGAATGTCACTTCGGCCACGAGTGCGAGCGCGAGTGCGAGTGCGAGCGCATCGGCAGCCACGAGCGCCACGCCGATGCCTCCCGAGCAGATCGCGGCGCTCGGCACGCGCGAGCAGAAGATGCAGCTCAAGCAGCAGCTGGAAGCGAAGGCCGATGCGGGTCGCGCGACGCGCCACGAGCTCGGTCTCCTCATGTTCGTCTGCGGTCAGCTGGGAGACGCGGCGTGCACGGCGAAGGCGCTGCAGCTGGAGGGCGCGAGCAAGGGGACGCCTCGGATTCCCCCCAGCGTCCCGTCGGTGCCCCCGTGGGTCGTCGAGCCAGACGACTCTCACTAGGCTGACACGTTGCCTATGGAAGGCGGGTCTCGCCGCCGCACGGAACCACGACGGCGTGCGGCTGCCCCGTGCTCCCCAGCTTGATCATCGCCGGGCCGCACTTCACGAGGACCGACTGCGGCGTCGTCCCGACGACGCGCTGATTGACGAAGATGCGATGTCCGGGACGCGAATGGTCGGTCCGCACCAGCCCGACGTCGTCAGGGATCGTCGGGCTCGGAGCCGCTACGGCGGCGGCAGGAGGAGCGGCAGGCGCAGACGGCGGAGGCGACGGTTCGCGCTTCGACGAAAGCGCGGACGAGAGAGCCGGCGCCGGAGCACTCGTCGAACGCGAACGGCGCGGACGCGGGGCCGGCCCGACGATCGTGGCCAGCACGAGCAGCGCGAAGACCCTTCGCGCGATGGGTCGGCGTGTTCTCGGCGGCCTCTTCGTGACCGGCGTCGGCGTCGGGATCTCGATCGCCGCGGGGATCGGAGTCGGCGCGTCGATGATGATCACGCTGGGCAGCTTGGGCAGCGGCGCGGTCGGCAAAGTCACGAACGGAGTCCTCTGCGTGATCAGCCGGGGCGGCTCGGGCTCCCTCCGCCTCCACTTCGGCAGGGGCGGGGGACGCCGCTGCGTCGTCGGGGCCTCGTCATCGAAGACGAGCGCCGGGCGAGGTCGACGCCCCTTCGACTGCCAGGGTGTCGTCGGCGCTTCGTCGTCTTCGAAGCGGATCCTCACGATCCGCCGAAAGTGCATCTCACGTGCCGCCCTCGTCGGCGCTCACGCTTTTTCAGGTGTCGACCAGGTCGCGCGCTTCACTGGAGGACACGTCCACACGTGGTCGCGCCGCTGACCATGCGATGAGCCTCCGACTCAGTCACCCCCGGCGCAACCCCGCGCTGCGCACCATCTGCTCCAGATCCGCGAAGCGTTGCGCGAGCGCACGCACGAGCGCGCCGCTCCATCCCGACAGGCCGAGCCCTTCGTTCATCGTCGCGCGATCGAGGACGGTCACGGTGACCTGGTCGATTGCCGCCACGCTGGCCGCGCGAGGCTCGAACAGGATCAGCGCCATTTCGCCGAACACGTCGCCGGGCTCCATCGTCGCGAGCGTCTCCTCCGCGCCGTCCACGGTGCGGTATGCGCGACAGCGACCCGCCACGATCATGTACGCCTCGTTCCCCTCGTCCCCCTCGCGGACGATGATCTCGCCGGGCGCGAAGGTCTTCTGCGGAAGGTGGAGCCCGCCGTGCAGGAACGCGCGCATGTCCGCCTGCATCTCGGTGACGCTCTGGTAGCGGTCCGCCGGATCCGGCCGCGTGGCGCGCTCGGCGACCGCGCGGATGCGCTTCGCGACGCCGATCCCCTCGCATGCCGCGTCAATGGAGAGAACGACGCCCCTGGCCGCGAGATCGACCAGCACCTCCGCGCGAGCGCTCGCGGGACCATAGGGTCCATGGCCGCACAGGATCTCGAAGAGCAGCGCGCCGAGGCCGAAGACGTCGGAGCGCTCGTCCACGTCGGCCGGATTGCCGCGCGCCTGCTCGGGCGCCATGTAGTCGGGGGTACCGACCGGGCCCGGCGCGTTCATGAGCGCCCCCTCGCCGGATGCCGGCTGCGACCGCACGAGCTTCGCGAGGCCCCAGTCCATCAGGTAGATCTGCCCGAAGTCGCCCACCATGATGTTGGAGGGCTTGAGGTCGCGATGAACGACCCCGCGGTGATGCGCGTAGGCGAGCGCGTCGCAGACCTTCAGCAGGATCTCGATGCCGCCGGCGATGCGCTCGAGGCTTCCCCGCGGGTGCTTCTTGAGCCACCTGTCGAACGAGTCGCCCTGAACGAGCTTCATCGTGAAGTAGGGAGTGCCGTTCGGATCGATGGCCAGCTCGTGGGTGGGGACGATGTTCGGGTGCTCGAGCTGGCCGGTGATCTGCGCCTCGGCGATGAAGGCGTCGCGGTAGAAGCTCGCGCCCGCGAGCTCCTTGTCGAGTCGCTTCAGCGCGACGTTGCGCAGCAGGTTGCGATCGACCGCGGGATGCACGTGCCCCATCCCGCCGCGCGCGAGCTCGCGCCCGAGCACGAGGTGCGGCGGCGACGGGATCTTCTCGGCGGCGATCTGGTCCGGCGCGAGGCGCGAAGGGGTCGCCACGGGGATGGACTCGATGACGCGCACCACGGGGGCGGGAGGTTCGGGCGACTGCGGACGGTTCATGGGCTGCTCTCCGGTAGGGCAGCGCCATCGTACCCGCGCTGGCGCGCTGGCGCGGATCACGGCAAAGACGCGTGAGCGGGACACTCGGGCAATCGAGGATCATCAACGCGATGCGAATCGTCCTCATCGCCGCCCTGTGCTGCGCATCGCTCGCGTGCGGTCCCGGCTTCGAGGCGACCGTGCGAGCACGCTCGGCACACGACTTTCACTGCGGCGAGGATGACCTGCGGGTGGAGAACATCTCCGGCGGTACGTAGGACGTGAAGGGCTGCGGCTACCACGAGACGTACGACTGCGTGGGCAGCACGACCTCTTACGGAGGTACGAGCCTCGGCGGCACCGCTACCTGCAGACAAGAGAACGAAAAGTGATCCGTCCCGTCAGCGGGGCATCGTTCCTTGGCTGGGCCGGTCGGTAGGCGTCTTCTGGGGCTTTCGCTCCTCGAAGTCGTACCCGTGGCGAACACCGAGCTTGACCTCCTCCCATGAGCGGTCGCCTTCGCCGCGCATCAGGTTCCAATCCTGGCGCAGGACGCCTTCGAGCTCGTCATTCCACTGCGGATGACGCACGCCATACTGCACGCGAGCGCCGTACCCGAAGCGGATCGGCTCCTCCATCCGCTGCCAGTCGCCTGCATCGCCGATGATCTTCGGCGGATTCGCACGATCGATCGGCGGCATGGGCTGGTCGCCCTTCGCCTGCTTGACCGTGTCCTTCAGCGTCTGGTTGAGCTCGTGCCCCCCCATGTGCAAGTCGTGTTTCGTCTGTTGCCAGTCGCGAAGCACGGCTTCCTTCATGCGCTCCCAGCGCCCCGTGTGCTCATCCTTCCACCATGCCGGCCGGTTGCGTTGGAATCCCATGGATCACCTCTCCGTGTGACTCGGGAGCACGATGCATACCTGGGGCGTGCTTCGCGGAGGCCGGTCGAGCTTTGCCTACCGGGCAGCCGCAGGGCTTGCGCCGCAGCCACCAGACGAGCGCGGCGATCGTTGCAGGCGGGGCAAGACCAACGCGGAGATCCAGAGGAAGTCTCCGGGGGCGAGCGGCTCCTCTCTGGTGCTCTTGCCGGTGAAGAGGACGATCCACGCCGGCAGCGATACGAGCACCGCCAGCGCGGACAAGACGATCATGACGATCGCCAGGGCGAGGCGCCATCCGCTGCGCCGCGAGCGTCTCCCGAAGAACAGCAGGCCGAGGGCGCTGCCCGCGACGCCCAGACCGACGAGCGCGCCAAGCAGCATGATGAACAGCCCACCGGCGCCGGCCATGCGGCCACTCTACGCGTCCTCTTCCCGAAGCGCCCCGGCAACCTCCAGCCACGCGATGTCGCCGAGGTCGACGGGCGGGTGCTCCGCGCCGCACGCGGCGCAGCGGCGAAGAGCGGCATCGGCGTTGAACGCGGTGACGGCGCGGTGATACTCGGCCTGCGCGATCCCCGGCGCCAGCTCCACCGAGTGCACAACGCTCCCGCACGCGCAGTACCATGCGACGGCCTCGCGCGCGGGCGGTTCGGCCTTGAGCCTTATCTGCACGCTCTCGCCCCGAGGCACGAGGCGCGTGGGGACGCCCGCGGGGACGTACACCGTATCCCCCGGCTCGAGCGGCATGCGTGAGGGCTCTACTTCGCGAAACTCGATTTCCCCTTCGCCGCTCATCTGGATGAGCACCTGATCCTCTTCGCTCACGAGGAAGAAGGGCTGCGCGACGCGATTGCGGCTGAGGTGAGGCATCGGGTCGGTGCCGGCCGGACCCACGGGGTAGTCGTCGTACGAGCCCCATGCGCGAGGCGCCTCCTTGAAGACGTTCAGGGTCTTCTTTCTCTCGAGCGCCATGTCACTCACCTCACTCCTTCGAGCGAGCTGCCGCCGCTTCGAGGTCGGCCCGCGCGCGATTCGCCAGCTCGACGTACTGCGCATACCTGCGCCATCCCACGATCTCGACCGGGAACCGCTCCTGAACCGCATGGCACGCAGCGCACGTGCGCGGCTCGGCGTTGAATGCGTCAGCCGCGTCGGCGTAGAAGCGCACGTTCGCCAGCTCGGGATAGTAGCGGTGCTCGGGGCCGTGGAAGACGTCGCGATCCATCCTGAACACGACCTCGTTGCACGCGTGGCATCGGAGGATGAACCCTTCGTTCTGCGGCCCCTTGCCCTTCATCCGGATGATGACGAGCGCGAGCACGTAGGCCTGCGCCTCGGCCCCTCGAGGCTTGCGCAGGAACGTCGTCACGCCGTGCGTGCCCTGCTGCAGATAGAGCTGTCCGGAGGCGAGCAGTGCGCCGTCGCCCGCCATCGTGAGGATGACCTCGGGGATGTCGTTGTAGTGGTAGAAGTGCACGCGCGGCATGTCGGCGAGCGAGAGCGACAGCGCCGCGGTGGGCACGATGTCGCCCGGGCCGAAGTAGGGGAAGAGCGGGATCTGCTCCAGCATCCCCTGGTGCGCCGTCATGCTCGCGAAGACGTTGACCTTGAGCGGCTTTTTGCTGACGTCCTTGCCGAACCAGCGCGCCTTCTTCGCTGGCGTGGTCATGTCATCTTGCGCAGCTCGGCGGCCGAGGCCTCGAACTGTATGGGCTGGATCTCGTCGAACGGGAACCCGACGCGCTCGAGCTCCCGCGCCACGGCGTCCTGGTTCTCGCCTTCGTAGATGTTCACGATGGTGCCGGCAGCGAGGTTCACGTAGGTCTGCACGAAGGTGGCGTGCTTTCCCTTGAGCACTTCGGGGATGTTCCGCTGGAAGTCTGCCTGGCTCACGCCGGGGGCGTGGTGGATCACGAGGAAGCGCTGCATGACGGGGTCCTCCTTGGGAGGCCTAGGGTAGCCGCGCCCCTGCAGGGAGGGAACGATCGGCCGGTGCGCGTCGTATGACGTGGGTGGGCCGCGATGACTCTCCGACGCAGCGTCGTGACTCTCGTGGTTTCCGCCGGCGTGGCCGGTTGCAGCGGCAGCCCTGGATCGTCGGCAACCAATTCGGACGCCGCAGCGCTGGACGAGGGCGGCGTCGATGCGGGCGTGGAAGCGCAGTCTCTTGTCGACGGCGCGGCGCACGACGCGGCAACGGAGGCGACGGAGCCGGACGCGAGCCACCAGGACGCGGCGACGACCGATGGCGCCTCGGACGCCGGCTTCGTCACGGCGATGCACCACGCGTGGCCCGTCATCCACAGCCAGGGCGGCCCGGTCCTCGCGTCGCCGAACCTCGTCGCACTCGTCCCGCAGAACCACCCGTACGCGGCGCAGCTCGGCGCCTTCTCCAGCGCTGTCCCGCAGAGCGCCTGGTGGGCCGCCGTCAGCGCCGAATACGGCCTGGGAACCATGACGACCACCGTCGTGACCGGACCCGCGATGACCGGCGCGTTCACGGACGCGAACGTCTCCGGCTACGTCCAGGGCGTCATCGACGCCGGCAACGCCCCCGCGCCCGACGGGCACCAGCTCTACATGCTCTTCGTGCCGCCGGCCGTGACGGGGCAGTGCAACGGGCAGTACGGCTACCACGACACCTGGCCGAAGGGAGGCTCGAGCGCCGGCGACGTGCTCGGCATCAGCGAGTACTGCACCCCCGACCCGCAGGACCCGAGTCAGCTCGACGAGGTGACGCACGGAGCGACGCACGAGATCGCGGAGGGTTGCACGAATCCACAATACGGATCGAACCCCGCGTGGGTCGTCGAACAGCCGACGTCGCAGCCGTGGACGCAGAGCCCGTGGTGGTCGGTCCCCGTGGGCGAGCTCGGCGACATGTGCAACTACGCGATGGAGGTCGAGGGCGGCTTCGCCTACCAGCGCATCTGGTCGGTGCAGGCCGCGGCGGCGGGCGGCGATCCGTGCATCCCCGCCGTGGGCCGCACCTTCTACGACGTATCCAATGTGTCGAGCCCCGACTGGAACGTGATCCAACCGGGCCAGGCGCTCGACGTCACGCTCACCGGCTGGAGCACCGGACCGTCGCCGGGTTGGTGGCAGCTCGGCACGTACGTGACCAACGCGAGCGGGGGCATGCAGAGCGCGACGACGTCGATCGGCAGCGGCCCGACGACGCACCGGGTCGGCTGGTTCGGCAGCTGCCCGCACCAGCCGATCGCCGACAACGCGGGGGCGACGGGTTCGCCCGTGCTCACCTTCACGGCGCCGGCCGGGGCGCAGTCGGGAGACTGGGGCGTCGTGGAGATCGACAGCTTCCGTCAGGACGACTCGGCCCAGTGCAGCGCGGCGCCGGGAGAAGACGCGCGGCACTTCTGGTTCGTCGGCTTCTACGTGCCGTGACATCAGAGCACGAGCCGGTCGGATCCCGCACCGCGACGGCCTACTCCGAGCGAGCGGCGAGCACGCGGCAGTTCATCACGCCAAAGGTGGACGCCTTCGCGATGCACTGCTGGTAGGCGGCGCGGGCACCGGGCATGTCGCCCGAGGCTTTCTTGGCGGCGGCGAGAGTGAGCCAGGCATCGGCGTCGACCGGGCTGGCGTCCACGGCCTTCTGCGCGAGCGCGAGGGCCTTGTCGGTGTCGCCCCGCAGCAGCGCGCGCTCGGCGTCGCGAACGAGCGGCGAGCGGGCGTGAAGCACGGTCTTCACGTCGAGGGCTCTCTCGTGCGGGTCGCCTGTCGCAGCGCTGGAGGACGGCGACGCGAGGGCAGGCGCGGCCGCAACGACGTCGCCGATGGAGGCAGGCGACGGTGCGTCCCTCACGATCGGCTCGGTGGGCAAGCTGGGCGCGTCGGTCGTCGGCACCGGCACGACCGTCGGAGGAGGTGCGGGCGGGAGGGCCTCGTTCACGACGACGGCCGCCGGCGGCTCGCCGGTGGCCTCAGTGACATGCGCCGCCGCCGCGTGTCCGGCGCGAGAGTGGGTCGAACCGAGCAACGCCCACACACCGAGCGCCGCCGCCACCGAGGCCCCCACGACGACGACGCGACGGATGGCGCGTGCATCTCGCTTCGGCAACCCGGCGGCGAGGACGTCGGCGTCGGGCGCGTCCTCCGACGACGTCTCGCGCGTCCACGGCGCCGTCGAGGGGCTCGCCTCGCGTCCGACCGGTGCGCGCTCTTCGTGCTGAGCGACCACCGTCGGCGCGGGGGTGCGGTCGTCGATGCGATCCATCGCGCGCAGGAGCAGCGCGTGCGTCGTGCACTCGATGAGATCCAGATTGTCCACGGGCGCCGGCTCGACACGGAACGTCGCGCGGTCCCACGACAGCGTCCGGACCACGACGTCGGCGCCGCGCATTCGGCCGAGCTCCGCGTCGACCACGTTGCCCTCGCGCACGTAGATGCGCGCTTCGTCGCCGTCCTGCGCCAGGTGCACGATGCCCGTCAGGTGCGAGGCCTCGAGGCTCTGGAGGAGGTCGGCCAGCGCGAGGTCGGCCGTGCTGCCATGCGAGACGTCGGACGCGACGGCGCGCTGCACGCGCCTCGCGAGCAGCAGGTTCACACGCGCGACGAGCTCGCGGACGAACACGGGCCGCGGCAGCATGTCGTCGAAGTCGAGGTCGCGCGCGCGCGCCCCCGCGTCGGACGCGTCGGGCCCGGCAAGAAAGAGGGCGGGCAGGTCGGGCGCGAGCTCGCGCAGCGACCGGGCGAGCGCGAAGCCGTTGACCCCCGGCATGCGCGTCGCGGTCACGAGAAGGTCGGGCACATTGCCGCGCGCCTTGGTGAGGGCCTCGGCGGCATCGCACGCCATCATCACCTGGAACCCCGCCTTGCGGAGGCCGACGTCGAGGACGCGAAGGGTGAGGGGATCAGGGTCGACCAGGAGGAGCGTGCTCATTGGGGCCGTGGACTGATTGGATCGTCCAGGCGCGGCGCACAAGCACTCCCTGCACGGATCCTGATCTCCTCGAAGTCTCGGACCAGCCGGCTGCAAAGATTCAGTCCAGCTCGACGCCGGTCGCCTCCAGCTGCAGCTTGGCGACGGGCTTGCCCATCTGCTTCGCCGCCTCCTCGTTGCACTCGCTTTCCTCGTCGGGTGCGCGGGTCAACGTGCCCTGCACGCGGGCCTTCCGCCCCGAGGCGTTCTTTGGCACGAAGAAGCCGTGACCTGCCATCGCGACGTGGGCCTGCATCGCGTCGTCCTTGATCTCCATCCAGCAGCCCCGGTGCTGGCACACCGCCGTGACGGTGCCCGTGGTCGTGATCGTCTTGCCGACGAACGTCTGCGGCTCCTTCGCGATCGAGGCGAGGGACACGTCGGCGCCGCCTGCGGGAATCGCCTGACCCAGCACGCTCTTCGGCGCAGCGGGCGGCGCGGCCGGAGCGGAGGTGCCGCCGGAAGGCGCGGGCGAAGACGGAGTGCAAGCGGCAACCGCCGCCACGAGGATCGCCGCGAGGCGCATGAGAGCACTGTAGCCGTAACCCCTGGGTGCCGCATCGCGTGTCCTGTCCGTCGGTTCGTCGGGTATCCTCGCCGGCCGCATGAAGTTCGTGGTCGACGCTACGGCCGTTCTGCACCTGGTGGGTGCGGAGGCGAAGGTGGCGGCCGGGCACAGGTTGCTCGCGCCGACGCTCCTTCGATCGCAGACACTGTCCCTGCTGCACGAAGCCGTCCAACGCGGCGACATTTCGGCCGACGTGGCACGTGACCGCCTCGCACGCATCTGGCGCATGCCGATCCGCCTGCTCGGCGACGCCGTGCTCCGACGGCGCGCCTGGGACATCGCGGATCGTTTGGCATGGGCCTCGACCTACGACGCCGAATACCTCGCGCTCACGCAGTTGCAGGCGGACGCCTTCGTCACGCTGGACAAGAAGCTCGCGCGAGCCGCGCGTTCCGAGGTGACCGTGGCCTCGCTCGACGAACTCGTCGCGCGCTCGAAGCACTGACGGGCATGCGGCCTCGGGGCACAGCGTGGCACACGGTTCGCCGGTCTTTCCGCGGGGATCTCGCGGCACGCCGGCTGCTCTGGCTTTCTCACATGCGTTGCCCGCTCCTTAGCCTCGTCCTCGCCGGTGCGTCCGCTCTCGCCTTCTCGCTCGCCGCGTGCGGCAGCTCCACACCGGGCACCACCCACGGTGACGGCGGCGCCTCGAGCTCCGGCGGATCGGGCTCCTCCAGCGGCGGTGGTTCGTCGGGCGGGGGCTCGGGGAGCTCCTCGGGCGCGTCGCCCGGGTGCGAACCGTTCACGACGACGCCCTCCACCGTCGATCCGAAGGTGTGCGCTCCGCAGCTCGCGAGCACGACGTCGTGTGGCGGTCAGGCGTGCAGCTGGACGGTGGAGGTCCCGTGCATGCCCGACGGCGGCCTCGTCTTCGATGCGGGCGACGCCGGCGACGACGGAAGCATTGGCAGCAACTCCGACGCGTGCAGGCAGGTGTGCAACGCCGGCGCTCCCTCGGGCGCGAGCCAGCAGTTCGACGTCTGCTTCGTGCAGCCCCTCGACGGCGGCAGCGGTCTGCTCGTCTCGTGCGGCGGCTGCGGGATCTAGTGCTGCTAAGCTCGCGCGAACCACGCCCATGACGACCTGCACCCATTTCGACGGTCACGTGACCCAGCCGAGCAGCGATCGATGCGAAGAGTGCGGATTGACGACAAACCTCCGCGTATGCACGGCATGCGGGCACGTCGGCTGCTGCGAGTCGCACCACGGCCACAACACGGCCCATGCGAAAGCTGCGGGGCATCCGGTGATCAAGTCGATGCCCCTGGGCGGACCAAGGGGCTTCACGTGGTGTTACACCTGCAACGCGTACATCGACGGCTAGCGACGGGTGCGCGTGTGGCAACTTGTCACGCGACAGGCGGCTCTAGTGCGGAGATGCTGCAGTCCGGTTCGCCGTATGGATGAGGGCGTGTAACAGAGCTGCTTTTGCCATCGACGACCTCGGCGTCACGTTCTAGGAACGAATGATGGCCACGTTGCGCACGACGGGGGCCGAGATTCGTCGCGACAGGACCGGCGTAGCCGGACTCGACGACGTGCTCGGCGGAGGCTTGCCCAAGAATCGCGTCTATCTCGTGAAGGGCGAGCCTGGCGCCGGCAAGACGACCCTCGCCCTGCAGTTCCTGCTCGAAGGCAGGCGCGCGGGCGAGCGCGTCCTCTACGTCACCCTGTCCGAGACCGAGGAGGAGATCCGCCAGGTCGCCGAATCGCACGGCTGGTCGCTCGAAGGCATCAATCTCTACGAGCTCTCCACCGCCGAGCAGACGCTCCGGCTCCAGGACGAAAACACCCTGTACGCGACGGCAGACGTCGACCTCAAGGAGACGATGCGGGTGCTCCTCGAGGAGGTCGAGCGCGTCAAGCCGGCGCGCGTCGTCTTCGACTCGATGTCCGAGATCCGGCTGCTCTCGCAGACGCCGATGCGTTACCGCCGGCAGCTCTTGTCGCTGAAGCAGTACTTCGTGGGCCGCGCGTGCACCGTCCTCCTGCTCGACGATCGCACTGGCGACGCGGGCGACGAGCTCCAGGTGGAGAGCCTCGCCCACGGTGTGATCGCGCTCGAGCAGGTCCATCTGACCTACGGCGCGGACCGCCGCCGGCTCCGCATCCGCAAGCTCCGCGGATCCTCGTTCCGCAGCGGGTATCACGACTTCATCGTGAAGACGGGCGGGCTCACGGTCTTCCCCCGGCTCATCGCGGCCGAGCACCGGAGCGAGCTCCTCACCGAGCCGCTTCCGAGCGGGATGCCGGAGCTCGACGAGCTTCTCAAGGGCGGTGTCGACCGATCCACCGCCACGCTCTTGATGGGCCCCGCCGGCACCGGCAAGAGCGCGCTCGCGACGCAGTTCGCGTGCGCCGCCGCCCAGAGGGGCGAAGTGGCCAGCCTGTTCCTCTTCGAGGAGCGCGTCGGCACGTTGCTTCGCCGCGCGCAGCACCTGGGGATGCCGCTGGACAAGGTGGTCGCCGACGGGAAGGTGCGCGTGCACCAGATCGATCCTGCCGAGCTGGCCCCCGACGAGTTCACCGACCTCGTCAGGCAAGCGGTGGAGAAGCACGCATCGCGGGTCGTCGTCATCGACAGCATCAACGGTTACTTCACCGCGATGCCCGAGGCTCGGTACCTGACCCTCCAGATGCACGAGCTGCTCGCGTACCTCGCGGAGCGCGGGGTCGCCTCGATCATGACGATGGCGCAAACGGGCCTGCTGTCCGGAACGATGTCGTCGCCCGTCGACCTGAGCTACCTCGCCGACACCATCATGCTGCTGCGCTACTTCGAGTTCGAGGGGCGCCTGCGCAAGGCGATCTCGGTCCTCAAGAAGCGCTCAGGGGCGCACGAAGAGACGATTCGCGCATTCGAGCTCGGCCGCGGAGGGATCCACATCGGTGCTCCGCTCGTGCAGATGCAAGGCGTGCTCACGGGCACACCTCGGCTCGTCCGCCCGCCGGACCCGCTGGAGAACACGACGCCGTGAGTCTCTGCGCAAACCCGGAGCGCGTGCTCATCCTCGTGCGAGGACCACGCAACGCCCAGGTCACGCGCGATCTCCTCGTCCGCGGGGGCTTCGAGGCGCTCCTGTGCCCGAACCTCGCCGAGCTCGTGGAGAGAGCGGAGGAGGGCGCGGGCGCTGCGCTCGTCGAGGAAGAGGCGCTCGCCGCCGGACCCGCGCTGCAGAGCATGATCGCGAGACTGCGCGATCAGCCTCCCTGGTCGGATTTCCCCATCGTCGTCTTCAGCGCCAATGCCGACGCGAGCAAGGAGAGCGCGAGCGATCTCGCGCGACTGCTCGGGAACGTGACCTTCCTCGACCGGCCGGTGCACACGCGTTCGATGCTGGCGTCGATGCACGCAGCGATCCGCAGCCGCCGCCGCCAGTACGAGGCGCGCCGCGCCATCGAGGCGCGCGACACGTTCCTGGCGATGCTCGGCCACGAGCTGCGCAACCCGCTCGGCGCCATCCGGCTGGCGATGGCCATGCTCGAGAAGAAGACCGCCGGGACCGCCCTGCCGAAGGAGATGGAGGTCGTCGAGCGGCAAGCGCGGCACCTGACGCGGCTCGTGGACGACCTGCTCGACGTCGCTCGGGTGACGCAGGGCAAGGTGACGCTCGAGCGCGAGCGGTTGAGTCTCGTCGAGGTCGCCCGCAGCGCCTTCGATGCTCAGGAGGGCCGCGCCCGCGAGCACGGGCTGTCGTACGTGTTGGACGCGCCCGGAGACCCGGTCTGGGTCGACGGCGACAGGCAGCGCCTCGAGCAGGTTCTCGCCAACCTCATCGCGAACGCCATCAAGTACACGCCACGCGGCGGGGCCATCGCCGTGTCGGTCGCCCGCGAGGACGAGGAGGCCGTCGTGCGCGTGACCGACACGGGCCTCGGCATTCCTCCCGGGATGATCGCCCGGCTCTTCGAAGCGTTCGCGCAGGCCGATCGCACGCTCGATCGCACCGAGGGCGGAATCGGTCTGGGCCTGGCGCTGGTCCGGAGCCTCGTCCAGCTGCATGGCGGAACGGCCGAGGGCGCGAGCGAGGGGCCCGACCGGGGCAGCACCTTCACCGTCCGCCTACCTGTGGCCCACGGAACCGTCGCGTCGACCGCCACGGCGAACGGCACGCACGAGGAGACGAGCCCCGCGAGGCGCGTGCTCGTCGTCGAAGACAGCATCGACAACCGCGAGCTGCTCGCCGAGCTGCTGAAGCAGGAGGGACATCAGGTGTCCTGTGCCGAGGACGGACCGGAGGGACTCAAGACCCTCCTGGCCCTCGTTCCGGACGTCGCGTTCATCGACCTGGGCCTGCCGGGGTTCGACGGTCTCGAGCTCGCCCGGCGCGCCCGCGCGAGCGGGTCGCAGACCACACTCGTGGCCGTCACCGGGTACGGGCAGCCGGAGGACCGGGCCCACGCCCTCGACGCCGGGTTCGACGATCACCTTACCAAGCCCGTCGTCGACGACGACCTGCGGCGGGTGATGCACCGGCGCTGAGGACCGCGCGGCCGATGCGGGGTACACTCGCCCGCGATGGATCTGGCGAAGGCGAAGGCCGAGGGCAAGAAATGGACGTTGCGCATCCTCGTCGGGGGCGTGCTGCTCACCGTCGCCGGCTGCGGTCTGTACACGTGCGGCACGCTGGAAATCTCCTACTCGAAGGGAGAGCGCGTCGGCTTCGTGCAGAAGCTGTCCAAGAAGGGCTGGATCTGCAAGACGAACGAGGGCGAGCTCTCCATGGTGAACATGCCCGGCCAGCCCGCGACGATCTTCACGTTCACGGTGCCGGACGACAAGGTCTCGGCGCAGATCGAGTCGTTCGCCGGTCACAGGGTCGAGCTGCAGTACGAGGAGCACAAGGGCGTGCCCTCGAGCTGCTTCGGCGAGACACCCTACTTCGTCGTTAGCGTGCGGAAGACCGACTGACGGGCGGTGCCCAACGGGCGCGCCGGCGTCGCCATGCCGCGACGAGCGCCGCGACGGCGAACACCAGCGGGCCCGACTCGCCCTTTTCACTTGCCGAGCATCCGTCGCAACCGTCGACGGGCGCATATCCGCTCGGGCCCTGGACTTCCTTGGCTGCTGGGGCCGCGTCGCCCCACGACGGGCTGTGGTCGGCGCCGGCCTCTTGGTCCGAGAGGCCGCCAGGGTCAGGAGCGCTGGCAACTGTCGGCGTGCCGGGAGGCCCCGCTTCGTCGAAGACCCCCGGATCGACGGTGCTGCCAGAGTCGCCGGTGCCATTGCTCGAGTCGTCGCCGCCGTCGTCCGCGCCAGCGTCCTGCGCGTCACCGTCCTCTACGTCGCCCGGTGCGGCGTCTTGGTCGACCGCCTCGCTCTCGCCGAGTGTCGCATCGGACCCCGCTGCGTCATCGTCCGCATCTGGAGCGTCTTGCGCCCAGCTGATCGACGACGTCGAGAGGATCGTCGCTGTCGCGAGAGCGCCCAACGCACGATTGGCCATGAAGTAGCCCGACCTTTCGGCCCCTCGTGCAATCAAGTCGCGTGCCTCAGCCAAGCGATCGCGACAAGTGACTCCTCAGTGCGGGCGCGCGTGCGTTGCGAGCCAAGGGACCTGGCGAACGAGCTCTCCCGCGTAGGCACGCGTGAAGACCTTCGCCGACTCGGCAGACAGGTGCGAGCGCTCCGGGATCTCCAGCCCCTGCATCGCCGGGTAGTCCTCGAAGTGGATGCCGACCGAGCCGGTCTCGCGCAGCAGCACGTCCCACACCCTCGCGCGCGGGGCCCGCGCCTCCTCGTTGGCGCGGTTGGGTTGCGCCGATGGCGGACGAAGGAAAACGACTTCGCCGCCGCGCGCTCGGATCCTCTCGCACGCGCGCTTGGCAGCCGCGATCGTCTTGTCGATCTGCTCTTGCGGGAGCGGTTTGCCCTTCATGTCGTGCCATGCGGCGATGGCGTGCTGCTGCAGGCGCGGGTCGGTCTGGATGCGTGACCACATGCGTGTCTGGCGATCGTCGAAGGTCTCCGAGAGCTTCCACACGTCCAGGTACGGCCCTTCGACGTCGCCTCGGTTCGGGATGTCGTTGCGCTCGATGAGGTTGAAGAGCGAGTACTCCTTGTCGAGGAACGCGAAGGTACGCGACAGCTCCAGGTGGATGACGACGCCGCTACGCTGCGAGGGCGACTCGTCGTGCACGTAGTCGAGCGCCTTGCCGAACAGGCCCTTCCAGCTGCTGAAGTAGAGGTGCTCCATCATCCCGACGACGACCAGGCCGGCGAAGTGCTCGTCGTCGCCGAGGTCCGTGAGGAACTGCGCGCCCGGCGTGCCGGGCAGAGCCAGCTGGATGGGCCTGCGACCGGTGACGTCCGCGAAGATGTCGAGGTCCGTGTCGAAGAGGATGCGCGAGTCCCCCACGAGCACGACGGGATCGCGCGGACCGGCATCCACCTTGCGGCGTTCAGCGGCCCACTGTCCGACGCCATCGTCGAGATCCCCGGCGCGGAGCCCGATCTGCCGCATGCGAAGCTCCCAGGCGAGCATCGCGAGGAGCGTCACCGAGAAGGCGATGGCGGCGATGCGCCGCCAGGCGAGGCTGGGCACACCGCGCGCGAAGGCCCGCTCGACGGCGGCGACGGGCGCTTCAGAACTGGAAGTAGATGAAACCATCGGCTGTCCCCTGGGTGAGGATCACGGCGAGCATCATGAACGCCCAGCCGAGCGCGACGGCTTGCGCCGGCGCTTGCTTCACGACGTCCTCGAGCTTGCGATTGCGCATGTACGTGTGGGTCGCGACGATGGCGGCGACGAAGACCACCGTCTCGGCGATCTTCACCGTGGGCAGCAGCGGCGCGGCGCTGCGGTGCAACCCGGCCATCGCCGCGAGGAGCGACCAGGCGCCCCCGAACGTCTTGGCGCGGAAGAACACCCACGCGACGTGCACGAGACCGAACGTGACGAGCGCGATCGCGCCCTTCACGGCGGCGCCGGAGACGCGCACGGTCTTCACGCGGTCGCGGATGAAGCGTTCGACGGCGAGATAGAGCCCGTGGAGAAAGCCCCAGGCCACGAAGGTCCAGCTCGCGCCGTGCCACAGACCGCCGAGCAGCATCGTGATCATGAGGTTCGCGTAGGTGCGCCCCGTGCCGCGCCGGTTGCCGCCCAGCGGGATGTAGAGATAGTCGCGCAGCCAGGTCGACAGCGAGATGTGCCACCGGCGCCAGAAGTCCGAGAACCCGAGCGCGCCGTACGGATTGAGGAAGTTGTTCGGGATGGAGAACCCCATGCACATCGCGGCGCCCACGGCGGCGGTCGAGTAGCCGGCGAAGTCGCAGAAGATCTGCCCTCCGAAGGCGAGCGTCCCGAGCCACGCGTCGACGAAGCCGACCGGGTCGTTCGCGCCGTACACGGCGTCGGCAGTCGGGGCGAGCCCGCCGTCGGCGAGCACGACTTTCTCGAACATCCCGAGCGAAAGGAGGAAGAGCCCCCAGAAGAACTGATCGCGCGTGGCGCGCCGTGGTTTCTCGAACTGCGGCACGAGATCGCTGGTGCGGAGGATGGGCCCGGCCACCAGCTGCGTGAAGAAGGCGACGAAGAGGGCGAAGTCGAAGAGGTTCGGGATCGGCTTCACGCGCTTCCAGTAGATGTCGAGCGTGTAGGACATCGAGTGGAACGTGTAGAAGGAGATGCCGACCGGCAGGATGATGCTCCACTTGACCGGCGTCGTCGGTATCGCGAGCGCGCCCGCCAGGTGGTTCCAGTTCTCGAGCGCAAAGCCGCCGTACTTGAAGAACCCCAGGAACCCGAGGTTCACAACGAGCGACACGACGAGCCAGGCCTTGCGGCGCTGCGGCGTCTCCTGCAGGTGAATCTGCCGGGCGACGAGCCAGTCCACGACGGTGGACGCCCAGAGCAGCACGATGAACGGCGGGTTCCAGCCGGCGTAGAAGAGGTAGCTCGCGACCAGGAGCATCCCCTTCTTGGCCCGCCAGGAGAACGGCAGGTTGTAGAGGAGGAGGACGACCGCAAAGAAGACGAGGAACGTGAGCGAGTTGAAGACCATGAGCCTGCTACGAAGCGGCCCACGCTACGCGAAGTCGAGCCGGCGGGAAATCCGGGATTCGGGAAGAGGAGCCTTCGTCCGCGCGTGCTTGGCGCTCGCCAGAATCGAGGCGCGCGGCTGAGCTCCAGTCTCACTATCGCGCTCGTCGGATCCCCACATAGAATCTGCGGTCCGCCGTGCGCGAGGTGTCCTGCAAAGCGACCCGGATGATCCTTGAGGTCCTCGAAGAGGCAGGCGCCTCCCTCGAGGGCCTGACCGAGGGGCTTCCGGTCACGCTCCCCGAGCTGATGGACCCGCGCGCACGCGTCGACTGGGACGTATGGGCGGAATTGCTCGAGCGCATCGACGCCCGAAGCCCGATCACCGTCGAGCAGATCGGCGAGCGGATGGCGAGAGTCCCGTCGTTCGTGCTCCGGCGCCTCGCGCGGCTGGTCATGAGCCCGCGACAGCTCTACACGATCGGCTTCCGCCTGGTGGCGCCCGCGATGTTCGCGAACGTCGTCGTCCGGCACGAGTGGCTTGCCTCGGGCCGGCTCGTCGCCGTCGGCGAGCTGGCTCCCGGCTACCGGCCGTGCGCCACGTTCTTCCGGCTCTGTCACGCCAACGTCGCCGCCACGCCGTTGGCGCTCGGCCTGCCTGCATCCACCATCGAGGAGCAGACGTGCTCGGGGCACCGCGGGCGGCTCGTGCTGCTCCCGCCTGCGTCGAACGCGCTCGACGTGCGCGTGCGACAGGTGGCGCGCGTGTTGCTGGGGATCCCCGGAGCGTGGCGCGTGATCGCCGAGCAGCAGCGCGAGCTCGAGGCGAGTGTTTCGGCGCTCCGGTCGTCTCGCCACGAGCTCCAGCAGCTGCTCGAGCACCTTCCCGACGGCGTCGTCATCCACCGCGGCGGCGTCATCTGCTGGAGCAATGCGGCGCTCGCTCGGATCTTCGGCCTGAGGCGCGCCGAGGAGGCCATCGGCCGCCAGCTGCTCGACTTCGTGCCGGTCGAGGACCGCGAGGCGCTGTTGGTCGAGATGCGGCGCGCCGCGGCGAGCGAGGTCGATCCGTCATCGCGCGAATATCGTGTGCAGCGGGCGGACGGAACGCTGCGCCGCGTGCAGTCGGGGACGACGCAGATCGTCGATTACCAGGGAGCGCAGGCGCGCCTCGTCGTCCTCCGCGACGTGACCGAGCAGCACCGCATGCGCGAGCAAGCCGCCATCGCTGACCGGTTCGCGTCGATTGGCGCGCTCGCGGCGGGCGTGGCGCACGAGATCAACAACCCACTCGGTTACGTGCGACTCAACCTCGAGATGGCATCGCGCCACGGAGCAGCGCAGTCGCCCGAGCTCCAGGCGTCGCTGGCGCTCGCGCGGGAGGGGACTGATCACGCACTCGACATCGTGCGGGACCTGACGATGCTCGCACGCGCCGACCGCGAGGTGAACGCTCCCGTCGATCTGCCTGCGCTGCTCGACTCGACCCTCGCGCTGGCCAACGGCGCCATCGCATCCAAAGCGCGCATCGAGCGGCGCTACGAGCCGACCCCGCCAGTGCTCGCACCACGTGGCAAGCTCGCGCAGGTCTTCCTCAACCTGCTGTCGAACGCCGCCGACGCGATCCCGGACGGGTCGCCGTCGTCGCACGTCATCAGCGCGCGCACTTACACCGACGCGCGCGGCCGCGCGCTCGTGGAGATTCGCGACAGCGGTTGCGGCGTGGCGCCCGAGATCGGCGATCGCGTGTTCGATCCGTTCTTCACGACGAAGCCGCTCGGGGCGGGAACGGGCCTTGGTCTCGCGATCTGCCACCGGATCGTGACGGAGCTCGAAGGTGAGATCACCTTCGAGTCCGCGCCTGGCGCGACGACGTTCCGCGTGATGCTGCCGCCGACCGCTCGGTGAGGGCGGGCGAGGCAAGTTACAGGAAGATGCCGCCGCCGCACTCAATCCGGGTCAACGAGAATCCGATGAGCTGTGACAGCGAGCTTCCACTGCCCCGCGGCTGCCTTTCGGCTGTACGCTGACGTTGATGCGGCGCGTAGTGGGCGCGATGGGCGCGCTCTTCGTAGGCTCGGCGTGCACCGCCTGCTACGCAGTTCCGGACCTGGTTCCGTCGCGCGATGGGGGAAGCACCGCGTCCGATGCTGCCATCGTCGCGGAGACCTCCGACGGCCGCTCCAGCGGTACCGATGCGGGTCACGAAGCGAGCACGCCTGGAGATGCCGCGTCGTGCGGAACCCTCTCACCATGCAACAACAATCTCGATTGCACCGTGGACTGCACGACGCACGTGTGCGCGGTGGACCCCATTGTCGCCCCCGACGTGCTCTCCGCCGCGGGAGGCGCGTTCTGCACGCGACCGTGTTGCACCTCGGCGGATTGCCCTTCGGGCACCGTGTGCTTCGCGTCGGGTGAGGGAGGACAGTACTGCGTCAATCCCTCGTGGATAGGCCGCGGCCAACCGGGGATGAGCACCGGCGCGCGCGGTGGGACCGGGTGCTCGAAGGGGAGCGACTGCCGGTCCGGGCTCTGCACGAACGGCACGTGCCAGGACACCTGCTGCTCGGCCATCTCCGCGTCCGCCGAGTGTGCGTCCGGCACCACGTGCGTGTTCGGAACCTTCCCGGGCGCCAGCGCCGCGGACACGCACTTCGCGTCTCATTGCGCGCCGCCGCAGGGATCCGGCGGGGAGGACGCCCCGTGTCAGACCAACGCGGACTGCACGAGCGGCATGTGCTTCGCAGGCAACACCCAGCAATGCATGAACCCCTGCAGGAACTCGGTGGACTGCGGGGACCCGAGCGATGCGTGCGGATACAACCTCCAGGGAAACGATCTGTTCGCCCAGTGCTTCCCTCCGCCGACCGGCACGCTGCCCATCGGCTCGGCGTGCAATCAGAACTCCATGTCCATCCAGTGCCAGAGCTACTACTGCGGGCCGAGCGGATGTACGGGCGTCTGTTTCACCAACAGCGACTGCACCTACTCGAACTGGACGTGCGCTCCCGTCAGCGCCGCGCTGGGGTCGACCGGCCAGATCTACGACGCTCTCTTCTGCGGGCCTCCCTGAGCATCACGAGCGCTTGGCCACGAAGCCTCGCGTTCGCATCCAGACGTAGGTGCCGGAGCTGTCCTTCATGAAAGTGACCTCGGTGTCCGCCCCGTCGAACGTGAAGTCGAAGCCGTCGCGGGTGGTGGGGGCCAGGGCGTGGTCGTACGTCACGCCCGCCGCGTCCACGTCGGGCATCGAGATGGTCAGGCCGGCACTCGTGGCGGCGATCGACACGTGGCCGACGGTGTACGGGTCGTAGTACGCGCCCGCCATGGCGGCGAAGGTGGACGGGATCGGCGCGACGTCGGGCGGCGCGGACGGCGACGGCAGCGGCGCTAGGTCCTGCAGGGCCTCCGCGAACGACGTGTCGGGGAAGCTCGCGTCCGAGTTGCAGAACGCGATGATGCCCCAGCCCGCCGCGGGAAGCAGGAAGTAATTGGCCTCGTAGCCGGGGATGAGGCCACCGTGCGAGAGCAGCGTCGTCGCGTAGTAGCCGTTGCCGAGATAGAACCCGACGTCGTTGCCGACGCCGAATCCGTACCGCTCGACGTCTCCGTAATCGAGCGTGTCGACCTGCGGCGCCTGCATGGCCGTCCGGAGCCCGTCCGACAGCACGCCCGTGTTCCCCGCGTAGAGGAACTGGAGGAACCGCGCGTAGTCGAGCACGTTGGAGAACGCATACCCGGCGGGCCGGCTCCACGCGTTGTCGTACGCGTCGACGGCGACTCGCCCGGCGGGGACCTGGTAGCTGCCGTCGGTCAGGCCTTCGCTCACGTCGCCGTCGGCGATCGCCTCGCTCGGCAGGAAGAACGTGCGTGTCATCCCGAGCGGGGCCAGCACGCGATCGTGCATCATCTGGCGGTAGGAGACGCCGCTCACTTGCTCGGCCACGAGCCCCGCCAGATTGAAGTTGGGGTTCGAGTAGTCGTAGAACGAGCCCGGCGGGTCCATGAAGTATTCGTCCTGCGTGACCTGAGATCCCGTGAAGTACGCAAGCAGCCCCGAGTCGTCGTGCGACGCGTCCGCGACGAAGTCGTCGGAGAGGCCGCTCTGGTGCGTGAGGAGATCTCGGAGCGTCACCGAGCCGATCTCGGTGCCGGTGATGGCCAGCCCGGCCACGTAGTCGGTGACTCTCCCGTCGAGGCTGACCTTGCCCTCGTCGACGAGTCGGAGAAGCGCGACCGCCGTGAGAGCCTTGGTGTTCGATCCGATGCGGTACAGGGTTCGCGCGTCGACGGGCTCGGTGCTCCCGGGTCCCTTGGTGCCGAAGCCTCGGGAGTAGGCGATCCGGCCCGCGTCCAGCACGGCGACCGAGCAGCCCGGGATGTTCATCGACGTGCGCTCCTGGTCGAAGACGGCAGCCCACGCGTCGAACTTCGGGTCGCCGCTCGAGGAGTCATTCTGGGAGGCGCCGTCCGGGGAGGCGTCGTCACTCGCGATGCCGGCGTCGTCGCCCACGGGAGTCGGCGAGCCGCCGCCTGAGTCGGGGGCTGCTGCCGCAGAGGGCGCGGACGACGGGGAGGAAGCGTTGCATCCCGCCGCGAGCAAGAGGAGGAATGCGAGCTTCATCACTTGTTCTTCTGCGCGAGCGCATCCACGGCGGGATCCGGACCGCCGTAACCCTGGCTGACGCTCACGATGGTCATCGTGCGCGGGTTCACGAGGATGCCGTCGGGGACCGCCGTCAGATCGGGCGTGTAGAACGTGTTGTAGGGATCGATGCACACCGCGATCGCGCCGAGGCCGAAGGTGCTGATCCAGGTCTGCGCATCGGGCAGGGCAGGGGGGTTGCCGCTCGCGTTCCCGACGAGCAGCGTGAGGACCTTCACGCCGTCCTGTCCCCACGCGCCGCTCATCTGCCCCGGGAGGTCCTGCGCCTCGTTCTGGCACGCGGGACAGTCCATCGTCGACACGTCGATGTAGAGCGCGTTGATGCCCTTCGTACCGTCGCAGTCGAAGTAGTCGCGGGCCGTCACGGTGGAGGCGCTCGATGCCCCCGGCGCATAGCCCTGCCACGAAAGCATCGGATGCAGCACGGCGCCCGTCGTGATGCCGTAGGGCCCGGAGGGATACGTGCACCCGGGGGGCGGGCCCGCCTCGGCGACTCCTCCTCCCTCCGGGCTCGTGGGGCCCGGGATCGCGCCGCCGCCACCGCTGCTCGAACCGGACCCGCCCGAGCCCGACGAGGAGCCCGACGCGCTCGGGGGACCCGAGGTGCGCGGCGTCGCGTCGGTCTCGGTGCCACCGTCGTCACCAGCGGCGCTGCCGCCGAACCCCGTTCCCCATCCGGTGGGGGGTCCAGACGTGCACGCGAACGCCATCGCCGAAATCCCGACCACCGCGACGAACCGGGGAGACGAGACGCCCATGCCGGGTGACTCAGCAAGCCGTGCGCCTGCTCAAAACCGAGGGAGATCCGCGACTCCCGCCGACATCGCGACAGCCCCGTCGCAGCATCGCTGAATCCAGCGCGACATAGGCGTCGCTGCGTCAGCTACCAGGAGCCGCAGCGGATGTGTCGCGATGCTGCGACGGCAACTCCCGGCACGGGGAGCGCATCGTTCGCCCGGGTATGGAACAAGGCTCCGTCGTACTCATCACGGGCGCTCTCACGGGCATCGGTCGAGCAACTGCGGTCGCGTTCGCGCGGGCCGGCTCACGCTTGGTCGTCTCGGGCCGCCGCCCCGAGGTGGGGAACGCCCTGGCCGAAGAGCTTCGACGCACGGGCGGCGTGGTCGAATTCGTGGCGGCTGACGTTCGCCGTGAGTCCGAGGTGGCAAACCTCATCGACCGCGCCATCGCGCTCTACGGACGCCTCGACGTGGCGGTTAACAACGCCGGGACCGAGGGCAAGGTCGGCCCGTTGATCGAACAGACACCGGAGGACTACGCAGCAGTCTTCGATACCAACGTCCTCGGCGTGTTTCTGTGCATGAAGCACGAGATACGGGTGATGCTCCGCCAGGGGCACGGGAGCATCGTGAACATCTCGTCGATTTACGGAAGTCGGGGAGCGCCCAGCGCCACGCTCTATGCGGCCAGCAAGCATGCCGTCGAGGGGCTGACGCAGGCGGCGGCACTCGAGGTCGCCGACAGGGGCATTCGCGTCAACGCCGTTGCGCCCGGGCTCATCGACACCGGGATGCTGGCGCGCTTCAGCGGGACGCCGGAAGCCAAGAAGGCTTTCGTCGAGACCGAGCCGGTTCACCGGGCGGGTAGGCCGGAGGAGATTGCGGATGCCGTGGTCTTCGCCGCGTCGGAGAGGGCCTCGTTCATGACGGGTGCTACGCTCGCCGTGGATGGGGGATTGCAGGCTCGCTAGCGGGGGCGCACCTCCTGCATGGCGCGAGGTCGTGAATCCCTATCGCCGATCGGCCTCGCGGCCGGGGCCACTGCGCGAAGACTACGCAGAGGCTCCGCCGGCGCTCCTCGTCGCGGTGCTCCTCATCGTGGTCGCGGCGGTCGCGTGGAGCCACAAGGGGCCGAGCGCCTCGGATGCGTGCGCTGGGTCGGGCAGATCGTCCCATCCGACGAACGTCTCCCACGGACGCCGGTAGAGGGGGCGTGATGGGTGGAGGGTTGACAGGGTCATGGTCATGCTCCAATATTCAACCGACAGGTTGAGCATCATGCGCTCTCTTCGTCGAGAAGGAAAAGAGGAAGGGCCAATGAAGTCCATCGACGTGAAGGTCTCGCGCCTCATTCCCGGACCGGCAAACGAGGTGTTCGACGTGTGGTTCGACCCGAACAGCCCCGGCGGACCCTGGTTCGGCGCGAAGAAGGCGATCATGAACCTGGCGCTCGACGGCATCTTCTACATAGGCGTCGAGCGCGCCGGCGGCATCCTCGGCCACTTCGGGAGGTTCACGGCGATCGATCGGCCGCGCGCGGTCGAGCACACGTGGATGTCCGAGCACACGCACGGAGTCGAAACGATCGTTTCGATCACGTTCGAACCACGCCAGGGCGGCACGCAGATGACGATCGTGCATCGTGGCGTTCCCGACGACGAGCAGGGCCGCAAGCACGAGGACGGCTGGGCGTTCATCCTGTCGACGATCGGGATGCGCTTCGAGCGGAAGGGACCTTGACCAGTTCGCATGATCGGTGAGCCGCCGTGTGCCACTCCGCGACCACCGTGACTCCAGAGGACCGGGCGCTCGCGGCGGCGCACCGCGCACGGTGAGCCAAAATCGCGAGTGAGCTCGCATGGCGCGGAGGTTGCTGAGCGGCCGCGACATGTCCCTCCGGGCCCTCGCGCTCTTCGCCGCATGCATCGTGCCCACGTTGACGGCATGCGGCGGTACCACCCAGCCGACGCAGGACAGACAGGGCAACCCGGGCCAACCGGGCAATCCCGGCCTCGCGGCGAACGAAGCCCCGACCCTTCTCTCCGCCACGAGCGGTTCGTCGCTGTACGTCGTCGCCGCGCGCGCGAGCGCAGGGACCGTGGTCCCCTTCGGTCCGGCCCTTCCCGCCGATTCCTCCCGCTACGACGTCACCCAGCTCAAGGTGTCCGCCGACAACAGCCGCGCGGCCCTCGTGCTGCGACCGAAGGTCGGCACGCCGAACGCCACGAGCGACTCCGACACGCTCGTCGTCGGGGACGGCAAGCGCTGGACGACCGTCCTCCAGGGACCTGCGTTCTCCGTTTCGTTCCAGGCTTCGAAGGACCTCGGTCTCTTCGCCGTGGCGACGACGTGTCCGGGGTCGCCGAACGGGGCGACGAGGCCGGTCATCGTCGGCGCCGACGGCACGCGGGTCTTCGATGACGGCGACTGCACCGCAGGGGATTTCGTTTACTCCTTCGCGCCCGACGACTCGTACTTCGTGGTGCAGAACCGGACCACGGCGCTGACCCTCCACCCTGCCCGACCGGGTGCGGCCGGCGTGCCCGTGTCAGCCGGTGGAATCGTGGGCTCTGCGTTCGAGACGAGCCTGATTGTCTTCGACACCCAGGGCGACCCGAATCTCGGGCGATGGATCGACACGACCGGCACGGAGCTCTCGATCGCGGGCTACGCACCCTACACCGGGACGCCGGCCGGGCTGCTGGACATCCAGGGCAACCTGTACGCGCTCGCGGACCGGAAGGTGAGCGCCGTCCAGACCGTGCCTCCGGGGGCACAGCCGGAGGACATCGCTGCGGTGATCGGCGACGGGCTCGTCTTGCTGAGGGCGGAGCAGGCTGCGACCGCGCGTCTCGTCGACGCGGCTGGCCACGTGGTCGGCTCCTACGCGGCAGATCCGCCGCTCACGACGTCGCCGCCGCCTGGCCTGCAGGTGATATCGAGCATGGGCGGTCGCTCGCTCACGAAATCGGGCGCGTGGGTCGTCATCCAGAACGTGTACGAGACGATGCCGACGGACGGCTCCAGCGGCTTCCAGACGTACGAGCTGTCGGAGGACCTCTGGGTGCTGACCGACGGCGACGGCAAGCCTGCGTCGAAGAAGCTCTCGATCCGCCACATCGCGACCGGTCAGGCGCTCGCAAGCCAGCGCACGTACGTCCCGTCGACTGACGGGAAGAGCGTCTTCTACGTCGAGGGCGCCACCATCCACGCGATCGACGTGGCCAGCAGCGCTGAGCACGCCCTCGCCTCCGACTTCCAGGCGGGCGATCTCGCCTCGCGCTGCGACCAGGCGTGCGTGGTTTTCTGAGGTCCCCCGCCCCGACGTCATGAGATATGACGAGGCCCGTCATGTCCCACGTCGTGGATTTCAAGACCGTGTCGACCGCCGGCCTCGAGTCTTCGCCCGTCGCGGCTGCCCTCGCGGGCCTACGGGCCAACGAGGCCCGCTACTTCAAGAACAAGTTCGACCACGACTTCGCCGTCGAACCGGCCAGCAAGGCGACGAAGGCGATCGAGTGGGTGCACCGCATCCTCGAGAAGGAACGCGATATCGTCATCGAGTCCCGCCCCCTCGAGGCCACGGCGTTTCAGGTCGAGAACATCCGGATGGCGTACGTCTTCTACGAGAGCGGCCTGTCGATCAACGTGATGTACACCGTCGACGACCCCAAGAAGCGAGCCGTCGGCTTCAAGCTGTCCGAGGGGATGGATGTCCCCGAGGAGCTCGCCAAGCGGTTCAAGTTCGCAACGCAGAAGTCCAAGCTGGCCGGCACCATCCGCGGGTCGTTCTTCGTGATCAAGGGCGAGTACTGACCTCGACCGCGACGAACGCCGGCATGCAGCGTGCACTTCCGCGAGGCATGGCCTGCATCCTCGTCGTCGACGACTTCGAAGACACGCGCAGCCTGTACGCTGCGCTCCTCCGATCGCGCGGTCACGAGGTCCTCGAGGCGGGCGACGGCGAGGCAGCCTTGCGCATCGCCGGGGCAGAGCTGCCTGACGCCATCGTGATGGATCTCTCCCTTCCGGTCCTCGACGGCCGCGATGCGATCGAGGCCATGCGGCTGGACGGGCGCACCTCTCACATCCCCATCGTCGTCGTCAGCGGCGACGCCGACGCCAGGACGGAGCTGCAGGAACGCGGCATCGACGTCGAAGCGTTCCTCCCCAAGCCGTGCCGACACGACACGCTCGTAAGCCGGATCGAGAAGCTGGT
Organism: Polyangiaceae bacterium; assembly: GCA_036393165.1. Classification (GTDB taxonomy): domain Bacteria; phylum Myxococcota_A; class Polyangia; order Polyangiales; family Polyangiaceae; genus Palsa-1150. Next base: position 9,163 of record DASVWO010000383.1, on the reverse strand, counting down.
GGGGCCCTCACCGCTGCACGCGTTCGCGCGCGTCGGCTGACCGGCGCTGCGCTGAGCATGGGGTGACGGAGCCGAAGACCAAGGGGGCGGCGACTCGCGAGATGCTGCTGTGGCACGACCGTCGGTACGGTCATGCGGCGACGGTCGCGCTCTGCGATCGCATCCCGCCGCACCTCCTCGGAATGCTGGACCTCTCGCAGCCCGCGCTCGGGGTTCTCAGCGCCACCTGGTATCCGATCTCGCTCACCTATCCGATGCTCGATCGCGCCCTCGAGCAGTACGGTGGAGGAGAGGGGCGCGAGCTGGCCGCCGCCATCAACCGAGACCTCGTCCCCAAGATGATCCACGGCATCTACCGCGTGATCTTGCTGGACCACGATTTACACGATGGCGCACGTCTTCGAGGCCATGGGGTACGGGCACTGGAGCGTCGAGCGCACCGCCTGCGTCGGTCATGGTGCCAAGCACTGCGAGACCATCCTGCGCTACCGACGGTGATTGACCACTGTCATCCGCCGTCCGGGCATCCCGGTGGAGCGGGCATCGGGCCGATGCTCGAAGGGCAATAGACGCACTGCGCTTGCAAGCACCGAGGCCTGCCGAAATACGGGCACTGGCAGTACGGACCCGGGCCAGCCTCCACGGACGCGAGAGCAGCGTTGTAACGACCCTGCTCGCTGGCGTTGATCGCCGCTCCGCCGCAGAGACAGTTGTACCCCGAGCAAATCGTCCCTGCGCTCACGTTGATGCAGTCGGAGTCATTCTGACAGGACCTGTCGAAGGTCGAAACGTCGATGTCCACGCAGGTGGCTCCATCGCTGGCAGCGACATCGCCGGCTGCAGCATCGGTGGACGCCGATCCCCCGCCGGCTTCCTGCAGCACGCTGGAACCGGGTGCGTCGTCGCCGCCGCTCGACCCGGAAGCGCCCGCCTCCGGACGCGTACCGACGTCGGGCGTCACATCGACTGTCCCGCCGCACGTGACGACCGTGCACGCGAGGGTCACCGGCCCCAGAAGCGTTCGCGCCAATCCGCTGCTCATGAGGAGGCCGGCTGAGCAACCCACGTGCCGCGTACAACTGCGCGATCTCCCTGGCGACCCTGCGTGCCATGGCACACGTCGCGCGCCAACCAGTCATGGTCGGCGGGCCTTCGCCGCGACCCTCGCTGATCTCACAGACGTGCGGCAACCCAACGGTAGCGGCACACATCAGACGGTGCATGCAGGAGTTCGCCTTGCTCTTTCGCGCCACCCGCCCCATTGGCGGCGACGAGCTGACCAAACGGAATGCGGCAGCTCGTGACTGGGTGCTCGCCAGACAGAAGGAAGGGGTCCTCAGCGCGGCGAGTCCTCTCACGGAAGACGGGTTCAGCGTTTCTGCGCGAGGCGTCACACCGATCACGCGTGACCATGCCGTGGCGTCCGTACTGGTCATCCGGGCCGACGACCTCCAGCGTGCGGTGGCGCTCGCGAAGGAACATCCCGGCTTGGCGTTCGGAACGGAGATCGAGGTTCGCCCCGTGAAGGCGGTCTCCGTGCCCCCGCGTTGAGCCCCGGCCTCCTTACCTGGGGGCGCGCATCACGTGCCCCAGTACGTCGAACAGGTGCTCCACGGCGTAAGGCTTCGCGAGCACCGCATCCGGCACGACGTCGCTGTGCGTCCCCCCGCCCGCGCCGTCGAAGGGTGTGTCGCCATACCCGCTAGTCAGAATGACGGGGACCTCGGGCGCGATGCGCCGCAACTCTTCGAGCGTCTCGAGGCCGTTCATCCGCGGCATGGTGAGGTCGAGGAGGACCGCCCCGATCCGTGTGGACTGTGCGCGAAACAGTTCGACGCCCTCGACGCCGTCGCGAGCAGCGATAACCTCGAAGCCGTACTGCTTGAGCAGGAGTTGCGTCGATAGCCGCACGTTCTTCTCGTCGTCCACCAGAAGAACGACCCCCGCTCCCGTGGGTTCCGGATCGGGCCGCCGCGACTCGCTCGCCACGTTCCTGTCCGGCGTGGGCGCGTCGGCCGGGAAGAAGACCCGGATCCGCGTGCCCTTCCCGGGGCTGCTCTCGACGTCGATGGCCCCTGCGTGACCGCGCACGATGCCGAGGACAGCAGCCATGCCGAGGCCGCGGCCCGTGAACTTCGTGGTGAAGAACGGATCGAACATCTGGGAAACCGTCGCCGCGTCCATACCGACGCCGTCGTCACGGACCTCGAGGAACACGTACGTTCCAGCCTTCAGGTCTCCGCCGGATGCAGAGCGCGCGAATGCCCCCGCGCCGTAGCTCCCCGATCCGGTGGTGACGACGACCGTCCCCTGATGCTCGGCGAGCGCCTCGGACGCGTTGAGCACCAGATTCATCACGACCTGACGGATCTGCGTCGCGTCGCCGAGGAGCATCGGAAGCCCCGAGGGGAGCTCGCTCAGGAGCGCCGTCTTCTTGGCGACGGACACCTCGAGCATGCTGGACATCTCGGAGACGAGCGCGCTGAGATCCATCGGTTCGGGCGAGAGCGCTGCCTTGCCCGCGTACGCCAGCATCTGGCGGCACAGGTCGGCGCCGCGACGAGCGGCGAGCGCGATGCCCTCGACATGGGCGACGGATGGCGGGGCGAGGGTCCGAACGCGCCTCAGCAGGGCGGCTCCGTTCGCGATGACCGTCAGGATGTTGTTGAAGTCGTGCGCGATTCCTCCTGCGAGCACGCCGAGGCTTTCGAGCTTCTGCGTCTGCTGCATCCGCGCGGCCAGGGCGCGTTGCTCGGCTTCGGCGCGCTTGCGCGCGGTGACGTCGCGGATGACGACGACGCGCATCGGCGTCTGCTGGTCGGGACCGATCAGTGTCCTTCCTCGCGCCTCCGCGTGGAACGTGGTGCCGTCCCGGCGCCGGGCAAGACCTTCGCAGGGCTCGGTCGATCCGCTTCGCATGTGCTCGACCACGTGATCGAGCGACTCGGGCGCAATGAGATCCTCGACGCTGGCGCCCACCATCGCGGAAGGAGGGTCGAAGCCGTGCATGGCTGCCCCGGGCTCGTTGGCGAGCACCACCCTGCCTTTCGCGTGGATGAAGACCCCCTCGAACGCCGCCGCGGAGAGTGTCCGGAATTTCTCCTCGCTCGCCCGCAGCGCCTGGAGCGCATCCTCGCGCTGCGAGACGTCTCGGATGAACGCGATGGTCAGAGGTTCGTCGGCGACCATCACGCGAGTCGTCGTCACTTCGAACGGGAACTCCGTGCCGTCCTTCCGGAGGCCGCGCGACTGGTAGTCGTTCGGGGGACTCCCGCCACGAGCTCGCAGGGCGACCATCTCGGCGATCTGCGTCCGATGCGACGGTGCGATCTGGTCGAGGATCGGTGTGCCGCGCATCTCCGCGGCGGACGCGTGACCGAACAGACGCACGTACGCGGGGTTCGCATCCAGCAGGACGCCATCCCGCGAGAACCCGATGGCCATCGGGGACTCGTCGAACAATGCCTGCAACCACGCATGGACTTCCGCCGGTCTCGCCGGACCGGCCTTCTCGAGCGTCATTCTGTGACCCCTCCCACCCAGCTCTCCAGAGACGGCACATTCCCCCATGTCGACCGGGCAGTGTAGCGGGCTCCGCTCCGTCATCCATGCGCGTCTCGATCAAGCCGGCGTAGGCCAGGAAAATGAGGAGCCGCCGCGCATTTCACGGCCGGCTGCATCTTCCTTCGTCTCGCCGGGGTACGATGCTGGTGCGATGGCGCGTGCCGCTGCCGTGCTCCTCTTGTCCCTCGTCGCCTGCACCAGCGGCGCCTCCCAAGGAGCCTCCGGGGCGGACGCCGCGTCCGAGACCGAAATGGAGGGCACCGACAGCGGCGGTGTCGACAGCGCGACGTCGAATGACGCTGCATCGAGCGATTCGGGAACGAGGGATGGGGCTACGAGCGACGCAGCGAGCGGCGTCGACGCGTGCGCCCCCGGGCCGGGGGGCGGTAGCGCGGCCATCCACACCATCGGTCGATTCGACACGAGCGATCCGGCGGGCCCGAAGTTCGCGTGGCCCGGCAGCACCATCGTGGCCACGTTCGACGGGACGGGAATCAGCGCGCAGCTCGCCGACAACGTCGGCAACAACTACTTCGTCGTGGTCGTCGACGGCGGAATGCCGACCGCCTTCCGCACCCAGCAGGGAACCAGCACGTACCAGGTCGCGACAGGGCTCGCGTCGGGCAAGCATACCGTCAGCCTCGTCAAGCGCACCGGGTCGTACGACGGCGTCGTCCAGCTCCTCGGCCTCACGCCCACGGGTGGCGCGCTCGTGGCCACGCCCGAGCCGTGGGCGCGGCGCATCGAATTCATCGGTGACTCGATCACGTGCGGCTACGGCGTGCTCGGAGGCACCTGCACGAACCCGAGCGTCGATCAGGAGGATTGGACGGTCACCGCCGGTGCGCTCGTCGCCACGCAGCTGCACGCCGAGCCGACGTCCATCTCCTACTCGGGTATCGGCATGTACCGCGACTACTCCGGCAACACGACCAATCAGATGCCCGCACGCTTTCTCCTCACGCTCGCCGACATCCCGACGAGCACCTGGGGGTTCACCACGCCAGCGCCAGACGTCGTCGTCATCGACCTCGGCACGAACGATTTCGCCCAGGGCGATCCCGGCGCCGCCTTCCAGATGGCGTACACCACGTTCCTGCAGCAGGAGCTCCGGCCGCACTATCCGAACGCATGGGTGATCCTCGCCGTCAGCCCGATGCTCTCGGGCACGTCACGCACCCAGGTCTCGACTTACCTGAACGGGGTGGTCTCGACCCTGCAAGCCGCCGGCGACAAGCACGTCGCGTACTTCGAATACGATTTCGAGCAGACGATGGGCTGCCAGTACCACCCCGACGTCGCGACCAACCAGGCGATGGCCGCCAAGATCGTCCCGTTCATCGAGAAGCTCACGGGGTGGTGTCCGTAGGACCGCACCGCAGTCCTCAGCTGCCGCTAGCGGTGATCCCGAGCTGCATGTCGGGGGTTCCGTCTTCGTGGGCGCCTCGGTCTGGCCCCGCGCCTTGCTGCTGGTAAGCGGGAGGCACTCCGTCATCGAAGTTGGGAATGACGACGCCGTCGTCGTGTCCCGGCGACCCGGGGGCGAGCCGGTACTTCCCGTTGAAGTAGGACGACCATCCGTTGCCGCTCTGGAACTGCAGCGTCGCGCTCCCCTCGCCATGCGCCTCGACGGAGGTTGGCATCGTGCCGTTCGAGACGTCGTAGTCGAGATCGTTGCGCGACGCGTCGGTCAGATCGAACGTGTCGGCCGAGGCCTTCCACGTTCCGAACAGGTTGTTGCGCGACACGGTGTTCATCATGCCGTTCGTGGTTCCGCCCGTGCCGCCCGCGCCGTACCCGGCGCCCAGGTCGTTGGGCCCCGGCGCGTTCTCCGAGGAGGGAGGCGGCTCGAGCGAGGTGTTGTGATAGATGTAGCGCCGGCCGCCGTTCTCCGTCGCCGAGAAGCCGCCGCTCTTGAACATGTAGAGCCGGTCCTGCTCGTTGCCCCAGGGGTCGCCGTACCACATGCGCGCGCGGTTGTAGACGTTGCGGAAGAGATACACCGGGCCGACGTTGGTGCTCGTGCTCGAGACGCAGCTCGCGCCGCCGTAGTCGAAGTAGTTTCCCCAGACTCGGTCGTTGGTCCCGTCGCCGTCGGTCTCCATGCCGTCGTCGAAATAGCCGATGGTGATGTTCTTGTAGACGTCGATGTCCGGGCCGATCCCCTTGTCGTTGTCACCGCCCATGACGAGCCCGTCCTGGTGGAAGTGCCCCGGGTCGGGCGTACCGCCGAGCGTGCCGTCGAGCGTCGAGTAGCTCTCGTTGTAGCGAACGACGATGTCGCCTCCCGTCGGGTACATCTCGATGGCGGTCGGTCCGCTCGGGTGCCCCGCGTCCCACGAGTTGGCGCCGGCAAACGGATTGTGGATGCGGTTTCGCTGGATGACGATCTGCTTCGTGTCGAGGACCGAGCCGTACGACGAGTCGGGGAACTTGATGCCGGCGTCTTCGTTGACGCCCCATTCGCCGGGCAAGCCGTTCGGTAGCGGCATGCCCGTGCTCCGCCCGTAGGACGTGACCTCGCAGTCTTCGATGACGACGTGGTGCGAGCCCGGGTCGATGAAGATCCCCGACTCACCGCCGATGGTCTTCAACCCGCGCAAGATCATGTAGCTCCCCGAGATGACGACCGGGAACTGGTCGCTCGTGTTGCCCGTCTGCGCGGTGGCGCCGGTCAGGTCGTAGAGCGTGTAACCGGAAGCCGTGCCCGACTGGTTCATGAGGAGCACCTGGCTGCGCGTGGAGCTCGACCTCGAGCCGCCGTAGTTGGACGTGCCGAGCGTGCTGCTGGTCCCGCTCCACGGCTTGAGCGTCGTGCCGATCGGGAACGTCTCGCTCCAGGTGGTGGCCGTCTTCTGTGCGACCCAGTCGACGGATCCGCCGCTCTGCGGGATCCCGAACTGCACGATGTACGTCGTCGCGGCATCGCAAAGGACGACCGAGCCGCGTGCCTCGACCGGTCGTGGCTGATAGCCGACGCCTTGCCGCGTGTCGTACCAGAGGTCGTGTCCGGTCCTCCACGTCGCCTCGGTCGACTTGCGGTAGCGGATCTTGACGGCGTCCCCCATCGGGGCTGATGGCGGGGTCCAGTAGACGCTGATCGAGTGAAACGTCACCACCGCCGTCCCTTGCTCGGGCAGATTCGGCCCAGCGTCCACGAAGCCGCCGTCGCCCGTGCTCCCCGTGTCACCTCCGCCGGCGTCGCCTCCGTCCATCGAGCTCGCGTCGACGGCCCCTCCTTCTCCACCTTCTGCGCTGCCCGCGTCCCCATTCGCGGGTGATGCGTTCGAGTTGCCGCACGCCGCAACCATCAGAACGCACGTGAAGCCGACGACCCGCGTGTGACCGGTGTTCATGGGATGGACACCCCATCTTACCCCCACCGCCCGGCGCGCTATCGGAGGACGACGATCCGTCGCTCGACGAGCTTTCGTGCGACGGTCAGAACCTGCGACGGCGTCATGCCCGTGCGCGTCGCGATGGCTTCGAGGTTCCTTCGACCGTCGATGCTCTCCAGAAAGGATGCCTGGTCCGGGTCCGACTTGTACCGGCCGATATCGTTGCGTCCGACCGCCAGGGTGGGAACCCGCTTCAGCATGGCCGGGGCGAGTCGCTCGGCCGACTTGGGGCCATCGCTTCCGCCCGCCGATCCGGAGCGACACCACTGACAGACTCGCGCAACCACCTCGCGCTCCAGCGCGTCCTTCGCGAACGACAGCGCAACGTTGAGGCCGAGTATTCGGAAGCCGGTGGCGGCTTCGCCGGGGTCCGAAGATCGAAGGACCAGAGGGACCTCACGATGCGCATCGAGCAAGGCGGCCAGCAGGACGTCGGCGTCCTTCTCCTTCAGGTCCTCCAGGTTCACGATTGCGAATCGAGGTTTCCGGGTGGTCCCGAGCGATTCGAGCGATCGTACGTCGAACCCGGCGATCACGAGCGCCCGCGCTAGAGCAGCGCGGTGCAGCGCGCTCGGCTCGACGAGCAGGACCACCTGCCGCTCGGCCGCATCCTTTCCGCGCGCCGTCGATGAGCTCACGTCGTGTGTGCGAGCAACCATCAGACCACGGTCCTCGCCCGCGTTTTCCGCGACATTCGAGCCGCCTCGCGCGGTACTTGGGGGTCGGCTCTCCGACCAGTGATGACCCGTGCCTGCAGGATGATGGCCGGGATCAGTGCACGAGCGGCTGGCAGGTCCCACTGCTGCAAAGGTTGCCCGCGCAGCAGTCGGTGGACGACATGCACGTGCCGCCGGAACTCACGCAACCGCCGCCGCTGCTGGAACCACTGGAACCGCTGCTGGAGCCACTGCTGCTTCCGCTGCTCGAGCCGCTGGAGCCACTGCTGCTGCCGCTCCCACTCCCGCTGCTGCCGTTGCCTCCCTCACCGCAGTGCGGCGTTCCGGTGGTCCCCGAGTTGAAGTCGTCGAGGGTGTTGGTGAGCGCGGTGGCCTGGTTGCCGGCCGCCGACCCCGCTGGCACTCCGTAGGGCAGAGCAGCGTTGGAGCCCTTGTTCGCGGTCATCCAGGCCTGCGCGTCGTTGATGGCCTGCTGCACCGCAGACGAGGGCACCGCGCCGTCCGCGACGTTGAGCAGCGCCGCGATGAGCTGGTGGGCCAGGATCAGGCTCGCGTCCCCTCCCGGAGAGGTGTCGAACAGGGCGAGCAGCTGCTGCTGGCTGTACATGACGCCGCCGATCGTGAGCGACGTCACCGGCCACGACGACGCGTGGTTCTTCCAGTAGCCCTGCGTGTAGGTGCATCCGCCGAGCGATGCGTCCAGCGAGCCTTCGCTGTCGCTGCCGCTCTGGCCGCTGCCGTGGCTGCCGCTCGAGCTGTTCGACTCCGCAGAGAGTGCAGACGACGATGTGCGATCGATCGGTCCCGACGAGCAACCGACGAACAACAGGGTGAGGACGCAGAACCCGACGAACCGCATGACGCACCTCCGTGTGTTGCTAGGGCAAAGAAAGGTCCGCGCTTCTTGGCGGCCAACAGCGCGATTCTTCGGGAAGGAGTGAGGCTCGCGGCCCGCAGCCGGATCTCGCGAGCCCCACACCGGAGTTACCAGTCCGAGGACGGCATGGGCTTGCGTTTCAGACTCGCTCAGAACGAGAAGCTGTTTACGAGTCGCACCGACTCGACGGTCAACGAGCCGAGGCCGGGCACGCTCCGGCATCGAGCCGGTCGTGCTCGAAGCCTACCCTCGCACCGAAGACGTGGGCGGCGCCTTCCAGATCGCCCCCAACGGTCTGCGCGTGCTGGCGGAGCTCGGTCTCGCCGACACGCTCCTCGTCCAGGGTCAGCCGTGCAGCGACATGGCTTTCCGCAACCACCGGGGGCGGCTCATCGGCGTCGTGCGTACGGCGCGTGCGGGCCACGGCGTCAACATCCTGCGCGCGGCCGTGCACCGCGCGCTTCGCGACGAAGCGCAGCGCCGAGGCATCGACGTCCGCTACGGGAAGCGGCTCGCGAGCGTCGCGCAGGCCGGGCGCGAGGCGGTCGCCGCGCGCGTCGCTCGCTCTCGAGGACGCCATGCTCTTCGGCCGGCTCGCGTCGGACGCCTCGGCACCCATCGAGGACGCGATGACTCGCTTCGAGTCC
>DASVWO010000382.1:0-3084 GCA_036393165.1 Polyangiaceae bacterium | reverse complement strand
ATCTCCGACAACGTGGAAGAGGCGGTTTCCGGAGTAAAGGGCGAGAACAGTGTGAAGGTCGTCGGCCCAGACCTTCGCACGAATCACCAAATTGCAGATTCCGTGTCCGACGTCCTGTCCGATGTCCGTGGCATCAAGGACGTCGGCCTCTTCTCCTCGCTGGGACAGCCCAACATCACGATCTCCGTGGACCGGCCACAGACCGCCCGCTACGGCCTGAACACGGGCGACATCGACTCGGTCGTCCAGGCCGCGATCGGCGGGCAGGCCGTCACGGAGGTCTACGAGGGCGAGAAGTTCTTCGACCTCACCGTGCGCTGGAAGCCGCAGTACAGGGAGAGCCTCGAGAGCATCCGCGAGATCACAGTGTCGACGCCGGACGGGTCGCAGGTGCCGCTCGGACAGATCGCCGACATCCAGCCCGCAGAAGGGCCGGCGATGATCTACCGCGAGGACGCCGTGCGCTACTCGCCGGTGAAGTTCAGCGTGCGCGGGCGCGACCTCGCGAGCACCATCGCCGAGGCGCAGCAGCGCATCGACGCCGAGATCCCGCGCTGCGACAAGGCGCCGCAGGGGTGGACGAAGCTGTGCCGGCCGTACGACATGCGCCTCGAGTGGGCGGGCGAGATCAACGAGCTGCACGAGGCCGAGGGCCGGCTGCTCATCATCATCCCGCTCACGTTCCTCCTCATCGCGTTCCTCACGTACAGCGCCGTCAAGCACTGGCTGGACACGATCCTCGTCATCATCAGCATCCCGATCGCGTGTACCGGCGGCGTCCTGGCGCTGCTCATCACGCACATCAACTTCTCGGTGTCGGCGGCGATGGGCTTCATCTCCATCTTCGGCATCGCGATCCAGGACGCGATCCTGGTCGTCACCTACTTCCAGCGGCTGCGGGAGACGGAGGGTCACTCCATCGAGGCGGCGGCGCGCGAGGCGGCGGAGAAGCGGTTCCGCCCGGTGCTCATGACGACCCTCGTGGCGACGCTCGGGCTCATGCCGGCGGCGCTGTCGAATGGCATCGGCGCGCAGACGCAGAAGCCGCTGGCCGTCGTGGTCATCGGCGGGTCACTGATCCTCGCGATCCTCACGCGCGTCGTGCAGCCGCCGCTGCTGGTCGTGGCGCACCGGTGGCTCGAGAAGCGCAAGAAGTCGGACCAGAACCCCCGCTCGATCCCGCCGCCGGGCGTCGAGGGCTACGAGGTATGACGCCGGCCGCTCAGGGAAGACCGCCGTCGAGGAAGGGGAACGGGGCGGGCGCGTGCAGCTCGCGGGCCTTGTCGCACGCCTGCTTCGCGCCGGCGGTGCACGCGACCTGGTAGAGGTCCGCGGCCCTGGCGCGGTCCTGCGGCACGCCCGTGCCGCGCTCGTACATGATCGCCAGGTTGTAGCAGCCGGGGGCCCACTGCTGGTCGCAGGCGCGCTCGTAGAAGCGGGCGGCGCGCGCGTCGTCCTTCGCGACCCCGTGGGCGAACTCGTACATCTGCCCGGCGAAGACGCACGCGGAGGCGTCCTTCATGTCGCAGGCGTGCTCGTAGAGAGCCGCCGCGCGCGTCTCGTCCTTGTCGACGCCCTGTCCGAGCGCATACGTCGCGGCGAGCCTGCGGCAGCGATCGGCGGAGCCGGCGTCGCACTCGCGCTCGCAGACGGGGATGTCCGGGCACGTGCCGAGGGCCACGCCGATGGTGATGACGCTCGCGGAGGGCGCCGGTCCACCGCTGCCCGAGGCGCCGCCGTCGCCGCGGTGGCACGAAGCAACCGCGGCCGGGATCGCGAGAAGGCCGAGGGCGAGGACCACGGGCGCGCGCATGGGAGTGCCTTATAATCGCGCGCCATGTTCGACAAGGTGCTCGTCGCCAACCGCGGCGAGATCGCGCGCCGCGTGATGCGCACGTGCAAGCGGCTGGGGATCAAGACCGTCGCGGTGTACTCGGAGGCCGATCGGGAGGCGCCGCACGTCAGCGACGCCGACGAATCGGTGCTCATCGGTCCGCCGCCGGCGAAGGATTCGTACCTCAACGTCGGGGCCATCCTGGACGCCGTGAAGCGCACCGGCGCTCGGGCGGTGCACCCGGGGTACGGCTTTCTGAGCGAGAAGCCGGCGTTCGCGCAAGCGGTGGCCGATGCGGGCGTCGTGTTCGTCGGGCCCCCGCCGGTCGTGCTCGACGCGTTCGGCGACAAGATGAAGGCCCGTCACGTGGCGCTCGCCGCCGGGACGGCGCCGGTCCCTGGGACAGATGATCCCATCCCGATCGACACGGAGGAGGGGCTCGCGCATGCGCGGCGCCAGGCGGAGCGGGTCGGTTACCCGATCGTCGTGAAGGCGGTCGGCGGGGGCGGGGGCATCGGGATGCAGGTCGTGACCGATCCGGCGCAGCTGGATCGCGCGCTCAAGAGCTGCTCGGACCGCGGGCGCGCGTCGTTCGCGGATCCGCGCGTGTACCTGGAGAGGTACGCCGACCAGCCGAGGCACATCGAGGTCCAGGTGTTCTGCGACACGCACGGGGGCGCGTATGCGCTCGGGGAGCGCGAGTGCTCGGTGCAGCGACGGCATCAGAAGATCGTCGAGGAGACCCCGTCGCCGGCCGCGTTCTTCGAGGGGGAGGAGGGCGAGGCGCGCCGGCGCGAGCTGCACGAGTCGGCGCTGCGGGTGGTGAAGCACGTGGGATACGTGGGCGCGGGCACGTGCGAGTTCATCGCGGACGCTCGCGGGAATCTCTATTTCCTCGAGGTGAACGCGCGGCTGCAGGTGGAGCACCCGGTGACCGAGATGGTGACGGGGCTGGATCTCGTGGAGCTGCAGTTCCGTGTCGCGGCGGGAGAGAAGCTGCCGGACCTGTCGAAGGTGCAGCGGCGAGGGCACGCCGTGGAGGTGCGCGTGTACGCGGAGGACCCCAGCAAGGGGTTCATCCCGAAGCCGGGGGCGATCGACGAGCTCGTGTGGGCGGGAGGGGCAGGGGAGGTCCAGACGAGCAAGCTGCGCGTCGAATCGGGCGTGCGCGCCGGGAACAAGGTGACGCCGTTCTACGATCCGATGATCGCGAAGGTCGTCGCGTGGGGAGAAGCGAGAGACGGCGCGCT
>DASVWO010000381.1:0-10438 GCA_036393165.1 Polyangiaceae bacterium | reverse complement strand
GGGGGGTGGGGGGGGGGCTGGTGGGGTGGGGGTGTTTGGTGGGGCGGCGGCTGGCGGGGACCGGCCTGGGGCGGCGGCTGGTGGGGCCGCTGGTAGCCGCTACACGCTCGCCGCGAACTCGCGCCCGAACTCCATCGGCGCAGGCCGATCGCGCGGGTCCTTGAGCGTCGCGGCGCGGAGCAGCTTGGCAATCGCCGCGGGGAACGGCTGTAGACGGGCAGGGTCCTCCAGGGGATCGCGCCGCATGTGCGCGAGGATCCGGTCGCGCTGGTTCTCGATGTCGTCGAAGAACGCGCGGCCCGTCGTCACATTGTAGATGGTCGCAGCGAGCGAGTACACGTCCGAGCGCGGGTCGAGATCCACGGGATCGAGCACCTGCTCCGGCGCGATGTACCCGGCCGTCCCCGCGACGAACCTTCCGGCCGCGTCCGCGGAGACGTGGATGGACCGGACCATCCCGAAATCGATGACGACCGACGCGAGCGGCTGGGTGCGCGCCGGATCGCGGTGCTTGTGCGGGTCGAATCTCTCGCCGCCCCCGAGCGGCAAGCGCAACCAGATGTTCGCCGGCTTGATGTCCCTGTGCACGAGCCCCGCGCCGTGCAGTGCCGCGAGCCCCGCGCACGACTCGAGCACCACCTGCCGCAGCTCGAAGAGCGACATGAGCCGCGCCGTCGAGTACTGCTTCAAGTCCGCGCCGATGAGGTACGCGAGCACCAGGTACGGAAAGCCGCCCGACACGCCGCGGTCGATGATGTTCGCGACGTTCGGGTGATAGAGGCCCGCCAGCGCGTTCGCCTCCTCGACGAACGACGCCAGGATCCCCTCGCGCTCCGCCGCGTTCGCCTGCGCGAGCGCCTCGGCCTTCGGGATCTTGAGCACGAAGAGCCGGTCGGCTCCGGGCTTGCGCACGAGCCACACCGAGCCGACGCCTCCCTCGCCGAGGGGCTTCACGAGCTCGTATCCCTCGATGATCTTCGGCTGGTCCTTCTTCCTCTGCTGCGGAGGCGGAGGCGGCGTGCGGCTCATGGCGCCGTCCACGGCTGCCTCGAGCAGCGCCGAGGCCACCGGCCCGAGCGACGCGAACCACACGTCGAGCAGCGATTTCTCCCTCGCCCGGATGGCGCGCGCGACGAGGCCCGCCACGCGCGGTGCGTTCGCGATCGCCGATCGCGCGAAGGAGTCGTCCGGGTCCTCGCTCGGTGCGTTCGGCGGGCGGAGCGCCTTCACCGGGTCGGCGAGCGCTCCCTGGAGACGCTCGCCGCAGAGCACGAGCTCGAGACACAGGTCTTCCAGCTGCGGATTGGGGCCCGACGCCTTCGAGAACTTCGCCAGCGAAGTCGCCAGGCCTGCGAGCGCGCGCGCCAGCTCGGTCTCGCTCGCGTGAAGCGCCGCGAGGGCGTCCTCCGCCATCGCGCTCCAGTCGCCGTCGGGCATGCCGAGCGACACCGCCGATCGCAGCGCGTCGGCGTGCGCGCAGCACGTCGCGAGGGCGCCCTCGGCCATCATGGGCAGGGCCGTCGCCAGCTGCAGCAGCATCGCGGGCTGATCGATCACCAGGCCCCACCAGGCCGCGAACGGCCCGAGCCACTGCACGTCGTCCACCTCGCCGAGCGCCGTGCCGCGCGTCGTGTCGACGAGGCGCCAGAAGAGCATGCTGAGCGCGTTCTTGAGCTCCGGCGGCAGCTCGCGCGACCCGTCCGCGAGTCCCTGCAGCTTGCGGAGCCAGAGACACGTCTCGTGGGCGGTGGGCCCGCGACCCGGTCCGAGCACCGACTCCTCGCCGCACGCGTCGAGCGCGTAGCCACCGAGGCGGATCGCGAGCACCTCGAGGGGCACGTCGGCTTGCGGGTCGGCGCCCGCCTCGCGACGCTCGCGCACCAGGTCGAGGATCTGCGACGGCGCCGTCGACACGAGCTTCCACGCCTCGCTGAGGTCCGGCTCGTCGATGGGGTCTCCCGCCGGGTGCGTCGCGAGCAGCGGCCACCAGAGGCGAAGGGCGAAGGTGCGCGCGCAGCCCTCGAGCGCGTTCATCGCGGCGGCGCGCTGGCGCAGCCTGCCCTCGGCGGTGGCGATGCGACGCGCCTCCTCGAAAGTGGTCGCCAGCGAGCCCGCGAAGCGCGCCGCACGCGCATCGGCCTCCTCGTCGTCGAACTGCGCCGCGATGCGCATGAGGTTTTCGACGCCGAGCTCGATGTCGAGCGGATCGCGCTCGGCGCCGTCGACCGGGTCGGTCACGGCCGTGACCTCGATCCACCGGCGCGCGTCGTCGAGGGAGTCCGGGTGTGCGGCGCGCGCCATCTCGCGGACCACGCGCAGGGGGCGTTCGATGTCCGGGTCCTGATCGCCGCGCCTCCACAGCGTCGCGAGGCCGCGCGCCAGGGCACGCGCCGCGATGGCGCCGCCCTCGCCGGCCAGCACGCGACGGGCGAGCCGCTCCCAGAGATCGCGCTTCTCGTGGAAGAGGTACGGCGTCGCCGCGGCGACGGCGCCGAGGACCCACGCAGCATCCGGTCCACGCGAGTCGACGATCTCGTAGAGCTGGCTCGAGAGGAACTTGATGCGCTCGCCGGGCAGGGAGGCGAGCGCCGTCGTCGCGCGCTGCCGCAGCACGCGAGACTCGCCGAGGGCCCAGTCGAGGATCGTGCCCTCCATCGCCTCCATGACGCCGGCGAGTCGCCCGAGCGCGCGCGCGGCGTGCACCCAGACGAGGGGCTCAGGGTGGAGCAGCAGCGGCTGCAGGATCTGAAGGGTGCGACCGAAGAGCTCCTGGTCGGCCGTCTGCGGCATCCCGCCGATGCTCACCTCGAGACAGCGCGCGGCCAGGACGCGCCCGCGCAGGGCGCCGTGCGCCGGCTCGGCGATCATCGTGTCGAAGACAGAGCGTGATCCCCACAGCCAGGGTCCGAGGAACGGCACCTCGCGCGCGCTCGACCCGGCCTCCCAGATGAGGATCTCCATGCGCGCGCGCGCCTCGGTCCAGTCGAGGAGCGAGAGCACCGACCCGTCGCCGAGGAGGGGAGCGCAGGCGAGCGCGTCGAGCATCGGCCCTTCGACGACGCGATCGCGGGCGGCGGGCGTGATGCGCTCCGCCATGCCCGCCGCGGCGGCTCTCTTGAGCAGCGGCGCGATGCGGGTGTCGCGCCGCCACGCGCTCGCGCGAATCCAGGCGAGGATGACGCGACCCCCGGGCTTCGCGAGCATCTCGACGAGGTCCGCGGCTCCCAAGTCGGATCGCGTCTCTCCGGGCAGCTCCGCCGCGAGGACGTCGGCCGCCTCGCGCTGCTCCATGGTGATCTCGACGACGTGGTGGACGTGGCCTCCCTCGCGCATGCCGCCGCGCCACCGCACGCCGAGGGCCTCCTCGAGCTCCGGGTTCGTGTCGATGGCCGTCGTCAGTGTGGCGAGGGCATCTCGAGCCTTGTCGGAGAGCATTCCCGCACCCAGCGTACAGGGAAACTGCAGGGCTGGCGTGGGCGCGGCTCGAAGGCGCACAATGGGTCGATCGTGGGCACGGATCCTCGGGCCGACCCTGCGACCGTCCCCGAGCCGCGGGCTGCTCTCGCCACGCGGCCCGAGGGGGCTTCGACCGGCGGACAGCCGAAGGGCACCGAGGACGACCGCGCCCGCAGCCTCGCATCGCAGACTGCGCTGCTCGCGATGCGTCGCGAGGACACCATTCGTGCGGGAGACATCGCGCTCATCTTCTCCGCGCTGGGCCTCGTCGGGCTGCTGGTCGAGCTGCTCGTGATGCGGACCGGCTCCGAGACGTTCCGACGGGCCGCAGTCGGATTGCTCTCCACGATGTTCGTGGGCGGCATCCTCGTGCGCTCGCTGCGCAATGCTCCGGACCGGGTGCGGCTGCCGGTGACCTATTCGTACGGCGTGGTGCTCGTCGCGACGTCCATCGTCGAGTCGCTGCACCTCGGGGTCTTCTCGGCGATCCAGGGAGGCATCGTCCTCGCGATGTGCGGGTTCGGCGCGATCGACCGGCGCTTCGTGCTGCCGCTCACGCTTGCGGCATGCGTGGGCTTCATCGTGCCCGCCTCGCTCATCGCGTCCGGCGTCCTGGCCGATCCCGGCGTGTACGCCGCGACCCGAGCCACGACGGGCGAGCTCATGGCGAGCGCCTTCCTCACCCTGTCCTTTCTCCTGGCCGCGCTCGGGTACGGGCGCGTGAGCCGCCGCCGGCTGCAGGCGGCGGTCGAGCGCACGAACTCCGCGATGCTGCTCGCGCGCCAGCGCGACCTGCTGCTCGCCGAGGCCAATCGCAACCTCGAAGTGGTGCTCAACGTCGATGCGCGCCGCGGCGGACGCTACACCGGCGTGCGCGTGGGCAACTTCGACCTCGACGCGATCGTCGGGCGCGGGGCGATGGGCGAGGTCTACTCCGCGGTGCGCGCCGGCGACGGGCGGCCGGCGGCGGTCAAGCTGATGACCGAGCGCGCGGCGAGCGATGCCGCGCTCGTGAAGCGCTTCCTCCGCGAGGTCGAGCACGAGAGCCGGCTGCGGTCCCCGCACATCGTGGAGGTGCTCGAGGCGGGTGAGGCCCCGGACGGCTCGCCGTACCTGGCGATGGAGCTCCTCGTCGGCCACGATCTCGCGCGGCATCTGCGGCAGAAGCATCGACTGCCGCTGCCGGAGGTCGTGTCGCTCGTCGATCAGGTCGCGCGCGGTCTGGAGGTGGCGCACGACGCGGGCATCGTCCACCGCGATCTGAAGCCGCAGAACCTGTTCCTGCACGACCCGCGCGCGGACGGCGACACCGCGCCGCCGGTGTGGAAGATCCTCGACTTCGGCGTCAGCAAGCTGCGCGACTCGAGCGGCACGCTCACCGAAGGAGCCGTCGTCGGCACGCCCGGTTACATGTCGCCCGAGCAGGTGCAGAGCGGCTCGGCGGACGCGCGCGCCGACGTCTTCGCGCTCGGCGCGGTGACCTACCGCGCGCTCACGGGGCAGCCGCCGTTCGGCGTGCAGGACGTCCAGGCCCTGTTCGACGTCGTCTATCGACAGCCGACGGCTCCGCGCGAGGTGCTGGCCGACCTGCCGTACGACGTGGAGCTCGTCCTCGCGATCGCCCTCGCGAAGAAGCCGGGCGACCGCTTCGCCACGGCGCGCGAGCTGGCAGAAGCCCTCTCTCTCGGCAGCCGCGGCTCGCTCTCGCCGGAGCTTCGCGGCCGCGCCGAGGCCATCCTGGGCACGCGTCCTTGGGGAAGCGCGCAACCGGCGTAGATCCCGCCTGCGACCTTTCGGCCCCCTCGAGGCATCTCCTGACATGAGCCAGCGCTCGTTGCAGCTCCTGGCGCCGTTCCACGACGCGGCCATCCGTACGGCCAGGCGCCTCTGCCGCAGCAACGCGGACGGAGACGACCTGTTCCAGGAAGCCGTCCTGCGCGCCAACGACCGGCTCTCGGAGCTTCGCGACCCGAGCAGCTTCCGCTCCTGGTTCTTCGCGATCCTCCTCACGATGCACCGGCGCCGTCACAGACGCGATTTCTGGCGGCGCATGCTGCCCATCGAGAGCGCCCCCGACCGGTCGGCTCCTCCGGAAGCGGACGCGCTCGATGGCGCCCAGCGCATGGCGCGCGCCCTCGCCGTCCTCTCGCCCGAGGAGCGCGAGGCCATCGTTCTGTTCGAGCTCGAGGGCTTCACCCTCGACGAGATCGCCGCGCTGCAACGCAGCTCACTCCCGGCGGTCAAATCCCGTCTCTCCCGCGCCCGCGCGCGGCTCCGACACCACTACGAGAAGGACGCGGCCGACCTGGGCCGCCTCGCGATGGAGAAGAACCCATGAACACCGATGCGATGATCACGTCCGATCTCCGGGCTCTCGCCGACGCGACGGCCCGCAAGGCTCCTTCTCTCGCCGACACGGAGCGTCGGCTCGAGGAGGCGCTCGCGAAGAGCCGAGGCGGCGCGCGCCGCGGTCGCGTGCTCACCGTGGCCGTCGCCCTCGGAGCGGGCGCGCTCGTCCTCCCCCTTCCGATCTGGCGAAGCAACGGGTGGGACGCGACGCTCACGTCCGCGAACGGCGCCGTCGCGACGGTGCACTTCTCGGCACCCGACGAAGCCGCGGCGCGCCGGCATGCGCTCGCCATCGCACGTGGGATGGGCGCCGAGGCGACGGTGACCCCGCATCGCGAGCTCGCCTGGCGAAGCGTGTACGCGATGGCGAGGGACAGCTTGTTCCGCGTCGACGTGGACACGCGCGGCAAGAGCGACGCGGACGTCGAGGCGGAGATCCGGGCGCAGCTCGAGCAGCAAGGTTGGAACGCGGGGAGCGTGACCATCCGGCGCGGAGACGGCGTGACCGTGGTCGAGGTGGGCGCCGATCGCGACGGCCATCACATCCAGGTGTTCGAGAAGAGCACCGGCCCCGACGCGGACCGCGTGCAGATCGCGCCGGAGCCTCTCGACACGACGCGCGAGCCGGGGATGACCGACGAGCAGCTGCGGCAGAAGATCCTCGCGCAGCTGCGCGCGCGCGGCATGGACGGCGACGTGATCGTGGAGGGCGATCGCGTCCAGATCCGCGCCGAGAAGTCGGGCGAGAAGCCGTAGCGTCTTGTGGCTGACTCCGCCGCGGGCGAGAATCGCGGCATGAGGAAACTGCCGGTTTCGGTGTGTTCACTCTGCACGGCGCTTCTCGCGAGCTGCGGCAATTCGACCTCCGGGCCGTCGGGCTCGACGGACGGCGGGACGGGACCCGGCGCGGGCAGCCTCGCCGGGACCTGGACCGTGACGACCACGCCGATGGGGGGCGGTGCCGTGTCGACCACCGTCACCATCGCGCAGGATTCGCTCAGCATCACGTCGCCCGACTTCACGCTCACCGCGGTCCGCACGGGCAACGTCCTGGACTTCACGGACAACGATCCGCCGAGCGATCCGAGCAACGCCGCCGCGCTCGCCGCCACGCAGACCGCCGGCAGTTTCAACGTCGGCATCCTCCCGTTCAATCTGGGCGGCACCTGGGCCATGCAGGCCGGTCCGAAGGGCGGGACCCCGACGGTGTCGTGCACGCTGAGCGTGAGCGCCTCCGAGATCGACGGCTCCTGCCAGTACCTCGCGCCCGCCGGTCCCTGGTTCACGTTCACCACGAAGAAGATGAGCGGTGCCGCGTCGAGCCTCGGCGACTTCGGCGGTCACTGGCTCAACACGTGGACGTGGCAGGGGACGGGCGGCGGCACGTATCCCTGCACGATGGACTTCACGGGGAACTCCATCACGACGTGCACCGGGGGAGCGATGAACGGTCAGGTCCTGGGCTCGCCGCTCGCGGGCATCACGTTCACCTACGACGGCGCGCACACGATCAGCGGCGCGGCGCAGGGCTGGGCCGAATTCTCCGCGACGCGGTGATGGGGCGAGCTCTCGCCGCGCTCGTCGTTCTCGCTCTCGTCGCTTTCGCAGGTTGCACGCCACGTTCGAAGGCGCAGCGCAGCGGCCCGTTCCTCTCCATCTCGCCTCGGGAGGCGTCGGCTCCGGTGCGGAGCGCCGTCCCTCCTGCGACGATCGCGCTGGCGCTGGGAGGCCTCCCGCCCGAGGAGCTCGGCCATCTGCGGGAGTACCTCGCGCAGTCGACGGACGCCGCCGTCCGCCGCGCCGCGCCCATGCTGTTCGATCTGGGGCTCGACGACGCCGACGCTGCGAGCGCGACTCCGGATCCGCTGAGGCAGGCGTTGCCCGACGTGCCCGCGTGGACGGCGGCGGCGAACGTGCTCGGAGCTCCCTGGAGCGCCCCAGGGCTCTCCGTGCAGCTGGTGCCGACCTGCGCGGACGGCGCTTCCCGCTGCGTGCCGTTGTTCACGGCGACCGACGACGACCGCAACGATGCCCTCGTCCGGCGCGGCCGCGCTCTCGCGTGGTCCCTCGGAAACGCCGCTCTGCTCCGGGTGCCCGCAAGCTCGCGAGCGGTGGTGCTCCAGGCGCTTCGACGGGTGCAGACGCGCCCGTCCGGAACGATTGCGCTCGTCTTCGCCGCTCCCCGGGGCACGCTCGACGAGGCGGAGCTCGAGCGGCTGCGCGAGCAGGCGCGAGCGGCGATGGCGCACCTACCGCCGGACTCCACGCAGCGGAGCTGGCTGGACGCGCTCACCGCCGCTCGGCCGAGCTGGGAGCTGCCGCTCGCATTCGAAGCAGACGAGATCCTCGTCGTCCCACGCCTGAGCGCCATGGCACGGCTGCAAGACTTCCGGGAGGAGGTCGCGTCAGGCGCCCAGATGCGTCAACCGTGACTGACGCGCTCGCCCTTGAGGGGGTCGAAATCGAGGCTCAGCCGCGCCAGTGCGATCGCGCCGAGGCACAGGCCGACGTCGCGAAGCGCGACGTCGAGATACCCGCCGACCATCAGCAGATTGATGATGATCGCGACGAGCCACGCCGCGACGACGTATGCGCCGATGCGCGGCTTGACCGCCACCACGAGGCCCGCCGCGATCTCGACGATCCCCACCAGCATCATGAAGGCGTGGGCGCTGAACGGCAGGATGTCGGCGATCCCCGGGGCGAGGTACTTGTCCCAGTTGGTCAAGAGGTCTGCGAACTTGTCGAGGCCCGCGATGACCGGGGCGATCACGAACGCGATGTGCAGGACTTGATAGGCCTGATACGCGGGGCTCCTCCGGCTGGCGACGATGTCGTCTCGCTGAGCCGTGAAGCTTCGGACGCTTGTGCTGGCCATGGCGGGCCTCCCTGTTGGCCCGCTGAGTACGCATGACGCGTGCCCGCCGCGGCGCACAGCTCGGCCGTGTGGTCATCTCGTAGACCGCCTGGTCGCTGCAGTTGCCAGTGAGGCCCCCGTGATTCCGCGAGCCTCGCTCGATTCAGGCGAAGAGATGCGCGAGGCATCGACCATGCTTGATAGGATGCTGGATGGTGGGTCCGAGACGCACTGCGAGCGGTGCCCGGCGCAAGGGCGGCATCTTGCTCCTCGTCATCCGGGAGTCGGGCATCCGGCGTCGGTTCGGCGAGATTCTCAAGGACAATGGATATCTGGTGATCGAAGCGACCGACTGGCCGGAGTCGATCGGCAAGGCGCTCACGCTGGCGCCCGATGCCATCGTCCTCGAGGTGACCCTGCTCGCGCCCGGCGCCACCGAGGCCGCGCGCTTTCTCCGTAGCCACGAGCGCACCGCCCAGATCCCCGTGCTGGCGCTGACCGACGGCAGCTGGCGCCCGTCCACGCTGCGGCAGATGGGGCTCGATCACGTCCTCCGGCGGCCCTGCTCGCAGACCGAGCTGCTCGACGCCGTCGACCATCTCTTCGCGGTGCGCGCGGGCGCTCGCGAGAAGAGCGGTTCATGACGCGCCAAGACCGGCCGACGCTCGCGCCCGGTTTCGACATGGAGCAGTACGCGCGCGAATCCGATGCGCGTCTCCGGGCGCAGCCCGCGCACGATGGCGCTCCCGAGGTGCAGGCCGCCGAGAATCTCGACGACGCCGACGCCGAGCAGATCTATCGCGCTCGCATCGGTGACATGCGGCAGGTGGTGGTCCTCGCACGCAAGCCCGAGGATCTGCTCCACCTTCGTCACGGGGTCGCGGACGGGTTCGTCCTCTCCGCGGTCGACGGTCGCCGAAGCGTCGAGGACCTCCTCCGGGACTGCGGGCTTCCACCGCTGGCAGCGCTCTCGACGCTGTTCGAGCTGCTCGAGACGGGCGTGCTAGCTCTCCGGCCACACTAGCCGATGAGCAAAGCTTTCAAGGGGGAGGACGCGTCGGAGGCGCCGCTGGTGGTGCCGCCACGCGCGCCGCTGCCGGATGGGCAGCCGAACTACGTGACGCCGCGGGGGATGGCTGCCCTGCGGGCGGAGCACGACGAGCTCGCGCGAGAGCGGGCGCGCCTCGAGGGTGCCGAGGGCAGCGAGGACCGTACACGCGCCCTGGCGGCGGTCGGGCTGCGTCTCGCGGCGCTCGAGGAGCGGCTGGCGAGCGCGCAGGTCGTCGACCCTGCGGGGCAACCGCACGACGAGGTGCGCTTCGGCGCGACGGTGACGTTGCGCTCGGACGCCGGTGAGGAGCGACGATACACGCTGGTGGGCGTCGACGAGGCCGACGCCAAGGTCGGACGGCTCGCCTTCGTCGCGCCGCTCGCGCGCGCCCTTCTCGGCAAGCGCGCAGGCGACTTCGCCGTCGTGCGTACCCCGCGCGGCGAGGAGGAGTGGGAGATCACGCGCGTCGTGTACGACGACGCCGGCTAGCCACCGGGCACGAGGACGAGTTTCCCTACGGTCTGCCCGGACTCGATCGCCGTGTGAGCCCGCGCCACGTCGTCGAGCGCGTACTCGGTGATCGGTGGCGCGGCGAGCTTGGCCTCCTCGAACCACGCGAGCATCTGCTCCAGCGCCGGGACCAGCTTCGCCTTGCGCTCGAACAGGTAAGACAGGTTGAACGCCATGACGCTCTTGTTCGCGTTCGTCATGTCGATCGGGTTGAA
>DASVWO010000380.1:0-3875 GCA_036393165.1 Polyangiaceae bacterium | reverse complement strand
CTCATCATTCTCTCCTTGGGTGAAACACTCATGAGCGGCCGTGCGCGCACTTCGCGCAGAGGCCGCGGTAGATCCGTTCGACGGCGCGTACGCTGAAGCCGGGTGCGGCGCGCTTCATCTTCTTCACTGCCCCCGGCGTCGGGTCGAGCGTGCCCGCCGCGATGTCGAGCACGGCGCCGCAGCCGTCGCACACGGCATGGTGGTGCGCGCTCGTGTTGGGGTCGAACCGTGCGGCGTCCCCCCGCTTGCCGGGCAAACGCACGATGCCGGCCAGCCCGGCGCGGGCGAGTGCGTCGAGCGTGTTGTAGACGGTGGCGAAGCTCATCGTCGGGAACTCGGGACGCAGGCGCTCGTAGAGGTCCTGCGCCGTGGGGTGCGACTCGTCCCCCGCAAAGAGCCGGACGATCGCGATCCGCTGCGGGGTGAGCTTCAGCCCGGCCCGCTTCAGGTCGCGAAGCATCGCGTCGGACATGTGCCCAGCCGCCATGGTGGAAGGAGGCTAGTGATAACGATTCTAAGTTGCAAGGGGTTCTAAGAGGAGAAAACAGGAAGATCAGAAGATCAGAAGATTGTGTGGATCCACACCACAACCTTTTGATCTTCTGATCTTCCTGTTCAATCTCTCTTCTTCCGTCCCCCGAGGACCGCCAACTTGAAGTAGCTGAGCTGGCTCTGGGCGGCGTGCTTCACGAGGTCGAGCCTGCTGGCCTCGCGCGCCGCCACGCGTCCCATCAGCTCGCCGGTCTCGTAGAGCTCCCGCGTCTTCGCCCGCTGCAGCTTGCCGCTCGACGTCTTGGGCAACGCCCCCGGCGGAAGGGCGACCACGTCGTCGAGCGTCAGCCCCATGCCCTCCTGCACCGCCTTGCGCACCTCGGCGAGCAGCGCCGACGCGTGCCCGAGCCTCTCCGGCTCTTGCACCTCGAAGGCGAGAACGACGCGCTCGCGATCCCGCTCCATGCCGCTCGGGTCGCGCGCGCCGAAGGCGACGACGTTGCCCTTGCGCACGCCGGGCACCTTGCTCGCCTCCCACTCCATGTCCTGCGGGTAGTAGTTGCGGCCGTTGACGATCACGACCTCCTTGCTGCGCCCGCAGATGAAGACGTGCCCCTCGTGGACGAACCCGAGGTCTCCCGTCTTGAGCCAGCCGCCCGCGAACGACTCGCGCGTGCGCTCGACGTCCTCCCAGTAGCCGCGCATCACGCTGGGGCCGCGGATGCGCATCTCCCCCACGGTGCGCTCCGGAAGCGGCGTCGCGCTCGCCAGATCCTCGGAGGCGAAAACACCGACGTCGTGCTGCGGGAAGCGCGGTCCGCACGAGACGAGCCGCACGGCATCCGCGTCGTCCTCGGCGACGATCTTCGCGGTCCCCTCGGACCACAGCGTCGGCCCGTGCACACCGATGGTCTTCATGCCCTCGCCGAGCTCGGTGAACGAGATGGCGAGCGACGATTCGGCCATGCCGTACGACGGCAGCAGCGCGCGCTTGTCGAAGCCGATGCGCTCGAACGCGTCGACGAATCCCTCGAGCGTCTCGGGCCGGATGGGCTCCGCGCCGCAGCCCGCCACGCGCCACGACGACAGGTCGAGCCCCTCGATGTCGGCCGCCTTGATGCGCTTGACGCAGAGCGCGTACGCGAAGTTCGGCGCGTAGGCGATGGTGCCGCCGACGCGCGTGAAGGCCTGGAACCACGTGATGGGTCGCTTGAGGAACAGGAGCGGCGGCATGAAGTGCGCCGGCACCTCGTAGAAGATGGGCGACAGCACGAAGCCGATGAGCCCCATGTCGTGGTAGAGCGGCAGCCACGACACGGCGACGTCGTCGTCGCGGATCTTCAGGCCGTGCTCCATGATGCACTCGATGTTCGCGGCGAGGTTCGCGTGCGTCAGCGTCACGCCCTTGGGCCGCGAGGTGGAGCCGCTCGTGAACTGGAGGAACGCGACGTCCTCGAGCGTGATGCGCTCGGCCTTGAGCGGCTCGGTCGACTCGCGGATGCCCTCGATGGCGACCACTTGCTCCAGATCGGGGCACGCGGACTGCACCGTCCCGAGGAGGCGCTTGATCTTCGCCGTCGTGATGAGCAGGCGCGCGCCGCTCTTGGCGACGATGTGGCGCGTGTTGTCGAGGTACGTCTGCAGCGCGCCGAGGGCCATCGGCGGGTAGATGGGCACGGGGACGATGCCGGCGCGGATGGCGCCGAGGAAGGAGAGCACGAAGTCGTCGTTCGTCGGCAGGATGAGGGCGACGCGGTCTCCCTTGCGCAGCCCGAGAGCCTGCATGGCGCCGCCGAAGCGCGCGCTCATGCGCTCGACGGCCGTGTACGAGAAGGACGCCTCGGCGGGGCCGTCCGTGCCGGCGCCGGCGGGAGGTCGGGGGAGGGGCCCCGAACCGGCAACGGGATCGAAGCCCGGGATCCCCGAGTCCGCGAAGAACCGCAGGCCGCGCGTCGGGTCGGCCTTGGCGGCGTCCTCGATGGCCTGGGCAATCGTCCGGTGCGGCTTGTGCTGCTGCGTCGGCATACGGGTTCCCGCGCTTTACCACAGGAAACGGTGTACGATCTCCCCATGCCGCTCATCGAGACGGAGGAAGCCGCCCGCCGGCTTGCGCGCGCCATCGCCAGCGATCTGTCGCTCTACAACGAGGACAAGATCGTGAGCGGCATCCAGAACGACAACCTCTTCGAGTCGCTCGCCGAGGAGATCGAGGAGGGGCGGGCGCTCTACAAGCGGCGCGTCTCGCCCGATCTGTACCCGCGCAACTTCTACGACCGGGCGCTGGTGGACATCCTCATCAAGGCCAAGGGGCACATCAAGTCGAAGCTCTGGTAGTCGTCGTCGTCCCGCGCGAGGCGGGTGGGTCGCGGCTCGATCGATTCGTGACGGGCGCGGTGGGGGCGTCGCGCGCCGAGGTCCAGCGCTGGATCGAGGCGGGGCGTGTGACCGTGGACGGCGCCACGGGCGATGCGAGCGCACGCGTGAGGGAGGGGCAGCGGGTCGAGGTGCGCCCGATGGTCGCGCCGGCGACGGAGGCGAAGCCCGAGAGCGACGTCCGGTTCGACGTGATGTACGTGGACGACGACGTGGTGGTCGTGAACAAGCCGCCGGGCCTCGTGGTGCATCCGGCGCGCGGGCACGAGGGGGGCACGCTGGTGAACGGGCTGCTCGCGCGCGGGTACTTCCGGCGCGAGGAGCTGGGGGACGACGAGCGGCCGGGCATCGTGCACCGGCTCGACAAGGGGACCAGCGGGGTGATGGTCGTGGCGCGCACGGCGGCGGCGCGCGAGAGGCTCAAGGAGCAGTTCCAGGCGCACACGATCGAGCGGGCGTACGAGGCCGTCGTCGTGGGGGAGGCGAGGGAAGGGACGCACGCGACGCTGCACGGCCGGCACCCGCGCGACCGCATGCGCTTCACGTCGCGCGTGAAGAGCGGGAAGCGCGCCGTCACGCACGTGCGCGTGCTCGCGAGGCTCGCCGGCGCGACGCACGTGGAGTGCACGCTCGAGACGGGGCGGACGCACCAGATCCGCGTGCACCTCGCCGAGAGCGGCACGCCGGTGCTCGGGGATCCGCTCTACGGCAAGCCGCCGCGCGATGCGCACGTGCGCGACGTCGCCGAACGGCTCGGGCACCAGGCGTTGCACGCGCGCGTCCTCGGCTTCGTGCACCCGCGCACTAGAGAGCCGATGCGCTTCGAGGCGCCGCCGCCGGGAGACTTCGCCGAGGCGCTCGCCGCGCTCGGGCCGGCTAGAGGTGCGCCATGAGCCGCTCGGCAAACGCGTCGGGATGCTCGCGGTGCAGGAAGTGCCCGCCCGGAAGCTCCTCGACGGTGTAGCTGCGCTCGAACATGCGCCCGGCGCCATCGAAGTCCTCGCGGCGCA
>DASVWO010000379.1:0-8183 GCA_036393165.1 Polyangiaceae bacterium | reverse complement strand
GTCGGGGTCGGGGTCGGGGTCGAGCTCGGGGTCGGGGTCGAGCTCGGGATCGCGGCCGGATTCGGGGTCGGACTCCGGATCGGCATCGGACACGTGGGCGAGCTGGGCGCAGGGGTTCTTCTCGAAGTACTGCGTCGAGTGCCACTCCGCGAGCGACACCAAGGGACTCGACTTCACGCAGCACTCCATCGTCACGGCGAACGAAGACACGATTCGCTGCGGCGTCTGCGTGATGCAGGACCCCACCTGGAACTGCGCCTCCTTCCCGCCGGCCAAGCAGTTCCCCATCAGCGATTCGGCCGGGACGAATCCCAAGCCGACCGACGCCGAGCGTGACCGCGCCGTCGCCTGGATCGATGCAGGGGCTCCCTAGGACAGCACGCTGCGGGCGATGACGATGCGCTGAATCTCGCTCGTGCCCTCGTAGATCATCGTGACGCGCGCGTCGCGAAGGTGGCGCTCGGCGGCGAACTCGCGGATGTAGCCGTAGCCGCCGTGGATCTGCACGGCCTCGTTGCAGATGCGCACGGCGCTCTCGCTCGCGAAGACCTTGGCCATCGACGCCTCGCGCGAGAAGGGGCGCCCCTGCTCCTTGAGCCAGGCCGCGCGCATCGCCAGCAGGTACGCCGCGTCGAGCTGCGTCTGCATGTCGGCGAGCTTCCACTGGATGGCCTGGTGCTGCGCGATGGGCACGCCGAACGCCTTGCGGTCCTTCGCGTAGGCGACGCTCTCCTCGATGGCCGCGCGTGAGATGCCGATCGCCTGCGAGCTGATGCCGATGCGCCCGCCGTCGAGCGCCATCATGGCGATCTTGAACCCGCCGTTCTCCTGGCCGAGCACCGCGTCGGCGGGAACGCGGCATCCGTCGAACTCGAGCGGCACGGTGTTCGATCCGCGGATGCCCATCTTGTCCTCGGGGCGTCCCACCTCGAGCCCCTTGGCGCCGCCCTCGACGAGGAAGCACGAGATGCCGCGAGTCCCCGTGTCCGGCGTTCCCGTGCGCGCCCACACGACGAAGACACCGGCGTAGGAGCCGCCGGTGATCCACTGCTTGGCGCCGTCGAGGACCCACTCGTTGCCGTCGCGACGCGCCGTGGTGCGCATGCCCCCGGGGTCGCTCCCGGCATCGGGCTCGCTCAGGGCGAAGCTGCCCATGGTGTACTCGCCGCTGGCCAGGAGAGGGCAGTACCGCTGCTTCTGTCCCTCGGTCCCGAAGCGCGCGATGGCCTCGCCGACCATGTTGGTGACGCTCATCATCACCGCGGTGGACGCGCACGCGCGCGCGATCTCCTGCATCGCGAGCGCATAGGCGACGACCCCGGCGCCGGAGCCGCCCACCTCCGGCGGCACGTTGATGGCCATCAGCCCGAGCTCGGCCAGTCCTCGGAGGACCTCACGCGGGTATGTCTCGGTCTCGCTGCCATCGATCTCGGCGGCGCGCGGCGCCACGACGCGCGTCGCGTAATCGCGCGCCGTCTTCTGCACCAAACGCTGCGTCTCGGTGAGCTCGAGGTCCATGAGCCTACAACCCGAAGGTCACCTTGGCGGGCCAGCTCCCGGGGCTCGGTAGACCCTTCAGCTTGCGCAGCGCGTCCGCGATGCAGTCGCACTTCTCGGCGCCGTCCTTGCTCGACGTCTGCACGCCCGCCCCGAGCACCTTGCCACCGCGGCCGACGTACATCGTGGCGCGGAAGGTGGCGCTCGTGCCGCTCTTGCACTCGTCGACCGCGTCCCCGTGCTTGCCGAGCGCTGCGGCGATCTTGTCGGAGCTCCAGTCGGTCGCAGGCCGCCCCTGCGCCGGGAACTCCATCGTGTATCGCGCCTCGGCGTCACCCCCGTCCGGCTTCGGCCAGTGGGCCCCCATCACCGCGTCGAGCAGGCACTTCTCGGTGTCGCGATCCCCGAGGTCGCTCTCCTCGAAGTACGTCCACTTCGCGGTGCCGTCCTCCCCGATGCGCACGAAGAACTTCACGTTGCCCGCGAGCATCTCGATCCGCTGCTGCCCCTGCGTGTAGCAGGACAAGAGCTGGTCCTGCAGCTTGTGGAAGGCCTGCGAAACGGCGTCGGGGTCCACAGTCCCGAGCTCGCTCCGCGTCTTGAGCGCCGGCTTGACCTCGTGCGTCTCCTCCTGCACCGGCTCGGGCGCCTTGGGCGGAGGCTCGCTCCCGCACGCGCACGCGCAGGCCGCCACGATCACCAGGACTGCGCGCGTCATTTCAGCATGCTCGCGGCGATGACGATCCGCTGGATCTCGCTCGTCCCCTCGTAGATCTCGGTGATGCGCGCGTCGCGGTAGTGGCGCTCGACGGGGAACTCGGTCGAGTACCCGTATCCGCCGTGGATCTGGATCGCCTTGTGCGTCACGCGGGTCGCCATCTCGCTCGCGTAGAGCTTGGCGATCGAGCTCTCGGTCGTGTGGCGCACGCCCTTGTCCTTCATCTTCGCCGCGCGCCAGGCGAGCAGGCGCGCCGCGTCCACCTGCGTCGCCATGTCCGCCAGCATGAACTGGATGGCCTGGTGCTGCGCGATGGGGACGCCGAAGCTCTTTCGCTCCTTCGCGTACGCGACGCTTCGCTCGAGGGCCGCCCGCGCGATGCCGATCGCCTGGCACGCGATGCCGATGCGGCCGCCGTCGAGCGTCGACATGGCGACCTTGAACCCGTCGCCGACGGGGCCGAGCACGTTCGCCTCGGGCACCTCGCAGTTCTCGAAGAACACCGTGCACGAGTGCGCCGCGTGGATCCCCAGCTTGTGGTCCGGCGCGTTCTGCGTGTAGCCCTTGGTCCCGCGCTCGACGAGGAACGCGGTGTGCCGCACCTTCGGCCCACTCCTGTCGGTCACGGCGAAGACGACGATCCAGTCGGCGTGCGGCCCGTTGGTGATCCAGTTCTTGGCGCCGTTGATGCGCCAGCCGCCGCTCGTTTTCTCGGCGCCGGTCACCATCGTCTGCGCGTCCGAACCGCTCATCGGCTCCGTGAGGCCGAAGCACCCGAGCTTCTCGCCGCGCGCCACGGGGGCGAGCACCCGCTTCTTCTGCTCGTCGTTGCCGAACTTGTAGACGGGGTCGCAGAAGAGCGAGTTGTTGACGCTCATGATGACGCCGCAGCTCGCGCAGGCGGCGCTCACTTCCTCCATGGCGAGGGCGTACGAGAGCGCATCCATGCCCGCTCCGCCGTGCTCCTGCGGGATGGCGACGCCGAGGAGCCCCAACTCCGCCATCTTCTTGACGATCTCGGCCGGCCAGCGCCCGGTCTTGTCCAGCTCCGCGGCCTTTGGCGCGACCTCGCGCGCAGCGAAGTCTCGCGCCGTGTCGCGGATCATCCGTTGCTCTTCGGTGAGCTCGAACTCCATGGGAAGCGCAATCTAGCGTAAGTCCACGACTTCGTGATCCTGCCCCGTGAGTCCATCACGCTGGCCCGCGATCACGGCTCATCCTTGCCACAGCACGCGATGATCGCCCCCGAACGAGCGACGTTCGCATCCGAACGAGCGATGTTCGCACCCGAACGAGCGACGTTCATGCCCGAACGAGCGACATTCATGCCCGAACGAGCGACGTTCGCCCCCGAACGAGCGACGTTCGCATCCGAACGAGCGACGTTCGCACCCGAACGAGCGATGTTCGCACCCGAACGAGCGACGTTCATGCCCGAACGAGCGACGTTCGCACCCGAACGAGCGACGTTCGCACCCGAACGAGCGACGTTCATGCCCGAATGAGCGACGTTCGCGCCCGAATGAGCGAAGGTCGGCCCCAGTCGTCGCTCGCGGGCCATCGCGCGACGCCCGTCGGGCGCCGTTCGGGGCGGCAGCGCACTGGAGACGCGCCGATTTCAGAGAGGGTGGCGCAACCGGGGCGGTCCCCTGTACGTAGGGGTGGCGATGAAGCGCCAGACCTCCGCGATCCTCGTGGGCGCGATGACGGCATGGGCCATCGCCCTCACGCCTTGCTCGGCCCGCGCGCAGCGCGCCGAGGTCGTCCCCGCCGAACGGTTGCCCGGTGACGGCCTGCCTCACGTGCTCGATATCGCCACCCTGGGCGAGTACGCGCGCGTGTTCGATCCAGCGCGCGCGTCGGGGTTCGGCAATCTCGGCGTCTTCTCCCTGCGCTCCAGGCTCGCCCTGGGTCATGTCCCGGCTTACTGCGCTGGCCTGGACGCAGACATCGGCGGCAGCGACGCTGGCTTCGCGTACGGCGCGACGGCGTATCCCGCCGGTCTCGGAGCCACGTGGGGACGGGGGAACGCGATCTCGCTGTGTGGAGGCGCCGGTCTCGGGCGAGTCGGAGACGCCGTTCCGCTGGCGGCGCGCTTCCCTGCGGAGCTGTCGCTCGCGTTCGCCGTGGGGCCGATCCGGCCGGTCGTGTGGTTGCGGCCATCGTGGACCGCGGGCGCGCCCGAGCGACGGCACGGAGCCTCGGTGTCGTTCGTGGACGAGCTCGAGGCGGGCCTCCTCGTGCGTCTGAGCCCGCAGCATGCCTACTGGTCGACGATGAGCGCCGGCGGGGGGCTCGCGCTCGGAGTGACGTACTGGGAATTCATGGGCACGCGCGCCCTCGGAGCGTCTCTTGGTTTCGATTTCACGGGGGCCCGATGAAGCTCGCGCTCGCGGTTCTCGCGCTCGTCCTCGCGGCCACGTCGCTGCCCGGGTGTGCGCCTCCCGTCCTGCCGGCGCGTCCCCCGCCGCCTCCGGGCGCCGCGGATCCGTCGCACGAGACCGGGACCTTCCAGGGCGCCGGAGGCATCACGCTCTTCGAGCAGTCGTGGCATCCGTCCGGGCCGGCGCGTGCCGTCGTGGTCATTCACCACGGGCTCAAGTCCCACAGCGGTCACTACGACGCGTTCGCACGCAAGCTCGCGGGCCGGGGGCTGGCGGTCTACGCGTACGACATGCGCGGCCACGGCCGGTCCGAGGGGCGACGCGCCACCATCGACGACTTCGAGGATCTGCTCGACGATCTCTCCATCTTCCTGGGACGCGTGCGCGCACGGGAGAGCGCGCCCATTTTCTTGCTAGGCCACAGCGTGGGGGGCGCCGTCGTGACCCTCTTCACGCTCGAGCGGCATCCCGCGGTCGCGGGCGACGTGCTGCTCGCGCCGGCGCTCCGCGTGGACAGCCCGCCCATCGTCGCGGCGGGCGCACCCCTCGCGGCGACGCTCATGCCCAGCTTCCCGGCGGTCGACGTCCCGGACGAGGCGTTCCGCCGCGACCCGGCGGCGCTCGCCGAGATGCACGCCGACCCGCTCATCTATCACCCTCCCGGTCCGGCCCGTACGGCGGGAGCCCTGCTGCGCGCGCTCGAGTACGTGTGGGCCCATGCCGACGAATTCGACGTGCCGGTCCTCGCCCTCCACGGGACGGCCGACCGCGCCACCGATCCGCGTGGCAGCGCGGAGTTGATCCGGCGCGCCCGGAGCCAGGACAAGACGCTCGTCCTCTATCAGGGCCTCTATCACGATCTCTTCCACGAGCCCGAGAGCGAGCAGGTGATGGCCGACGTGATCGACTGGCTCGAGAAGAGGACGCCCCCGCAACGGCAGGGGGCGGAAGAGCATCCCACGCGTGACGGGCGGTAGAGCTCTCCTGTAGCCTGCCGAATCTCGGAGGAGGCGACGTGCAAAGAGGGTTGTTCGCGACCGGGGTGCTCGTGCTGGTGGGTCTGGCGAGCTGCTCGTCCTTCGAGAATCCTCCGTCGTCCTCGACCTCCAGCGTCGACCCTTCCATCGTCGGGCGCGGCTCGTTGCTCGTGAACGACCTGATCGGGTGCGCCGACTGCCACACGGCCGACCCGACGAAGCCATTCGCCGGGGGCGTGAAGTTCCCGATCGATCCGGAGGGACACTTCTACGTCACCTCGCGCAACCTCACGCCGGATCCGGACACGGGCTTGAAGCTCACGCAGGACCAGTTCATCACGATGATGCAGACCGGCGAGGACTTCACGAACCACGGCCAGGTGCTGCTCGTGATGCCGTGGCCGAACTTCCGGTGGATGACCGTCGACGACCTCAAGGCGATCTACGCGTTCCTGCAGGTCCTGCCGCCGTCCAACAACGCGGTCCCGCCGGACAACAAGGGCATCCTCTCTGCGCAGGGGCCGGTCCCGCTTCCGACCGAGTACAGCGAGGGCGAGGAGACGCGGCCGCTACCACCCGTGAACTCGCCGGATCCGCTCGGACCGCCCAGCGAGTCGCCGGAGACGCCGGACCCCGACAACGCCGTCCGCGGCGCGGCGATCCTTCCGCTCGCGTACGCGAAGATGCCGAACTTCGTCAACCGCTCGGCCGACGAGCAGGCCGCGTTCGGGCGCGGCTCCTATCTCGTCAACGCGGGTGCGTGCAACGACTGCCACACCAACGTGGCCGGAAAGCCCCGGAACGAGACGCCCGGGCCGGACCTCCTGAAGATCACTCCCGATGCGTATCTCACGGGCGGCGCGACCTTCTCCGACCCGAGCGCCCTTCAGACGCTCCTCAAGCAGACGCGGTCGATGAGTCAGAACCTCATCGGCAAGAGCGGCTGGTTCAACCAGTCGGGCCACACGTTCCTGACGTTCCTCGCCACCATCGACCAGATGGAGCACGCGGACGACGACCCGCCGCTGTCGCTCGGTTGGCCGATGCCCGCCAACCACCTCCGGAACCTCCCGGAGCAGGACCTGCAGGACATCTACACGTACATGAAGATCCTGGCCGAGGACTACAAGAGCACCACCCAGATCGACAAGCAGACGCAGGATCCCGCGCGCTATTGCACGAAAGACTCCGACTGCCCGCTGTCGGGTCAGACGTGCTGGATCGACAACGGCTCCGGCAAGACGGTCGGCAATCAATGCCTGAACAAGTCGTGCACGACCGACGCCGATTGCAACGCGTGCCAGCACTGCACGGGCAACACCTGCGTCGCGCCGTCCCCCTCGGACACGTGCCTCACGCAGGGGATCTGAGGGCCTCGAGCTCCACGACGCCGGGCACCTCGTGAGCGCGCTCGCGCAGCCGCGGCTTGGGCCGAACGGCGACGCCGACGCGGGCAATCGAGAGCAGGGCCACGTCGAACGCATTGTCGCCGAAGGCGCCGTAGACCGTGCGCTCGGCGCCGATGAGTTCCCGCAGGCGGCTCACCTTGCCGGGGCCGTATGGAATGGGCCGGTGCACGTCCGCGAGCACCACGTCGCCGTCGAAGCAGGGGCGCGCGGCGACGATGGATCCGGGCGGGAATCCGACGCGGGCTCCTGCCGCCTCGACCACGGCGACGGGCGAGGCGCTCACGAGGACCGTCGCGATCCCCGCCGCGCGCGCCCGTTCGAGCACCGAGAGGACCTCCCGGTGCAGGCGCCCCTCGAGGGCCACACTCTCCACCATCCGCCGGGCAAAGGCCGCGACGTCCTGCCCGGTCCAGCCGGCAAAGCACCAGGCCATCAGCTCGCAGACGCGTTCTTCGGGGAACCGGCCCTCCACGTAGGCGTCGTAAATGCGACGCGCGACCTCGCGCCCGCTCCCGGCATCGGAGAGCGTGTGGGCACGGGCTTCGCGGCGCATCGCCTCGAGGGCCGGCTCTTCGAAGCGGCCATGGTCTACGAACGCGAAGAACAGGTCCTCCCCGACGTCGCCGCTCCAGAGCGTGCCGTCGCCGTCGGTCGCCACCACGCCCGCACCGCCGTCGCGCGCCGCCTCCGCGGCGATTCGCGCCCAGACGGCTTCGGCGGACTGAACCTGCACGGGGGCGAGCATACCGGCTAGGCTGCCGCGCGCGAAAGGACGGACACGATGCGACGCACATGGGTGTGGGGGCTCGTCTTGATCAGCGGCTCGGTGCCGCTGGTCACCAGCGAGGCACGGGCGCAGGCGCAGCAGCCGGCCCCGCCCGCACCGCCGCCGGCCCCGCAGCCGATCCAGCCGCCTACGACAACCGCGGCCCCGGGGGCGGCCGAGGACACGACGCCCACGCCTGTTCCGGCGGACCTGCTGAAGATGGAGCCGGGCGGCCTCACGGCCGATCAGGCGGGAGCCCGTGCGGCGCAGACGAGCTGGAGTGCCAAGGCGTCGATGGAGAGCCTGCGCAGCGCCGCGGCGAAGGTCGACGGCGCGTGGGTCACGTTCCTGCCGCGCCTGCAGTTCCTGGGCAAGTACACGCGTCTGAGCAATTTCAACCCGCCGGCCCTCGGCTTGGGGAGTGGCAGCCTC
>DASVWO010000378.1:0-21554 GCA_036393165.1 Polyangiaceae bacterium | reverse complement strand
ATCTTCACGAACGACGTGCGCGCCTCCGAGCGCTTCCTGTCCGCCGAGGGCTCCGACTGCGGCATCGCCAACGTGAACCTCGGGACGAGCGGCGCGGAGATCGGCGGCGCGTTCGGCGGGGAGAAGGACACGGGCGGCGGTCGCGAGAGCGGGTCCGACGCGTGGAAGGCGTACATGCGCCGGCAGACCGTGACGGTGAACTACGGGCGGGAGCTCGCGCTGGCGCAGGGGATCCGGTTCGGGGATTAGCCAGTTGACTCCGTCGCGTCAGGCGTGGTGACCTTCTCGATTGGCATGTCAGGCCTTTCGCCTGGCACGGGGGCCGAGGAGGTACGTGGTCGTGCAAGGTCCCCGGGGCTCCGCGTGGCGGAGCCACGCCCGAAAACGGCTGCGCCGAGGGGCTTTCCTCGGCGCGCTGGCGCTGGCCTCGCCCGGCTTCGCGTCGCGCGCCGCCGCCGATCCCCCGCCCGGCGCTGCCGCCCCTGCGCCCGCGGCGCCTGCTGGGAACGCAGCGTGCGCGAAGGACACGGACTGCAAGGGCGACCAAGTGTGCGACGCCGGGCGATGCATCGAGCCGCGATCCGCCGCCACGTTCGCCTACGGCCCCACGCCCACCGATTCGGCGTCGGGTGGACCTCCCGTCTCCGCGCGCGATCTGCGCGTGAACGCGTCGCTGCTCGAGGCGACCGCGTACAACGCGCAGACCCTCCAGGCGAATCACCAGGGGTGCGATGCGACGATCAGCGGTGGGGCCGAAACGGTGACCCTGCGGCAACGGCTCGCCGAGACGTGCAACCGCTGGGTCGACTCCGAGGCGATGTGGAATCAGGACGACGCGTGGAGCAAGGCGGCGCCCACGGCGAGCACGTGTCGTGGCTCCGCGCCGAGCACCGCGCCGACGAGCCACCGGGACGTGTGCGGCGCGTGCACCGAGCCGCTCGATGCGACGATCGCAGCCCTCCGCGCCGATGCCGCGCGTCTGCGAACCATGGCGTCCGTCGTGGACTGCACGGTTTCGGGAGGGGCGGCGCCGGTGGTCGCGCCGATCACGCAGCCGCAGCCAGCGCCGGTTCCGCCGACCGTCGCCGCCACGCCAACACAGTCGCCGGTACCCCCACCGCCTCCTCCTCCATCTCGGACGCAGGTCATGGTGTCCAAGGTCGGTCTGGTCGGCGGAGCGGTGCTCACGTTCGTGGGCTTCTACCTGCTCGTCGACGACTACGCGAAGTCGGGCCTGCTCGACTCGGTCTGCGTCAAGGACTGGTCATCGGGAAACAGCGCATGTCCGCAGAGCGCGGCCGGCGCCATCAGCGACTACAACAACGAGCTGCTCTGGGGGGCCGTCACGTCGCTCGTCGGCGTCGGGATGCTCGTCGTCGGCTGGCTCACACACCCGACGTACACGGCGCCATCGAACGGCGCGGCGAGCATCCTGGTTGGCCCTGGCGGGATGCGGGGCAAGTTCTAGATGCGCGTCGTCCTGCGCGTGCTGCTTCCCATGCTGGTCGCAGCGGTGGCCGTCCCCGCGTGCGGCGGATACCAGACCACGGCGACGCCGATCTGTGGCGACACGCTCCTGCCTCAGGGAGATGCGTGCGTGCTCTGGCCGGGCGCGTGCGGCTGCGCGACCGGTCAGCGCTGCGGGTTCGACGGCAATGCCACGGTCTGCGAGCAGCCCGGAACCCAGGGCGAGAACGCGCCCTGCTCCAGCGACTCGGCCTGCGCCGAGGGGACGCTCTGCGACGGCACGCGCTGCAGGCAAGCGTGCTTCGAGTCGCTCGATTGCGGCTCGGATCCGACCGTGGCCTGTCTCTCGGTGCTCGACGCGCAGCAGAACCAGGTCGCCGGGATATGCCATCGCGACTGCGATCCGGCGTCGCCCGGCGCGCCGTTCGATCCCACGCTCGAGACCTGCCTGAGCGGCGAGTCGTGCGCGCCACACGACGGGCTCGCCGATCCCTCGTGCGTGCACGCGGGCAAGGGCGGGCCCGGTGCCTCGTGCAAGACGAACGAGGACTGTGAGGCCGGCTTCGGCTGCGTCGGCTCCGGGAACGGGTCGAGCACGTGCCAGCGCTACTGCTGGGTGGAGGCGCCCGCGGCCTGTACCGGGTCCACGAAGTGCGGGGAAGTGATGTTCTCCCAGGCGACGTTCTCCGGAAGCACCTCTCTCGTGCTCCTCGGGCGCACGCTGGGGGTGTGCCAGTGAGGCGCCTGGCGGCAGCCGCGGCGGCGGCCATCGCGGTGCTCGTCGAGAGCGTGGCCTCGGCCCAGTCGGCGGCTCCGATGCAGCTATTGCGGCCGAACCCGGAGGACACGGTCCACATCGATGCGTATCTCGGCATCGAGTACGCGACCGTCGGGCGTCAGTACGAGGAGTTCCAGCAGCGCGGCCTCTCGCGCGAGCCTTACGTGCTCAAGACCGCGGACTTCCAGATCTCGAACCTGTCGCGCTTCGACTTCGCCCTCGACGCGGCGGCGACCTCGCTCTTCGCCATCGGAGGCTTCACGAAGCCGAGCGACACGCCGACGGACCCCACGACCGCGGACGCCGAGCGCTACGCGGGCCTGGTGAGCTACGCGCTCGGCAAGCACATCAAGCTCCGCACCGAGGCCCACTTCGCGCGTCTCACGACTTACCTGGCGCCCCAGTTCGAGAACGGCTCGAACTATCCCGTCACCACGTACTCGGTCCCGTCGAGCGGGCCCATGGCCCGCTTGCATCCGGGCGGTGGCGTGGGCGGCAACACCACGTGGTACTCGGCCGGCTTCGACGTGGAGGGATCCGCGGACGACTTCCTCGGGACGAAGGCGGGAGGCGCCTTCGGCTATCGCTTCTTCAGCCTCGACACGCTGAGCCCGTACGTGATCAAGGATGGGAACGCCCCGCAGTTCCAGGGAGTCGTCGCCGACTCGTTCACCTGTCACGCGGCGAGCCTCGACCTGCGCGACACCGTCCAGCTCTTCTCGGACATGGTGCTGCAGATGGACCTTCATTTCATCGGCGGCTACTCGAGCGTCACGTCCGGGCTCCTCGATAACGCCTCCGGCGTGTGCTTCGGCGAGGGCGGCACGGCCGCGCTGGTCTTCACGCAGCCGCACTGGAGCATCACCATCGGCACCTGGTTCGACCAGGTCTCGGCCATCACGGTCGGCGGCGGGAGCACGCTCTCGCAGAACGTGCCTTACAACAACCCGTCCACCGGGCGCGTGTCGAACGCCGCCGCGGGCTCGCAGTGGAACGTGTCGGGTCCCGGGGAGGCCATCAACACGCTCGGTCCGTTCTTGCACCTCACGGGGAGCTTCTGACGTGGAGGGACGCTCGATGAAGGGACGGCCGATGCTCTGGGCCCTCGCGTGCGTCGCGAGCGCGTGCACGAGCGCGCAGCTGACGAGCCAGCCGCGGCCCGATCAGTGCGAGCCCGGCCAGCAGGTGGCCTGCCAGTGCACGAACGGGAGCGCGGGGACCCAGCAGTGCGCCGAGGACGGCGGGGGGTACTCGGAGTGCGCTTGCGGGGACGACGGTGGCGTGGGCGAAGCGCAGTCCTCGTCTTCGAGTGGATCCTCGTCGGGAGGCCACGGGAGCAGCAGCGGAAGCGGGTCGGGAAGCTCCTCGGGGAGCTCGCAGTGTCCGTCGGGAATGACGTCGTGCAACGGCGTTTGCGTCAACGAGCAGACCAGCCCGAGCAACTGCGGCGCGTGCGGCCTCAGTTGCCAGTCCGGCACGTGCAACAAGGGGTTCTGTCAGCCCGTGACGATGAGCACCGCGACGAGCGTCGGCCCGCTTTCGGCCGCGGCGGGGAACCTCTTCGCGATCGATTCGACCGGCGGCGTCCTCTACGGCGGCGCCGTCACCGGCTCGAGCCTCCCGAAGCTCGTGTCGGGTCTCGGCTACCCGGCCTCGGTCCTCGCGGTGGCGAGCCCCGCGATCGTCTACGTCTCCGAGGAGACGGCGAACCGCATCGACGCGTTCACGCCCACCGGGTTGCCGATGTTCGGCATGAACGCGCAGACGGCGAACGCCAGCGCGCCGATTGGGCTCGGCACCGACCCGACCAACGTCTACTGGGTGCTGAGCACGGGCGTCCCGGCGCTCATGGCGTCGCCGCTCGGGCAGAACGCGCCCAGGCAGGTGAGCGCCGTCCCCCCGGGCGCCGGCACGAACGGGCCGATGGACTACGACACGGCGACCGCGTCGCTCTTCATGGAGAGCGGCGGCAGCATCGTGAGCTGCCCGGTGAACGGCAGCGGGTGCGTCCCGTTCTACGCCACGCCCGCGAATCTGCAGCTCAACGACATCGCGGTGAGCGGGGCCCGCGTGTACTTCACCCTGGAGGACTCGCAGGGGAAGGCCGGCGGCGTCTTCTACTGCCCGACGAGCGCGCCGTGCGGGTCGCCGACGCCCCTGGCGACGGGCTCGACCTGGTCGGGCGCGCGGCAGATGACGGTCGACGCGAGCTACGTCTACTTCTCGGCGGAGCCCGTCGGCGGCCTCGGGCCGTCGGGGATCTTCCGCTGCTCCGTGAACGGGTGCGGCAACAACCCGCTGCCCGTGTGGCCCTTCGAATGCTGCGTGGCTTACATGACCGGCGACGCGACGAACATCTACTGGGACGACGCAGGCAACTCGGTGAGCCGGCTTTCGAAGCTGCCGTGATTATGCTTGTAGGCATGCCGCCGCCGAACGATCGACCTCTTGCGGATCCGGAACGCGAAGCCATCGCGGCCCGCTGGCGGAGCGAGGGACTGCCGCCCGAGGAATGGGCAGCACGCTACGGGCACACCGTCGGCTCGTCCTCCTTCGCCGACTACCGGTACGCGGCGCGTGGTCTCGATGACTGGATCCAGCGCGTTCACGCCGTTCTCCGGTCCCCGGCGCTCCTGCAGCGCTGCCGCGAGACGTTCCTCACCCAGGAAGAGCGCGATCGCATCGAAGAGGACGCGCGCAAAGGAACCTTGTGACGACGTCGGTTCCGCTCTCCGCGGACTTCACGTGATTTGCGCGCGAGGAGGCTCGGTGCGCTCGGAATCTGAGCGCGGCTCGAGAGCGCGCTCCTCACGGTTCCCGACCGCATCGCCGCCATGCTCTACCGGCTCGGCGCACGCCATTGATGCCTCACCGCGACTTCTCGCAAGTCGTGCAACGCACTGGACCGGAAGTGTCGCCGAGAACGACGGAAGCGCCGTTCACTCGAGCTGAAGGCACATCGACTCGAATAGACGTCACATCCGCTCGAGTGGAAGGCGCATCGACTCGAATGGAAGCCGCTTCCAGCAATCGGAAGCCGCATCAACTCGAATGGGTGCGCCACCCATTCGAGCGGACGGCGCAACCTTCGAACGGACGTCACGACGACTCGAATGGTCGGCGCGATCATTCGAGCGGAGGGCACGACCATTCAGGCGGAAGGCGCAAACACTAGAGTGGAAGGCACGACAACTCGAGCGAATGCGTGATCAGTCGAGTGGAAGACACGGCAGCTCGAATGGACGGCGTGATCACTCGAATCGATGGCGCGACCAATCACCTGAAGGTGTGATCACTCGAATGGAAGGCGCGGCGACTCGAATGGAAGGGTGGTGGGTCAGTTTGAGTGGGCGCGCCCGGTCGACTGACGTGACGAGCGCCCGGATCTCATCGCGGCGGCCGACTGGCGCAGCAAGGCGGTCGCGGCCTGCGACGCGAAGGACTTCGAGACGTGCCTCGCCGATCTGGACATCGCGCGCGCCCTCGACCCCGACGGCGACGATACTCCGCTCGTCCGGCGCATCCGCGACCGCGCCATCAAGGGCGTTCTCGAGAAGAGCTCCCGAAGCCCTACTAGGCATCGGCCCCCGTACACCGTAGACGGAATCGAATCTTTTTTTGGGTCGTAACGACGCGAGATCGTTCGATCTCGAAAAATAGTGGCTCGGCCGACGGCGAATCCGGAATCGGGCGCGGACTGTGGTTGTGAAGGGTGCGGATGACCCGCATCCCCCAACCAGGAAGTGTCCCTTGGCCAACGCAAACAGCAACAGCAACAAGAAGGTTCATCGAAGCGTCGCGTCCCTCAAGCTGCCCGGGGTGGTCTCTCTGCTGATCACCTACGTGCAGGGAATCTTGAAGGCGCTGACGAACAACCCGACGTTCCCATCCCCGAACCCGCCACTGGCGACGATCGGCTCGGCAGTCAACGACCTGCAGGTCGCCGAGACGGCAGTCGTCACGACGCGGGCGAAGGGCACGGTCGCCACGCGAAACGAGAAGCGAGCGACTCTCGTGGCGATGCTCGAGCTGCTCAGGGCGTACGTGCAATCGGTTGCCGATGCGACGCCCGAGAACGCGCCCTC
Organism: Polyangiaceae bacterium; assembly: GCA_036393165.1. Classification (GTDB taxonomy): domain Bacteria; phylum Myxococcota_A; class Polyangia; order Polyangiales; family Polyangiaceae; genus Palsa-1150. The sequence goes on along the minus strand of DASVWO010000378.1, from coordinate 15,224 downwards.
GATCATCGAGAGCGCCGGGCTCGCGCTGAGGAAGACGCTGGTGCGCGCACCGCGCGTCTTCGCGGCGAAGGCGGCCACGGTCTCCGGCTCGGTGAAGCTGATCGCACCGACCGCCGACCGTCGCGCCGCCTACCTCTGGCAGTACAGCACCGACGCGGGCAAGACCTGGCTCGACGTGTCGCCGACGCTGCAAGCGAAGACGACCGTCACGGGGTTGCCCTCGGGAACGACGGTCCAGTTTCGCTTCCGCTCTGTCAGCAAGGGCGGAGCGAGTGACTGGAGCGCGCCGCTCTCGCTTCTCGTGCACTGAGTAGAACGGCTGCCCCCGAGCGCGGCGTGCTTCTTCGCCGCCTCGGGGGCGCCACCCTCGCGTTCAGCGGGGTGGGCACAATCGCTGCCCTCCGGTGCGCCCATGCGCAAGGTTCGCGACATCATGGAGCCCAACGTTTTCTGGCTCACCGGCGACGCGCCCCTCGATCGCGCGGCCGAGATGCTGGCGGAGCGGCAGATTGGCGGCGCGCCCGTGTGTGACGCGACCGGCAGGATCGTCGGCATCTTCAGCAAGACGGACCTGGCCGAGCACTATGGCTGCGCGAACGTGGGACGCGTCGTGCGCGACGTGATGACGCCCGAGGCGATCTGCGTCAAGCCGGACGACCCCATCGAGCGCGCCGTCGAGCTCATGGCATTCGAGGGCGTCCATCGCCTCCTCGTGGTCGAGGGGGACCGGCTGGCGGGCATCCTCACGTCGATGGATGTGCTTCGTGAGCTGGCTGGTTTCCCGCGTCGAGAGCACCGCGTGATCGCCGTCGCACCCCCGAGCTGAGCCCCGCTCACCAGGTGGCCGTGAGGCCCAGGGCACGGGCCTTCAGGGCGCCGCCCGGGAAGGTGAGGATCTGGGCTTCACCGACGATGGTGCCGCCGATGGCCTGCTTCGCGGCGCCAGCCCAGTCGTGGAAGCCGACGCCGAGCACGGCGCCGAGGAAGATGTTGCCGCCGATGACGAACACGTGGTTCAGCCACGACGTCTCGAGCGCCTCGTCGTCGGCGTCGCGCGAGAGCAGATCGACCGCGCGATTGACCGCGATGCACGGGTCGCCGACGCGGCCTTCGACCGTGGTGAGGGCGAGGCGATCGCGCAGGCGATTCGCGTCCGAGAGCACGAGAGGCGGGTGAAGGAGCAGGATCGTCGGGACGAACGCGCTGGCGAAGGCGCCGACGGCGAAGTCCTTCTGCGGGTTGCCGGTCGTCACCGCGGCGAGCACCGTCTGCCCGACGAAGAGCGAGCTGCCGATGCCCATCCACGCCCAGTACCAGACGCGCGTGCGTCGCGCGTCGTCGTCGAGCACCTTGCGGACATCGTTCAGCCTCTGCTCGCACTGGGCCGTGGTCTGGGCGTGCGCGCGCGTCCCCGCGAGAAGGGACGCGACCAGGACCGAGGCGACCGCCGCTCTCCTCCTCAAGATGCGCCCTCGAGCATCGCCGCGGCCTCGCGCACGGCGTCGGTGCGCGCGGCCGACTCGAGCACGCGGATGAGGCGGCGGCGCTCGTCCTCGGGCCACTCGGAGTCCTCCGCACGCAGCATCCGCAGCGCCGCGGCCGCGCCGAGGCCGCGCGCGAAGGCGCCGTCGGGGCGGCCGCCGAGCGAACCCGGAGCCGTCTGCGCGAGGGCCAGCGTGCGCTCGGCGAGCAGCGCGATCGCAGGAGCCGCCGTCGCGCGCTTGTGCGTGAGGAGCTCGCGGGTCGCCCGGCCGAGGGCCACGTCGACCCACGTTACCGCGACCCGCGCGAGCGCACGAAGCGCCAGGGTACGCCCGGCGCGCGTGCCGACGAGCGCCAGCGTGCCCTCGCTCCACGCGAACGGCGGCGCCGTGCGCGCGCACGTCGCGAGATCCGTCAGCGGCGTGCGCGCGAGCAGGAGGGTCACCGCCTCGGCGAGCTTCTCCCGGTCCACCGCGAGCGGCTCGAGCTCGAGCAGCGGACGCGGCGTCGTCACGACGTTCACGCGTCGCAGGTTGGGCCACGCCTTCAGTCGCCCCGGAGGCGGCACGCCGCGAAAGACGCGCGAGCCCGTCCACCAGGAAACCGAGGTGTCCTCGCGCGCCACATCGAGCACGCGCGCGAACCAGGTGTGTCGCGACAGGGCGTCGCCGGCGTGCGCCGGCGGCGGCACGCGCTCCAGCGTCTGGTGCGCGAGCTCGAGGATGCGCGCCGCGGCCTTCCGGCGCAGCGCCGCGTCGAGCGACGGATTGGCCGACTGCAGCACGTCGTGGAGCGCCGCCGCCATCGCCCACTCGGGCGGCGCGGGCAGGTCCACCGTGTCCACCGGCGTGAGCATGCGCGCGCGCCGCACCCGTGCCGTCTGCACGCGGTCGAACAAGCTCGCGTCCAGGCCGTCCATCGTTCCGTCGCCGCCGAGCGCCAGCGCAGCGCGCGCGCCGATCGCGTGGCCCGGGCGCAGCGCGCCTCCGAGCACGAGCGGTCCCATGACGCCCTCGAAGAGCCGCTTCGCGATCTCGCCCGGGTTCGCCGCCACCGCGCGCCCCCTCAGCCCTGCTGCGGCTCGACGCCGCGCAGGGGCATCATGCCCGCCGACGTCACCTCGAGGCGCAGCGGCTCCTCGTCGAGCGCGCGCTCGATCGCCTCGGCCACCACGGGCTCCCACGGCGGCGCCTCGAGCAGCGCCGTCTCGAGCGGCACGAACGCCCCGTCCTCCACCGTGATCGCCCGGCCCTGCGTCGTGAGGAAGAGCACCTGCGACGCGGGCGCTGCCAGCGCGCGCGCGAGCACCTCGGGCGCCACGGCCGGCGTGACCTCGTGCCCCGCCGGCACGTAGAGCCCCGGGTGCACCTCGACGAAGAAGGTGCCGAGCGGCACCGCCTCGATCCCCGCCGCCGACCGCACGAAGGCCCCGCGCGTCGTCACCGCGATGCGCGCCTGCGCCACCGTCGCGTGCGGGAGCGCGTACGCGAGCTTGCGGAGCAGCGGGAGCTGCTCGGGCGCGACCCACGTGGCCGTCACGTTGCGCCACGGCCCCGACGAGGGCGTCACGCGGAGTGGCACGCGCACCGTCTCGGCCGGCGCCGCGCCCGTGGCGACCGACGCCTCGCCTCCGGTCGCCCGCAGCTCGACGCGCGCGAACGCCGACAGCGCGCCCATCGGCGGCAGCTTCGCGATCGCCCACGGCTCGTCGCCGCGTCCGCGCACGAGCACGAGGCCCGCCGCCTCGAACACCGGGCACGCGCGCAGCTCGATCGGATGCCGGTACCCCGCCTCGACGGCCACGCCCGGTCCCACCGGCACGAACGCCGTGATGCCCGGCGTGCCGTGCACGAGCTGCCGCATGCGATCGGGCAGCTCCGGCACGCGCAGCACCCAGCGGCGCACCGGCGCGTCGTCGAAGGCGCTCTCGGGCGGCCACTCGGCCACGCCGACGTCCCCCTCCACGCGCGAACGCACGAGGTAGTGCACGAGGGCCGGCCCCAGTCCCTGCTCGGCCACGAGAATGCGCAGGCCCGGCTCGTCCTTCGTGGAAGGATCCACGTGCGGCATCAGCCGCAGCAGGAGCGGACGCAGCCCGATGGGCCGCTCCACGTCGTACGTCTGCGAGAAGCGATCGTGATAGAGGAGCAGCGCCGCGTCGGTCGACAGCAGCTCGGTCGCGTCGTACCCGAACGGGGCAGCGGCGTCGCGGTACTGCACGAAGTGGCGCGACGTGCCCGTGAAGGCGAACCCGCCGACCAGCCGCGCCGTGTCCGCCAGCCGGTCCATCCGGTCGCTCGACTCGGCGGCGACCTCCAGCGTGATCTCGCGCGTCCCCAGCTTCGAGCGGACGACGTGCATCACCAGGCTCGGCATCAGGTCCTCGAGCGAGCGCTCGCGCGTGTACACCGCGAGGAACGCCACGAGCCGGTCGATCGACGGCAGCAGCACGAGGCCCTTGGCCCCGAGGGCCACGCCCTTGGCGTCGAGCCCCAGGCCCGGCGTGTGGAGGCGCGTCTGGTGTAGGGCGATTCGTTCGAGCACCGGGTTCACCCGATATAGCCCCACACACCTTTGGTCAGAAGCCCGCAAAGGTTGCAATGCGCAAGGGAGGCCAAAGCCGCGTCATTGCATCGCCCGCGGAAGAGGTACGTCAATTGCTTCGTGATAGGGCGGACACTCTTACCCGCTTCGGACGTAGCAAGAGGAGCGAGGAGCCCCCAGCGATGGCATCGACGAAGTCCCCCGTACGCCGCGACTCGAAACGGCTCGCGGCGCTCCCGAACCGGACGTCGTCCTACACGCGGTTCAAGTCGCCGATGCAGCGCCAGGACGAGGGGCCGGACGGGGCTCCCGCCCCCTCCACGTTGCCTCCGCCCCCCTTCGAGCACGAGACGCTGGTCCAGGGCCTCGAATGGTGGCTGGACGCACACATGGGGCTCGCGTCGGGTCTGGCGTGGCTGGACCAGCTCCTGGACGGGGGGGCCACCGGGGCGATGGCGGCGACGGTGCGGGGGCTCGCGGCGCAGGCCGAGGGGGTGCGCGACGCGCTCTACGAGCTTTACTGCGATGCGGCAGACGAGAGGCTGAACGCGTGGACGCGTCCGGGCGCCCCGTTCGAAGCGCAGGTGCGGGGCAGCTACGCCTGGTGCGCGAGCGTCGTCACGCTGCTGGGGGCGATCACCAACGGGTTGCGGAGCGATGGCGGGCCCGATTGGTCGGCGGCGAGGGCGCTCTTCCGCGACGTGGAGCGCAAGTACACGCGCTCGTCGCCCGCGCTGAAGGACGCGGTGGCCGCACTGAATCTCGACACGGCGAGCCCCGTCGAGCCGCTGCGCAACCTGCCGCGCGACCTCGGACGCCTGTTCGTGGAGAGCGAGGCGTTGCAGAGCGCGCTCGCGTCGCGGTTCGCCTAACCAGTCCAGACGCGCACGGCGCCGAGGACGGCGGCGGCGACGGTCTCGGTGCGAAGCGCGAGGGGGCCGAGGGAGGCGATGGTCCATCCGGCGGCGCGGGCTTCGTCCACCTCGCGGTCCTCGAGGCCGCCCTCGGGGCCGCACGCGAAGGCGAGGGCGCCCGTGCTGGACAGCGACGCGAGAAGGGCAGGGCCGAGTGGATCGGTCGCGCGCTCCCAGAGGACGAAGCGCGAGGACGCGTCGGCGGCGAGCGTCAGGGCGTCGCTCCACGCGCACGGGGATTCGACGCGCGGGGTGTCGGCGCGGCCGCACTGGCGCGCGGCTTCTTGCGCGATGCGCGCCCAGCGGGCCTGGCGCTCGGCGGCGCGTGTGGCGTCGAGCTTCACGACGCTCCGGCGCGTGACGGCGACGACGAAGCGGGTCGCTCCGAGCTCGGTCGCGTCGCGCACGACGGCGTCGACCTTGTCGCCCTTGGCGAGCCCCTGGATCCAGGTGACCTCGCGAGCGGCGCGGGCGGCGCCAGGGCGAAGGGGGCCGAAGCGCACGGTGATCGCGTCGTCGTCGGCCCATACGGTGGTGGCATCCGACTCCTCGGCGCTCGCGGGATCGAAGGCGACGAAGGCGTCGCCGGCGCGAAGTCGAAGCACGCGCACCAGGTAATGCGCGAGAGCGCCCTCGAGGCGGCGCTCGCCCGGGGAGAGGCCCGGTACGGGCGCGCGGATCATCGCTCGTAGACCACGGCGATCCACTCGCCCTTGCGGCGCACTTCGCGCTCGCGGAGCGCCGCGTACGCTTGCCGCACGTGCGCGAGCTGGTCCGGCGCGACGTGCTCCGCGAGTATCCCGCTCAGCACGAGGCGGCCGCCGGGCGCGACACGAGCGACGATCGCAGGCGCGAGCTGCCCGAGGGTGCGCGCCTCGATGTTCGCGAGCACCACGGGGTACGCGTCGGTGACCCTCTCCACCGGCGTGTCGTCCGCGACGAGGCGATCCCCCGCGGCGTTGCGCGCGGCGTTCTCGCGCGTGACGGCCACGGCGTCCGGGTCCACGTCGATGGCGCGCGCCTCGGTCGCGCCCAGCGCCAGCGCCACGAGGGCGAGCACGCCGCTGCCGCATCCCACGTCGAGCACGCGTGCGCCGGAGAGCGGCGTGTCGCGGAGCACCTCGGCCACGAGGCTCGTCGTCTCGTGCAGCCCCGTGCCGAAGGCGCGGCCCGGCTCGAGGATCACGACGTGCTCGCCGGAGGCCGCCTTCACCTCGCGCCAGGGTGGGCACACGAGGACTCCGGCGCAGATGCGGAACGGTTCGAAGTGCTCCTTCCACGCGTCGCGCCACGCGTCGCCCACGACCTCCTCGACGCGAGGCGACCACGCGGGCGGCAGCTCGGTCATGGCGGCGCGCGCTTCCTCGTGCGTCTCGAAGCTCGCCACGAGCGTCACGCTCCCGGCCGCTCCGCGCGCCAGCGTCGTCGCGTCGCGTTGCTCCACGCCGCCGGCGCCGAGCTCGAAGAGGAGAGCACCCGCCTCCTCCGCCTCGCTCTCGGGCACGTCGACGGCCACGTACGGGTAGCGCGGGGTCTCCGTCATCTGAACGTCATGACTCCGATGTTGACCGTGGACTGGCCCTTGCTCGCCGATCCGCCGCCGCCCTTGAACGCGCCGGCGAGGGCGAGGCTGCCGACGACGATCCCGGCGGCGCCGAGCACGCCCCCACCGATGGCGACGGGGAGCACCCATCCCGCGGACTTCTCGGGCACGGGGATGCGCAGCGGCGCGTCCGCGTCGCCGCTCGACGCGAGCGGCAGACCGCTCTTGTCGCGCGCGAGCAGGTAGTACGCGACGTAGGGGGCGCTCACCGCCGACGGCGGGATGGAGGCGCGCACGGCGCCGTCCGCCGGGTCGACCCGCGCGGCCGTCTCGGCGTACTTTCCGCTCGATCCCGTGCGGTAGAAGAGCGCGACGCCGGCGACGCGGTGGTCGGGATCGTCGAGCTGCGCGGCCAGGGGGATCTCCTCGTCGGCCTTCGCTTCCGAGGGCGAGGCGTGCTTGAGCGATACGGGGCGCGGCGCGGTCTGCTCGGTGACGAGCCCCGGACGTCCCTCGGCCTCCCAGCGGGCGCGCGTGGACGCGAAGAAGTCGCGGAAGCGCGGGGACTCGTTCTTTGGCAGCTCGAAGTCCGGCTGCAGCGAGAGGAGGGCGCGCACGGCGGCGTCGGCCTCGTCCTTGCGGCCGAGGATGATGTAGTCGAAGGCCAGCAGCCGGTAGATCTCGATGCGCTGGGCGCGCGTGTTGCCGGGGCGGACGAGCGCGCCCGAGAGCGTCTGGATCGACTCTTCGTAGCGCTGGTCCTCGTACAGGTCGCGCCCTCGCTGCACGAGGTCCCGCGACGGCTGCGCACCACTGGGCCGCGGCTGCGCCTGGACGGGCAGGGCGGCGCCGTGGACGGCGGCCACGAGGGCGACCGGGAGCAGGGCGCGCGCGACGCGGCTCGTCATCGGGCCCAGGTTACCCAGAGACGCAACTCTTGGCGCGGACGACCGATAGGGGGGCATGAAGCTCGGAATGATCGCCCTGCCCGCCGCAATGGCCCTCACTGCCCTGTCCGCCGACGTTCTCGCCGCCCCGGAAACGCGGACCGACGTCGAGACGGATCACCCCGACGCGTTCGACGACGGCGGTCCCCGGAGCTTCGCGCTGCTCACGAACCCCGCCTCGTTGCTCTTCGGCGCGATCGGCGCGGAAGGCGATCTGCTGCTCGGGGACGTCGCGGCCGTGAGCCTCGAGGCGGACGTGCTCGCCGCGGGCCCCGTCACGGGCGCGAGCGGCAGCCTCGGTGTGCCTCTCTTTCCTCAGGGGGTCGCGCTGCACGGTTTCTACCTGCACCCGAGGCTCTTCGCGGCGCATGCCTGGTCCGCCGGGTCTCACGCCGACGTCGCCGGCATCGGCGCGACCTTAGGCTGGGAATGGACGCTGCCCGTGGGGTTCACGGTTCGCGTCGGCGCCGGCGCCGCGATCGATCGGCCCATCGGCGGCGACGCGAGCGCCGTGTCTGCCCTCACCGGCTTTCGCCCGCTGCTCGACGGCGCCCTCGGCTGGGCCTTCTAGAGCGATCCACTCGCCAGCTTCGGAGGCGTCGACGGCGTCGTCCGTGCCTTGAAGCGCGTGTACGTCGCCGTGTTGCCCGTTCCGTAGGGGGCGAAATAGACGTACTGCCCGTCGAACGCCGCCCCCGCCGAGCTCGTGCCGCCGAGGGTCCCCATGTCGAACGTGCTCCACGACGTCTTCGCCGTGAACGGCGCCGTCGTGTCCACGCGCACGACGAGGGTCGTGTCGAAGGGAACGAAGTAGGCGTAGCGCCCGTCGAAGGTGCCGCCCATGTACCGGAACGAGTTGGGCGTCAGGTTGTAGATGTCGAAGAAGCTCCACGACGACGCGACGGCGAACGGCGCCGCCGTGTCGTAACGGGCCACCGTGTCGGCGGCGAGGCTGTAGTTGTCCGGCACGAAGTAGAGGTACCGCCCGTCGAAGATGGTGCCGGTGCACGAGGCGAGGCTCGCCTTGATCGCGCCCACGTCGTAGGTCTCCCACGCCGCCGGGTCGGTGAAGGTTCCCGTGATGTCGAAGCGCGCGACGACCGCTCCGCCGATGGTGCCCGAGCCGGCCACGGCACCGCAGTAGTAGACGTACTTGCCGTCGGTGCCGGGGGAGGTCAGCGCGCTCACGCCGGCGTCGGGCCCGAGCGAGAGGACCGACGTGTCGAACGCTTCCCACGCGCTGAAGTCGGAGGCGGTCGAGTCGTACCGCATGACGTAGGACTTCGACGGCGAGCCCGCCCCCACGCCGACATAGAACCAGCGCCCGTCGAAGGTGCCGCCCCACGCGCCGCCCGCGCCGGGCACCGTCGTCGTCAGGTCGTACGACGTCCAGGCGCCGGCGTCCTCGAACGCGGTGGAGTCGACGCGCACAGCCGTCGAGCCGTAGGGGACGAAGTAGACGTACTTGCCGTTGCTGTCGCCGAAGACGGTGCCCGAGGCGCTCGGCAGCGAGAAGGCCTCCCACGCGCCGCCGTCCCACGCGCCCTGCGTGTCGTACCGCCACGCGAGCATGTCGTTGTGCGGCCCGTAGTAGACGTAGCGGCCGTCGAACGCGGCGCCCATCGTGCCGGCGGTGCCGGGTCGCACGACCTCCCAGTTCGCGGGGTCCGTGATGTCCGTGTAGACCGAGCCCGCATCCACGGAGCCATCGCCTGCACCCGCGTCCGACGCGGAGCCGTCGCCGCGCCCGCCGTCGTTCGCTGCCGAGTCGACGGGTCCGCCATCGCCCGGCAACGAGGAGTCGTTCGCGCTCGAGTCGGTGGCGCCATCGATGGGTGCGGTGGAGTCCGCGCCGCCGGAGTCTTCCGGTCCCCCCGCACTTCCGGCCGATGCGCCGCTGCCGCAGGCCACGGCGACGAGCAGGAGCGGTGCCGCGCGACTCCCCACCCGCTCATTGTAGCCCCCGTTTCAGGCCGCGAGATCGGAAGACGTGCTACGCCCCGGGGACGCGGCGGTAGCGCATGGCGAACGCCAGGACGAAGCCCCCCTCTTCTCGACCCGACCCGTGGCGGATGACGCGCACGGGATCGTCGCGGCCGCCTCGTGGCGTTTCGCGGCTCGAAGAGGCGCTGGCCGACGCCGAGCGGATGGCCAAGCGGGTCGACAGCGTGCTCGAGCAGGATCCCTTCGCGGCGGCGCTCCTGGCCCGCGAGTATCTCTCGATGGTCCAGGAGCTCGACGTGAACCCGCTCAACCAGCGGGGCCGAACCGATGCGTGGACCTCGGCCTTCGTGCGGCTCCGCGTCGCGTCCAACATGCTCGACCGCCACGCGAGTCGCGCCGACGGCGAGGCGTATCTCGCGGCGCGCGTCGAGGAGCGTCGCCTGTTCGTGATGTTCGGCAAGGCCCCGCGGGCGCGCCTCACGGCCGTTCGCGTCGAGGCGCGCAGCAAGCGAGCGCAGAAGCGCGCGTTCACGGTCGCCGCGTGGCTCTCGGCGACCGGTGGGCTCGTCGCGGTCGCCGTCGCGTTCGCGCTCGGTCGGCCATCGATCGCCGCGCTCACCGCGGTGGCGGGCGTGCTCTGCGCTGCGGCCGGTTTCCTGGCCGCGGGTTTCGCCGACCGCGCCGCGGACAAGGCGACGCAGCGCGCGGTGGAGCTGGAGGGCGGCATCACCGGGCTGGCGCAGTTCGAGGCGAGCGACCAAGGTCGCGCCATCATCCAGCGCATCCAGCGAGAGCACCCGCTCCTGCTCCGCACCTCTCTGGGCGACTCCTCGACGCCGCCTCGTCCTGCGAACGAACAGCTCACGGCGCGCAAGTGAGCGGGCCTCGCTTCCTGCACGAGCTGCTCTCGCGGCAAGCCTCCGCGCACCCTCGGCGCCTGGCGGTGACCGACCCTCGAGCCGAAGCGACGTACGAAGCCCTCGACGCGCGCGCGAACCGGATTGCACACGCGCTGCAGGGCCTCGGCGTATCGAAGGGCGATCGCGTCGGCATCTGGCGCGAGAAGTCGGTGGACACGATCGCCGCGATGCAGGCGGTCCTTCGCCTCGGGGCGGCGTACGTGCCGCTGGATCCTCTGAGTCCCGCGCCGCGCATCCGCGCCATCGTCGAGGACTGTTCGATGGCGGCGTTGATCGCGAGCAACGAGCGCGCCGTCCGCGTCCTGACCGGGCCGCTCGAGAAGATCCCGAACCTCGACGTGGAGACGATGAGCTCGGACTCGGACGCTCCCGTCGCGGTCGAACCTTCATCCGAGGACGACCTCGCGTACATCCTCTACACGTCGGGCTCGACGGGTACTCCGAAAGGGGTGGCCATCAGCCATCGCAACGCCCTCGCCTTCGTCTGCTGGGCGGCGAGCGAGCTCCAAGCGACGGCCGACGACCGGTTCGCCAACCACGCGCCGTTCCATTTCGACCTCAGCGTGCTCGACGTCTACGCCGCCTTCCTCGCCGGCGCCTCGGTGCACGTCATTCCCGATGGCGCGTCGTTCGTGCCCCGCGTGCTCGTCGACTTCGTGCAGAGCCGCCGGGTCACCATCTGGTACTCGGTCCCCACCGTCCTGACGATGATGATGGACACGGGCGGCCTGCTGGCGCTCGAGAGCTGCCCCATCCGCGCCTTCTGCTTCGCCGGAGAGCCATTTCCGATCGCCCACCTGCGCCGCCTGTTCGAGCGGTGGCCGCACCCCGCGGCGCGATACCTCAATCTCTACGGTCCGACCGAGACGAACGTCTGCACGTTCCACGAGGTGCGCGGCATCGATCCCGCGCGCGACAGGCCCGTGCCCATCGGCCGCGCATGCTCGGGGGACCGGGTATGGGCCGAGACGCGCGAGGGCCGCGTCGCCGGCGTGGGAGAGGAGGGCGAGCTGCTCGTCACCGGGCCGACCCGCATGATCGGCTACTGGGGCAAGCCACCACTGGGTGACGCTCCCTATCGCACCGGCGATCTCGTCCTGCGCGTCGACGAAGAGGGCACCTACGAGTACCTGGGCCGCCTCGACTCCATGGTGAAGGTGCGCGGCCACCGCATCGAGCTCGGCGACGTCGAGGCGACGCTCGGTCAGCACGAGAGCGTCCACGAGGCGGCCGTGATCGTCGCCGGACACGGCGCGAGCGCCCGGCTCGTAGCGTTCGTCGTGCCGAAAGCGGGTCGCGAGGCGCCGCGCCTGCTGGACGTGAAGCGTCACTGTGCCGAGCGGCTCCCTCGCTACATGATCGTCGACGACGTGGTCGCGCTTCCGGCGCTGCCGCGCACCCGAAACGGCAAGGTGGATCGCAGCGAGCTGGCCCAGACCGCCGACTCGTCTCACGCTCCGGGCGCACCCGTCGAAGGACTGCCACCCAGGTAACGAAGGCGCGAGACATCCGCGTGGAAGAAGACCCGCCGGATCTTTCCGCCGGCGATCGCGACGAGCAGAGCCGCGAAGGGCAGCTCGCCGCGGAAGAACACGACCGCAGGGCGCCCGTTGAGCTGTCGTTCCTCGGCGCCGAGGCCCCCGCCGTTGCGGCGCGACGCGCTGGCGATGAACGCGGCGATGCGCGCCGAGCCGCGCAGGGGACGCGGCAAGTTGCGGAAGCCGCCCGCATCCGACACGCCGTTCGGCCCACCATCGCTGACCATCACGGCGTCGCTCGCGAGGAGCTCGACCAGGGCCTCCGCGTCTCCGGCGCGCGCCGCCGCGACGAACGCGCGGAGAAGCCGCTGGTGCTCCTCCTGCGACGCCGCAATCGTCCGGCGCTCCTCGGCGATGCTCTGCCTCGCCCTCTCGAGAAGCTTGCGGCACGCCGCCGGACTCTTGCCGACCAGAGCCCCTATCGCCGCGTGGTCGAAATCGAAGACGTCGTGCAGCAGGAGGACGGCGCGCTCGGCCGGCTTGAGCCGCTGAAGGCAGAAGAGGAGCGCCATCGACACCTGATCGATCGTCTCGAGCCGATGGAGGCTCGACTCGTCTATCGCCACGGGCTCGGGCAACCGGTCCGCGCGGCTCTGCTCTCGACGCATGCGGGCCGAGTCGAGCTCCGTGAGGCAGAGGCGGGTGACGATCGTGACGAGGAACGCCCTCGGCGACTCCACCGTCTCGCCGTGACGGCTCCAGCGCAGCCACGCCTCCTGCACCATGTCTTCGGCGCGCGCCATGTCGCCCAGCATGCGGTACGCGAGCGCCACCAGGTCCGACCGGCTGGACTCGAACGCTTCGACCAGGTCCGTGTGAGGCGCAGCGCTCATGAGAAGGGCTTCATCTGCATGAGGATCGTGATCAGCGCGACCAGCGCGCACATGGCCCATCCCCACCGCTCGACGAGAGCCAGCGCGTCTTCCTTCCGGAGCGCGGCCCTCGCGCGCGCGTGTGCGAAACCGGTGAGGACGAGCACCGCGATCGCCGCCTTGAACCACGCCGCCCGGTGGAACGCGCCGGCGGCCGAGAGATCGAGCAGCACCCCCGTGAGAAGCATCGCGACGAACCCGATCTGCGTCGCGCGCAGCAGCGCGGCGAGGACTCTCTCGCTTCCGACGACCTTCCCCGACGACAGCCGGGCCAGACGCGCGGTGAGCGGGATGGCGCCGACGAGACCGATGGCGAGCACCGCCACGAGCACGTGAGCGACGATGGCGACGACGTAGAGCATCACGCCGCCCCTCCGTCCGCGAGCCCGACGATCTCGCGCGCGTGCGAGCCCCGCTCGACGCTGTCGAGCAGGAATGCGGCGACCGCCCTGTACGACATGCTCCACGCTCCAGCGGGCAGTCTCGCGCACTCCCAGCGGTACGACTCGTCCTGCGTTTTCAGGAGCCGCGGCGGTCGCGCGATCGTCCAGTCGAAATCGGTCGCCCGCACGACGGCCTCCATGGCGAGCAAGTCCCGCGCGTGCTGGCGCAGCAGCCACCGGAAGAAGCGAAAGCTCATGCGACGATCGGGAAAGAGCACCGCTGCGGACACGACGAGCAGCCGCTTCACGCCCACCATGGACATCGCGGCCACGGTGGCCGCGGCCGATTCGGCCATCAGGGTGCTCGGCCGGAACGCCTCGCGTGGCGGCGGACCGATGGAGGAGAGCACGGCGTCGTGCCCCCGCAGCGCGTGCGCGAGCGCCTCCGTGGACAACGGACTTCCTTGGATGACCGAGAGCGAAGGGTCGTTGCGGCGGATCTTGTCAGGCGAGCGCACGAACGCCGTGACCCGATGTCGGCGAGCGAGCGCGAGATCGAGGACGTGCGTCCCGATGTGGCCGGTGGCGCCGAGAGCGAGGAGTCGGAGAGCCATGCATGGAAGACCGGGCGCGCCGGCGGAATGTGACTGCGAAGCGCCAGCCAGGTCCGGGACGTGGGATACTTTTCGCCGACGATGCCTCGCCCGGCCCCTTCGTGCGTGCTCGCGCTCGTGCTCTGCTCGTGCGGGTCGGGCAGCGCCGCATCGACCGGGTCGTCCGATGCCGCGTCACCGCCGGCAGACGCCGAGTCCGATGCGGGAGCCGGAGACGCCGACGCGTCCGCAGGCGACTCGAGCGCGCCGACCGACGCCCACGCCGACGCCCCGGTGCCTGGAAGCGATGCCTCGAAGGCCGACGGCGCCGCACCTGCGTGCAACGTGCCCTTTGCTGCCAGCGGACCCTGGTGCACGCCGCTTCCGGCGAACGCACCGCTCGCTTCCAACTCGGCGGCAATCGTCGCCAACATCCAGTCGGACGAGAAGAACAACTACGGGACGTTCTCGATCAACACCGACACGTACTCGAGCCCCATCTACACCGTGCCGGCGGGCACGCCGTCCACCAACTGGACCTTCGACGATTGCCAGAACAAGGGGTCGCTGCCGCCCAGCTTCGCGCCCGTGCTGATGAACGTGCCGACCGCGCCGGGCATGGTGCAGTCGATGGGGACCGACGGCGAGATCACCATCTACGACCCTTCGGCCGACGAGGAGTGGGAGTTCTGGGTCGCCTCGCAGACCAGCGGGCAGTGGAGCGCGTGCTGGGGCGGCACCATCCAGCATGTCTCGACCGACCCGGGCATCTTCCCGTCGGGGCTCGGCGCGACGGCTTCCGGGCTGCCGCTGCTCGGCTTCCTCATCCGCATCGACGAGCTCCAGGCGGGCGTCATCCGCCACACGCTCAACATCGCGACCGTTCGCACCCAGGCCGGCGTCTTCAGCTGGCCCGCGAACCGCACCGACGGCAACACGGCGGACCCCGACATCCTGATGGAGGGACAGCGCGTGCGCCTCGATCCGACGTTCGACGTCACGACGCTGCCCAACCCCGCCGAGCGGATCATCGCGAAGGCGATGCAGGACTACGGCATGATCCTGACCGACACCTCCGGCGCCGTGGACCTCCAGGCGGAGGATCCGCGCCCGTACATGGCGGCCCACAACACGACGACCAACCCGTACGACGCGATCTTCGCAGGCGCGCCGTCGTACTCCGTCCTGCAGGACATCCCGCTGTCGCGCCTGCAGGTGCTGGCGAAAGACTACGGGATGTGACGGCCGTCAGTTCTCCGGCACGCCCGCCTTCGGATCGAGCAGGCTCCCGATGTTGGCCACCTGCGCGTCGCGCCCGCCGAGCTGGCCCGTCTTGCCCTTCAGCCAGTTGTACTCGATGAACTTCACGATGCTCGAGTGCTCCATCACGACGTGCGAGATGGTGCCGGCCCGCGCGAAGGGGCCGATGGCGATCGTCGGCACGCGCGTGCCATAGGGCTCGTTGTCGACGGAGCTCGTCGGCGGAGGCGCGACGTGGTCGAAGAACCCTCCGCCCTCGTCGTACGTCAGGAGCACGAGGGTGC